>JBGAUP010000016.1:21618-36771 GCA_044228585.1 Runella sp. | reverse complement strand
AGCAGGAAAACGCATGTTTCTGCCAAGAATTTCTCCCAAGGCGGCTGTACCTCCCATAAACAAAGCAGGGTGCTCGACCATGGTTTGTGAAGTATCGGTATTGGTAACGACCCACGTGGTTTTTGAAATGGTTTCTTCGTTGACTGACACGAGTTTGCGATTGGTAAAATCGTAGGAGTATTCCAGCTGGTTTTTATAGTTGTAAAACTGCCAAACCCCTGCCCGTTCGCCTTTGTCGTAATTTCCCTGTTCCCGAATCGCTCCAGTATGTGGAAAAGTCCTCGTCCAAGTGCTGTCTTTTTGGTTGTCTTTGTAAAACCCCGTTTCTATTACTTTGTCGTCCACCAATTGTTGGTAAGGGCCGTGTTTGATTTTTTTGTCTGATTTAAGCACGTGATACTCCTCCCACTCGTGCGTAAAGGGGTTAGAAACCAAGGTTTTCTTTACTTTTTTTAGTTCCTGCGCCGTTGTCGCAAAAACAACAAAGAAAAATAGGAACGTAGCGAAGGTGGTTTTCATTTGGACTCTAAAAATACTTCACAAACAAATCAATCAGCTTTTTCACTTTATCAGTGTAAGGAGGGTAAATGAAGCTCATTGTTCCAAATTGACGTTGGGTCACTCCGCGCAAATTGCTGAATTCCTGAAACCCAAAAAATCCGTTGGATTTGCCAATGCCGCTGTTGTTTACACCGCCAAAAGGAACTTCGGCATTACTAAATTGAAGCATCAAATCGTTGATGACCGTATCTCCTGCTGAGGTGTTGTTCAAGAAATAATCAATGTTCTGCTTGTTTTTGCTGTGAATGTACAAGGCCAGCGGCTTTTCTTTACTGTTTACGTAGGCGATTACCTCTTCTTTGTCGCGGTAGGTCAAAACGGGTAACACGGGGCCAAAAATCTCGTCTTGCATTACTTTCATTTCATCGTTGACATGGGTGAGGAGCGTGGGTTCGACAAAATTTTGGTCGGCCATGGTGCCGCCACCCACTTCTATTTTCGCGCCTTTGGCGATGGCGTCATCCAAGTAATTTTTGATACGGCCAAAATGCCGATGATTGACAATGCGGGCATAACTATCGGAGTTTTCGATGCCCTGTCCACTGGTATTATACATTTCTGTGACGGCATCACGGTAAGCGTTTACGAATGCTTCTTTTTTAGATTCGTGAATCATTACGTAGTCGGCGGCAATACAGGTTTGGCCGTTGTTGAGGCATTTGCTCCAAGCCGTCATGGCGGCTACTTTTTTAACATCGGCGGTTTCGTCAATGATATTGGGCGATTTTCCGCCCAGTTCGAGCGTGACCGACGCCAAATGCTCGGCGGCAGCCCGCATTACTATTTTACCCACGGCAGGCGAACCCGTAAAAAAGATGTGGTTGAAAGGTAAGGTCAATAGCTCAGTAGCAACGGTAGCATCGCCTTCCACCGCAGCCACTTCGTTTTCTGGAAATAACTCACTTATCATCTTTTTGATGAGCTGCGACGTATTGGGCGTCATCTCGGAAGGCTTCAAGATGGCTACATTCCCCGCTGCAATGGCCGAAACAAGTGGTTTTATGGCCAAACCCAGGGGATAATTCCACGGCGAAATAATCAGAACATTGCCTTTGGGTTCGTGTTTGATATAACTGGAGGTCCCAATTAATCCCATGGGTGTAGAAAGGCGCTGAGGCTGCATCCAACGTTTGAGATTTTTGCAAGCAAACTTGATTTCGGAGGTAATGCTATACACTTCGCCCAACATGACCTCGGCACTTGGCTTCCGAAAATCGTCGTACATCGCCCGTTCGATTGCACTTTGGTTGGCGAGCAAGTAGGATTGAATTTTTTTTAGTTTTTCGATGCGCTCATTCGCAGTAGTAAGGGCTATTGCCCAAGCATTATTGCGCTGTTCTTTAAATATGTATTGAATATCAGTGGCTTGGGGTGATTCTGTGGTGGTCATTTGTTGTGAAATTAAAAGTCCAGATGTAGCAGATTAAACGTGCTTTGGGGCTTAATCTACCCCCAAAAGTACAATTTTTGGATAGAATGTTTCTATATTTTTAGTAAAACAGAAAAAACGCTATTTTTACTAAAATTTTTATCAAAGTTGCCATGAGTATCGTTAGCGACAACATGAAATACCTGCGCAAATTGCACGGGATGACGCAGGATCAATTTGCCCGCCGAATGGGCATAAAGCGTGCTTCGGTAGGAGCTTATGAAGAACAACGCGCCAATCCCAACATTGACGTTCTGAAAACCATGTCGAAGTTGTTCAATGTATCGGTGGATGATTTGCTAAAAAAAGACCTACGAAAAATCCGTGAAACACCCAATTTGCTCCCGATAGATAAGCCCCCGGTAGCGTCGTTGGTGGCAGAACCGAATGAAAAATAACCCCAAACGCTTTCGAGTATTTTTGAGCAGTATTATTTGCCACCTAAGCCCGCACCGCGCCCGCAACCTACGTCTATCAATCTGCCCAACCAAGTAGTTTCGCCCGTGATTGAGGTTCCCAAACCTCCAGCTCCTGTTTATCAATCTACAACGCATCCAGCTGTACCTACTTATCAGTCGCCCACTTTCAACAATACTTACGAAAATGGGACTGGAACGACCATCGTACAAGCACCGCCGAGCGATTACGAAAAAACAACCCCGCAGTCTATTCAGTACGTACGCCAAAGTCAGTTGAAAGAATACGTTGAGAAGTTTAATCAGGGAGAATACATCAAACGCTTGCCCGCTTTTGAGTTCCCGTTGTTGCCCCTTGCTACTTACCGTGCCTTTGAATCGGGCGATGATTTTACGTATTCAAATGCCTTTTTGATTGGGCAGTTTGTGGGAAATTGGTACGATATTGCCGATGGAAAACTATACGTATTGGTAGCCCGCAATTTAGGAGTCGTGTGTCGTCGGGTGTATAATCAGGTCAAAATCAAAGGGACATTGTTGCTAAGTTCGGACAAAGCCAGCATTCCTACTTTTGAAGTTCCGCTCAAGGATGTGCTCGAAGTTTGGGAAATTAAAGCATTTTTTAGTGCTGTTTTGCCCGAACCTACCGTATCTTTGGACCATCTTAGGCATTTGGTCAATCAGATGCAGGAAGAATTGAATCGAATCAAAAAGTAAGGCAGTTAATTGTTAAACGTTAACCGTTGATTGGTGAAAATCCGTTAACCTTGAACTTTTTAGCTATTAACGATAAAGCTATCAAATGTCCAAAGTCATTTTAATAACGGGGGCTTCGACGGGAATTGGTCGAGCAACGGCTGAATATCTAACCCAAGCGGGCTATCGCGTGTATGGTACGAGCCGTCAGCCTTTTAAAGAGACCGTTACATTTCAGACGCTTATAATGGACGTAAACCAAGAGGCGTCTGTTGAGAGTGCCGTAGCCCAGCTACTTCAACGCGAACACCGAATTGATATTCTTATTAATAACGCGGGTTTGGGCATCATTGGGGCCTTAGAAGAAGTTCCCGAAGAGATGATTCAACGCGTGTTCGATACCAATGTGTGGGGGTTGTTGCGGGTATGTAAGGCGGTGTTGCCAGCCATGCGTCAGCAACGCAAAGGCTTGATTATCAACGTAGGTTCGATTGCGGGTAGAATGGGTCTGCCGTTTAGGGGGATTTACAGTGCCAGCAAAGCGGCCGTAGAGATACTGACCGAAACGTTAGATATTGAGTTGAAACCTTTTGGAATACAGGCATGTAGCGTGTTGCCAGGGGACGTTCGGACCAATATCAACGCGTCACGGTTGGTAGTACAAAGCCCCAATGGCTCGCCCTATCGTACGTACGTAGAAGAGATGAATGCCAAAGTAAACGCCGAAGTAAGTGAGGCTGCCGAGCCGCTCTATATTGCCAAAACCATTGAAAAAGTCATCAAGAACCCTTCGCCAGCGATTCATTACGTAGCGGGTCCCTTTTTACAACGCGCTTCTCTATGGCTCAAACGTTTTCTTCCCAGTCGGGTGTTTGAGTATTTACTACGCGAAAATTATGGGATGAAGTAAGCGAAATCGCTTACTTCGTCTGATAAAATTTCACGCCCTGTTGTCGCAAAAATTCTTTAATCACATCCCCGCTGATGCAAACTCCTACGTGTAAGAAAGGGTGATTGGAGACTTTGGCGCGGTGCGTACCTACCCACACATCGCGGTTGACCATGTCGAAACCCAAGTGCAAATGCCGGGTAGATTGCTGCATACCATAGACCACGCCTCTGTGGTCAAACAGCGGCCCACCGCTTTGTCCTACCAGCCCGGGCGTACTCAGTTCAATGGCAAAAGGTTGTCCAGTTTCGTCACCGATAAAGCGAGTTACAATGCCGTCAATGGGAAAGGCAGGCGTAACGCGAGGGGGTGTTCCGTCCCATTCTATGTCGTCCATTTGGGGGTTGTACCTAAAATTGGTGAACTCGGCGAAAGGATAGCCCAGTCGGCAGAGTGATTTGCCTTGTTTGGGGGCTTGGCCATCGGCCAAAAACTCGGCGGGTCGTCCATAGTGGGCTTTACCAGTTGTACGAAAACGCAATAGCGCCAAATCGTACTTGGCATGATAGGTGACATCAATGTGGGTAAGGTTATCAAAACAATTAATGAAATCCATTTTTTGTGTAATGACACTTCCCAGTGATAATCCAAACTGCTGTTCGAGGCGTTTTAAGTGGTGTTTTTGTTGCGGGTCGCGCATAAACTTGCGGTAGTCCGCCATAAAGCGGTTATAATTTTGCTGGACTGCTCCTGAATTGACAATGATTTCGGCTACGTGCCGGCACGTAACGGCGTAGCCCTCTTCATTGACAAAGAAGAGCGTAGCTGCACCGGGCAATATATCGGCTTGTTGATAAAGGCGGGTAATGATGTGGATGGGTCGGGTAAATTCGCTTACGCGCTCAATGGCTTCTACAAACATACTTTTGTGGTTGGTAATGGTTTTGCAATGATACTACAATTCTTGTACCATAAAACACCCAACCCGCAGAATCCTCAAACCACAAAATCATTTTGATACCCATCAGCATCTTCTTAATGGCTTCAAATAGCCCCAAAACTTCGCTACCTTTGTTGTAGTTTTGGGTTATCTGAATCCGTTATAGAACAACAAAAAGCTCCAAAAATAAACCGCATGAAACGCACGCTTGTAATTCTGCACTTTTTACTTTTTACTTTTTACTTTTCACTTGCGCAGCACGCTACCCCCCCCTTCCTCCAAAATCCCAACCAACGCTGGGTGGACTCGGTGTTTAACAGCCTTACGCCCGACGAACGCATCTCACAACTCATCATGGTCGCTGCCCACGGGCATCCGATGAATCCTAAACGAGTGATTATTGATACTACTTTTTCTAATCCACGCGTGGTGGCGCAGTACATCAGAGATTACAAAGTAGGAGGCGTGATTTTCTTTCAGGGTGGTCCTGTGCAGCAAGCCCAACTGACCAATTACTATCAGTCTATTTCCAAAGTGCCGCTTTTGGTAGCAATGGATTCCGAGTGGGGTTTGGCCATGCGCCTCGATAGTGCCGTACGATTTCCATATCAAATGACGATGGGTGCCATCCAAGGCAACGACGAGTTGATTTATAAAATGGGAAAACTATTGGCAGCGCAGAAAAAACGTTTGGGGGTGCATATCAACTTTGCCCCGTCGGTGGATGTCAACAACAACGCCAACAACCCCGTCATTAACTTCCGTTCTTTTGGCGAAAACCCGCAGAAAGTGTATGAGAAAAGCTACGCTTACATGAAGGGGATGCAAGATGGCGGTATTTTGAGCTCGATTAAACACTTCCCAGGCCACGGCGATACGGGGGTGGATTCGCACTACGACCTGCCCGTGATTCCCCATAGCCGCGCTCGTTTGGATTCCGTAGAATTGTATCCTTTCCGAAAACTCATTGAAAAAGGAGCCGATGGCGTGATGATGGCGCATTTGGCCATTCCTGTGCTGGATACTGCCAAAAACGTCCCTTCGACACTATCAAAACCAATTGTAACGGGGGTTTTGCGCGACCAACTCAAGTTCAACGGCCTCATTTACTCCGATGCTATGAACATGAAAGGGTTGACCAAGTATTTCCCCAATGGCCTCGGTGATGCAAAGGGACTTGAAGCAGGCATGGACGTATTAGAATTTAGCCCCGACGTTCCTGCGGCCATTGCCCAAATCAAGAAGGCCATTGCCGAAGGCCGCATCAGTCAAGCTGACATTGATGCCCGCGTCAAAAAGGTATTGGCTGCCAAAGCATGGGTAGGTTTGGCTCAATTTAAACCCATCGAAACGCAAAACTTGATTGCTGACATCAACGATAAACAGTCGGAATTGATTAATCGCCAATTGACCGAAAATGCGTTGACAGTTCTCAAAAACGACAACAACGTACTGCCTATTAGAGATTTAGATAAAATCAGTATTGCCTCTATTTCATTGACCGATGCCCCGTCGGTAACTACCACCACCAAAGACGGAGTAATTGCCCTCGGTACGCGCAACGAAACAACCAGCACGGGCGAGCTTACGACTTTCCAAAAAACACTCTCGCTTTACACTGACATTGACCATTTTGTGGTACACCCCAAAACGCCCGATAGCGTTCAAAACAGAATCCGCACGGCGTTGAAGAGCTACGACATCGTGCTGGTAGGGGCACATTTGAACAACATTCGCCCAGGTACAAATTATGGAATCACACCTACTACGGCTACTTGGATAAAAGAACTTGCTAACAATGGAAATGCGGTGATTACCGTATTTGGGAACGTTTATTCGATAAACAAACTGGAAGACATTGCCAAAGCCAAAGCCTTGGTGATGGCCTACCAATTGACCCCATTCACTGAAGAACTCTCAGCCCAGTTGTTGTTTGGGGCAATTGGGGCAAAGGGAAAATTACCTGTAACGGTAAATCAGCAATTCAAATATGGTACAGGTATCGAAACACCCGCCATTGGCCGCCTCAAATACACCATTCCCGAAGAGGTTGGTTTAGACAGTAAGTGGCTCTCTTTCAAAATTGACTCCATTGCCAACAACGCCATCGCCCAAGGTGCTACCCCCAGTATCGTGGTGCAACTGGCGAAAGATGGAAAGGTGTTTTATCGGAAATCCTTTGGGGCATCCATTTACCCCTCCCTTACTCCCTCCCCTGTTAGAGAGGGAAGTCGTTTCTCCTCCCTAACAGGGGAGGGGTTAGGGGTGGGGTTATACGACCTCGCTTCTGTCACCAAAATAGCCGCTTCTACGCTTGCGTTGGCGCGTTTGCACAGCGAAGGAAAGTTCAACTTAGACGCGACCATGAAAGACTATTTACCTTTTTTGAAGAAATCAAACAAGGCCGATTTGGTTTGGCGGCAAGTACTTACCCACCAAGCGGGCCTCAAAGCGTTTATTCCTTTCTGGCGCGATTGTCGCAAGGCTGATGGCACTTGGAAACGCCGCACCTTCCGCTGGGGCAAGGAGGCGCGCGGTGCTTACACGGTGCAAATCACCGACAGCCTTTGGCTCCACAAAAAATACTACAAGAAAATTTTCAAATCCATCAAAGATTCGCCCCTGAACGAAAAGAAAGAATACGTTTACTCCGACTTGTCGTTTATGCTCTATCCGCAAGTGGTCAAAAACCTTACGGGGCAAGATTTTGAGGAATATTTAAAGTCGAATGTGTATCGTAAAATCGGTGCGACTTCGCTTACTTTCAACCCCAAACGTTTTTATGATTTAAACCAAATCGCCCCTACCGAACGAGATACATTTTTCCGTAAAACGCTCGTACACGGGCGCGTACACGACGAGGGTGCGGCCATGCTCAACGGCGTCAGCGGCCACGCGGGTCTTTTTGGGAATGCTAATGATTTGATGAAAGTAACGCAACTCTTCCTCCAAAAAGGCAGCTACGGTGGCGAGTCGTTTGTTTCCGAAAATACCATGAATGAGTTTACCCGCTACCAATTTGATAACTCACGTCGTGGTATTGGATTCGACAAGCCCGCCCGCCCCTACAACGGCAACGCCCCCAAAAGTGCGAGTCCGCAGAGTTACGGGCATACGGGTTTTACGGGGATTATGATTTGGAACGACCCCGCCTATAACCTCAACTACGTCTTTCTCTCAAACCGCGTGTATCCCACCCGCGACAACAACAAACTCAGTACCCTAAACGTCCGCACGGCTATTATGCAGGTAGTGTATGAGGGATTGGGGGTGAAGTAGAAATGCTAATTTTATAACACTGTCAGGGCTTAAATAGATGATTTTATGCCCTGACAGCATTTTTATAAAACCAAATCTACTTTCGGTAAAACCCCGTGTCTATTACCTTTTGGTTTCAATATACCATAGCCTTTTTGCCCGATGAAACCTTATCTTTTAGTTATAGGCGCAGCTTTGTGGATCGCCGCCTGCCAACCTGCCAAAGAAGAAACTAACGCCACGCCCAAATTCAAACTCATAGCCGCCGATACAGTGCATTTCAAAAATTTTGTGGACTGCAACATGGCCGAGGCATGGGTGGGCGATACGTTTCGGATTTTTCCTGGCAAATACGGCGAAGACCCTGTGTGGGGCTACTCACACGAGCTAAAATTTGCCGACGGCCGCAACGCTGAAGAAGCGTTCAGACGCAATGCTGAGGAATTTACCGAACCCAAAATGCCGCCCAACGTGCCTATTGGCCAAAAAGGGCTGCACGGAGCGGCATGGTTTGAAACCGTCTATCAAGACCCTAAAGACGCCTCTGGCAAAACCCTCTATGCCGTTTATCACAACGAAAACTACCCCGCCACCCTCCCTTACGATGCCAAAACGGGCGAAGGCTACATTGACCACAAATGGCCCGAAGGACTCACAGGCCCCAAATCTCCCGCTGCTGTGTGTCGCATCGGCATCATGAAGTCGGTGGACGGCGGGCGTAGCTGGGACAACCGAGGACTATTTATCGAAGACCTCCAGCCCCGCATGATTCTCAAACCACACAACACCTCCAAAACCTTTGCGGGTGGCGTAGGCGACCCTTCGGCAGTGGCCGTGGGCGACTATTTGTACCTGTTTTATGGCGAATATGGCTTCCCGGGCGTGTACGATGAAGCCACCTATAAGCGAGAAGACGAATACAAAGGTCAGTGTATCAGCGTGGCGCGTATCGCACTCAAAGATTTAGACAATCCCGTCGGCAAAGCCCTGCGTTGGAATGGAAAAGAATTCAGTGCGACTTACAATGGTCCTCTCCCACGGGTGGGTTTCACTGGGGGCCGTCGGTGAGTTGGAACACCTATCTCAACTGCTGGGTAATGCTCATGGGTAAAGTAACGGGCAGCTCGTGGAAAGGCAGCAGCGTGTATATTTCGTTCAATAAAAACAAAGACTTAGGCGAAGGCAACAACTCCCAAGCATGGACCAAGCCGCAGTTACTGCTCGACAAACCTGGCTTTATTATGTGGTATCCATCGCTCCAACCCATGAATACCCCCGAAGACATCGCCAACAAACATACTTGTATGCGCTTGGGCAAAAAAGCCCGCCTCTACATCAAGTACATCAAGCCCGAAAAAAGCGATTATATGTCGGAGTATGTGATTGAGTTTGAGAAATAAATTGATACGTCTTCCATAACCAGTCAAAAATCATTTCAGGTACGTATCTGATTAAAAGACTACCCTGCCCAATTTTCTCGGTCTAAACTCCGATATTGGATAGCTTCGGCCAAATGCTCAATCTTGATGTCGGGACTGGCGGCCAAGTCGGCGATGGTTCTTGCTACTTTCAAGATACGGTCGTAGGCGCGGGCAGAGAGTCCGAGCCGTTCCATCGCGGTTTTGAGAAGTGCCTTTCCTGCGGGATTGATGTCACAAATTTCTTTTACCATGGGTGAGGGCATCATGGCGTTGCAGTAGATACCCGTTTTGTCCTTGAATCTTTCGGTCTGAATATCGCGTGCTTTAATGACTCGCTCACGAATGTCCGTGCTTTTTTCGGCTTTGCGGGTCGAGGCGATTTGGTCAAAAGACACGGGAGTTACTTCAACGTGCAAATCTATGCGGTCGAGCAGCGGGCCGCTTATTTTATTGAGATACCGCTGTACCGTGCCAGGAGGACAAACACACTCTTTCTCGGGGTGGTTATAGTAGCCACAGGGGCAAGGATTCATACTGGCGATGAGCATAAAATTGGCGGGAAACTCAATGGCCCATTTGGTACGAGAAATGGTAACGCGGCGCTCTTCGAGGGGTTGGCGCATCACTTCCAAAACGGTACGTTTGAATTCTGGTAATTCGTCCAAAAACAAGACTCCGTTATGCGCCAAAGAGATTTCGCCAGGTTGCGGAAAGGTACCTCCGCCCACCAAAGCGGCATCGCTAATGGTATGGTGAGGTGACCGAAACGGGCGACGCGAAATCAACGACGATTTTGTCCCCAATTTGCCCGCTACTGAGTGGATTTTGGTGGTTTCTAACGACTCATGGAGGGTGAGAGGTGGTAAAATGGAAGGTAATCGTTTGGCTAACATTGTTTTACCTGCTCCAGGAGGTCCAATCATGATTACATTGTGACCACCAGAAGCCGCAATTTCAAGAGCACGTTTTATGTTTTCTTGACCCTGAACATGCTCAAAGTCAGCGTCGTAGTCGTTGAGGGTGTTAAAAAAAATATCGCGGGTATCTACCGTAAGAGGAATGATTTCTTTGGTTTCTTCAAAAAAATCAACCGCATCTTGGAGAGTTTCGACAGGTATTACGTCTAAACTATTCACAATGGCGGCTTCGTGGGCATTGGCAGCGGGAAGAATAAAACCCTTGTAACCTAACCGACGCGCTTCAATGGCAATGGGAAGTACCCCTTTGATGGGGCGTAGTTTGCCATCAAGCGATAACTCTCCCATGATAATGTAGTCTTCCAGATTTTTTTTAGGAGATAGTTGCTCTGATGCTTGCAACACACAAAGCGCAATAGGTAAGTCATAGGCAGAGCCTTCTTTGCGAATGTCGGCAGGGGCCAGATTGACAACTACTTTTTGGCGGGGCATTCGGTAGTTGAAATACTTTAGTGAGGCTTCTACGCGTTGTTCACTTTCTTTAACGGCGCTGTCGGGCAACCCTACCATGAAAAAACGCATACCTTGTCCAACGGTTACTTCAATGGTTATCATGGTGGCATTTACGCCATAGACGGCACTACCAAAGGTTTTTGAGAGCATACTATCGAAAGTTAAAGGCTAATTTTCGTGTAAAAATACAGTTTCTCCTTCAAAATACTAATCTAATAGAATATTGCACTACATACTTTTATTCCTCAAAATCTTTCGCAGCGGCGAACCGCCCCTTTATGCTTATTCCAAAATCGTATTCAAATGCTTACCTTTGCCATCCTCTAAAAAAAGGTACAACTATAAATCAATAACGGACAACAAATAACAGGGTATGTTACAGCGAATTCAAACACTTTTTTTAGCCATAGTCGCCGTTGGAATGGCAGGAATGATTACACTTCCTATTTGGGATAAAACCTCCTTGGATACTACTCAATCGGCTCATCTTACGGCTTTAAGGCTTGTTCACCAGCAGGGAGTTAGTTCTTCTATCAGTCCTGTTTGGTATTTAGCATTATTGGGTATTCTTGTAGCAGGAGTAGCTCTTTTTGCGATTTCTCAGTACAAAAACCGATTGTTACAGTCAGGGCTATGTGCTGCCAACTCTATCCTGATGACTATCATCATGGGGTTGATCATGTACTTTATATTCGGGAAGGCAAAAGACCTATTTGACCCAGCCGTGTCGGGAAGTTTTGGTTTCGGCTTTTACGCGCTTGTGATTGCGATGTTGGCCAATGTTTTAGCGAACCGTTTTATTCGCCGAGACGAAAAGTTTGTGCGTTCGCAAGATCGTATGAGGTAAATAAAAGGTAACAATTTGGGATTTTTCAAACAAAAAATCTGGATTTTTGACAATCTAAAACCCTTTCAAACAGTTGATTGTCAGCTGTTTGTTGGTAGTGTAGAGTACTGCTCATAAAAAAAAGCATTTTTTTGTTGATAAAAATTTGTTGTGTCAGATTTGAATATTTTTACTAATTTCAAATTTAGTTATTGACTTAGCCCTCTTACGGCTGTTGAACGAAGGCAAGATACAACAACTATTGATTTTTAACTTTTTAACTCACCAATAAAGCTATACAAAGCCTTGTAAATCAGGGGATTAAAAGCAAAAATACTAAGAATGAGGATGATTCAGGCAGAAACAGGCGTACAGCATACGCTCAAAGAGCGACTCAAAGAGATATTTGGTTATAGTCAGTTTAGAGGAGAACAAGAAGCTATTATTAATAGCATCATGGGGGGAAACAATACCTTCGTGATTATGCCAACAGGGGCAGGCAAATCGCTTTGCTACCAGTTGCCAGCTATTACCAATGAAGGAGTAGCGATTGTGATTTCTCCGTTGATTGCCTTGATGAAAAATCAGGTAGATCAACTCAACGCTTTTGGCATCAATGCCCAATTTTTAAATTCTACCCTCAACAAAGCCGAAATCAACAAGGTAAAAAAGGACGCCTTAGACGGTTCATTAAAACTGCTCTACATTGCGCCCGAGTCTTTGACAAAGGAAGAAAATTTAGATTTCTTACAGCGTGCCAATATTTCGTTTGTGGCCGTTGATGAAGCACACTGTATTTCGGAATGGGGGCACGATTTTCGACCAGAATACCGTCGAATTCGGGGAATCATTGACAATATTAACCCTGAGTTACCCCTTATTGCGCTCACTGCTACGGCTACGCCTAAAGTTCAACAAGATATTGCCAAGAATTTACGGATGGAAGAAGCGGCTCTTTTTAAGTCGTCTTTCAATCGTAAAAATCTTTATTACGAAGTACGTCCTAAATTGGGGGACGTCAATAAACAGCTTATTAAGTACATAAAAAATAACAAAGGTAAGTCGGGGATTATTTATTGTTTGAGCCGAAAAACCGTCGAAGAAGTTGCCAATCTGCTTACTGTCAACGATATAAAAGCACTTCCTTATCATGCGGGTTTGGATGGACAAACGCGGATGCACAATCAAGATGCCTTTCTCAATGAAGAGGCGGATGTGATTGTGGCTACCATTGCGTTTGGAATGGGGATTGATAAGCCCGACGTACGTTTTGTGATTCACTACGATGCCCCCAAGTCGCTTGAAGGTTACTACCAAGAAACTGGACGCGCTGGTCGTGATGGATTGGAAGGAAACTGTGTGATGTTTTATAACATTGAAGACATCCAAAAGTTAGAAAAATTCAACAAAGATAAGTCGGTCACCGAACGAGATAACGCGCGCCATTTATTGAATGAAATGGTAGCTTATGCCAACTTGGGTGCTTGCCGCCGTCGTCAGTTGTTAAGTTATTTTGGGGAATACATGGAGAAAGATTGTGGTTTTTGCGACAACTGCATTAAACCTACCCCCAAAATTAGAATTCAAGACGAGGCCGTATTAATTCTGAAAGCCATTCAACAAACCGATCAGCGGTTTGATGGAGAGCATATCGCCGATTTGATTACTGCTACGGACAATATCTATGTGACCAGTTATGAACACAATAAGCTGGAAATGTACGGAGCAGGAAAATACAAGGATGAAGAAGAAGGCGAAGAATACGGGGTGGAATACTGGCGTTCAATGATTCGTCAATTGGTGATTTTGGGTTACTTGGTTAAAGATGCTGAAAACTACGGGGTGCTAAAAATCAGTGAAAAAGGCATCAAGTACATTAACGACCCTTATCCCATTACCATCTCCAAAGACCATACTTTCGACGAAAGCGAAACCCAAAAGTCAGGGGATGACGAAGATGTGACAGACTTGGCTCCAGCAGGTGGCGGAAATGCCTACGATGAGGCACTGTTGGGTTTATTGAAAGCGTTGCGTAAAAAACTCGCCAAAGATAAAAACCTCCCTCCGTATGTCATTTTCCAAGATCCGTCGTTGGAAGAAATGGCCACTACTTATCCCACCACTACCCAGGAAATGGCCCAAATCAACGGGGTGGGTATGGGAAAAGTTCAAAAATTCGGACGACCATTTATTGATTTGATTACTAAAAACGTTGATGAAAATGTAATCGAGACGGCCAATGATGTAGTGGTCAAGTCGGCAGCCAACAAATCAAAAGTTAAGATTTTTATTATTCAGCAAATTGACCGAAAAGTAGATTTAGATGAAATTGCCGAGGCAAAAGGGCTGGCAATGGAGGAATTGATTGAGGAGATTGAACATATTTGCTATTCTGGCACGAAACTAAATCTGGATTATTATATCAATCAGATCATGGACCGTGACCGTCAGCACGATATCTACGATTACTTTATGACGGCCGAAACCGATAGCATCAAAGTTGCCTTAGACGAGTTGGCTGAGGATGATGTCACGGAAGATGAATTACGATTAATGCGTATCAAATTCTTGTCAGAAGTAGCAAACTAAGTGAAAAGATGAAAGTGGAAAGTGAAACCAACATTCTACAGTCAGCACTTTAAACCGCACGGGCGGCCCCGCTTAACCTTTACACTTTATACTAAAAAAATGAATATTTTAATCCTTGGTTCGGGCGGGCGTGAACATGCTTTCGCGTGGAAGTTAGCCCAAAGTCCACACTGTGATGAGTTATACGTTGCTCCTGGTAATGCAGGTACGGCGCAATTGGCAACCAATCTGCCCATTGGCTTTAATGATTTTGAGGCAGTTGCTAAAGCGATTGTTGATTTGAAAATCAAGTTAGTGATTGTCGGACCAGAAGAACCGCTTGTCAACGGAATTGTTAATTTTTTGAAATCACGTCCTGAACTCTCAAGGGTCAAAATCGTTGGACCTGATCGCATGGGAGCGCAGTTGGAAGGAAGTAAAGATTTTTCCAAAAACTTCATGCTCAAATACGGGATTCCAACGGCAGCATCTCGCACTTTTACCTCCGATACGCTCACTGAAGGCTTGGCCTATTTAGAGACCCATTCACTTCCGATTGTACTCAAAGCTGATGGCTTGGCGGCAGGAAAAGGCGTCATTATTGCAGAAACCCTCGATGTAGCCAAGACTGCCATGGATGATATGTTGGTCGGCTCAAAATTTGGGGCTGCTGGAAACAAAGTTGTGGTTGAACAGTTCTTGAGAGGGATAGAGTTGTC
>JBGAUP010000016.1:12415-21571 GCA_044228585.1 Runella sp. | reverse complement strand
TCAATTACAAAATTTTACCCGAAGCAAAAGATTATAAACGGATTGGTGAAAAAGATACTGGTCCCAATACGGGTGGAATGGGAGCGGTGTCTCCTGTCTTGTTTGCGGATGAAAATTTCTTGCGCAAAGTAGAGCAAAAAATCGTTAAACCTACGTTGGCAGGCTTACAAGCCGAAGGAATTAATTACGTAGGTTTTATTTTTATCGGTTTAATGAACATGAAAGGAGAACCCTACGTGATTGAATACAATGCACGCATGGGCGACCCAGAAACAGAAGTAGTACTTCCACGAATTCAGTCTGATTTGGTGACGCTGTTGTTGGCAGCAGCCGATCAAAAACTGATGGATAGTGACTTTGTGATTTCATCGCAAACCGCAGTAACAACCGTAATTGTATCAGGAGGATACCCTGATGCCTACGAAAAAGGCAAGTCCATTGCTGATTTAGAAAAATTTGAAGATGTGATGGTGTTCCATGCAGGAACAGCCACCAACGATAACGGTGAACTTATCACCAACGGCGGGCGGGTACTGGCACTAACAGCACTGGCTAATTCGCTCGAAGGTGCCGTCAATAAGTCGCAAAAAGCGGCAGCAGCTGTGCAATTCGAGGGGAAATATTATCGTAAAGATATTGGATTGGATTTGATACGTTATAATGATTAGAGGTTAGTGATTAGTGGATTGTGGTTAGTACTAAAATACTCACTGTTCACTACTCACTACTCATACTCACTATTCACTAACTTATGAGTTGTAAATCATGCTCAACTGGCGGATGTGGAACGCAAGGACTCAATGGGAAAACCGCAGGTTGTCAAAACAACGGTGCATGTAGCACTGGTGGCTGCAATAAAATGAATGTATTCGACTGGCTGAGTGACATGGATGTGCCAGTGATGAAGCGTTTTGATGTGGTAGAAGTAAAATTTAAGGGTGGACGGAAAGAATATTTTCGGAATATTAATCACTTAGAACTCAATACAGGGGACTATGTCGTTTGTGAAATGGCATCGGGCTATCATATTGGAGCTGTGTCTTTACAAGGTGATTTGGTACGCCTGCAAATGGCAAAAAAGAAAATTGCCAATGATGATAGTCTGAAAAGCATTTACCGGGTAGCCAATCAGCGAGATTTGGAAAAACATGAGCAGAGTATTGCCCGTGATTTAACCACCATGTACCGTGCCCGCGAGATGGTGAAAGACCTGAAAATCAACATGAAACTATCGGATGTTGAGTTTCAGTCTGATAATACCAAAGCGACTTTTTATTATTCAGCCGACGAACGCGTGGATTTTAGAGAGCTAATCAAAGTGTTGGCGGGAGAATTTAAGGCACGTATCGAAATGCGCCAAATCAGCCTTCGCCAAGAGGCGGGGCGCTTGGGGGGAATTGGTGCGTGTGGACGGGAGTTGTGCTGCTCAACTTGGCTCACTGACTTCAAAAATATCACGACTTCCGCCGCTCGTTACCAAAACCTATCGCTCAACCCGACCAAACTATCGGGCCAATGCGGGCGCTTAAAGTGTTGTCTTAATTACGAACTTGAAACCTACATTGACGCGCTCAAGGATATTCCGCACGTGGATGCACCTCTTCAAACACAAAAAGGAAGAGCTCACCTGCAAAAAACTGATATTTTCAAGAAAATAATGTGGTTTGGGTACGAAAATGACAGTACCACTTGGCATCCGATTACGCTTGAACAAGTCAATCAAATACTGAAAATGAACGCCAGAGGCGAAAAGCCCCTTTCGTTGGATGTATTAGAGGTAGAAGAAGTCGTTTTGGCATTGCCTGCTACGGGAATCAATAGCGATTTGGCCAAAATGGACAAGAAGTTCAGTAATAGGGATCAACAACAAAACAATCAAAACCGCCGCAACAAAAAGAAAAAAAGCGGTGGGGGCGGAAATCCTTCTGCCAATGCAAATAACCCTAATAAAACAAATAATAACCCCAATAAAACAAATAATCAACCGAAAGGGGGAGGGGAGAAGAAGTAAACCAATTCAATTAAAATTTTGTTGCAAAAGGGATAATCTCAAGAGATTGTTCCTTTTGTTTTTTCTATCAACTATTCACCTTTACGTAGCACTTTCATTATGCAACCCGTATTTGTCTATACCGAAGCCAGTCCCAATCCAAACTCAATGAAGTTTGTTTTGAATTTTGAGTTGGTTCCGCAAGGGCTTTCCTTTGACTATCCCGATGTAGCCTCTACACAAACCGAAGGAAAATCTTCTCCTTTGGCGGGCGATTTGTTCCAGTTTCCTTTTGTACAACGGGTATTTTTGGCTTCCAATTTCATTACGCTCACCAAAGATGACACTACCGATTGGGGTGAGGTTATTTTGGACACTAAGCAATTCTTGAAAATTTATTTTGAAGAAAATCACCCTGTTTTTGAGCAGAAAACAGTAGAAAAAAATACCACTATTTTAGATACCGATAGCCCTACCATTCGCCAAATCAAAACTGTGTTGGACGATTACGTACGCCCTGCCGTAGAATCTGACGGAGGTGCCATCTCTTTTCATTCCTTTGAAGAGGGTACGGGCACAGTAAAGGTACTCTTGCAAGGCTCTTGTAGTGGCTGTCCTTCTTCTACTTTGACGCTCAAGGCAGGTATTCAGAACCTTCTTACTCAAATGGTGCCTGAAGTGAAGGAAGTAGTGGCAGAAGGAGTATAGACTTCTTTTGTACAATATTTCCCGTATTTTTGAGTTTCTTTGTAGAAAATTTAGTCCAAAACCTTCTAAATCCATCGTTTGGTGAAAATTTAGAAGGTTTTGGCTCGTTTACTTATTGTAGAATATCAATTACTTTTATTCTCAATAACTACAAAATTTGAAATAATCCATGTCGTACACACTCAAAGCCTTACTGATTTTTGGTTGGATTGCATTTTGTAGCTTTGCCTTCAAGTCAGATGCCGAGGGAGGCATTAAAGTAGTAGTAATAGATGCTGGTCATGGTGGCAAAGACACAGGCGCACGTGGGCGAGTGGCCCGCGAAAAAGACATCGTATTGGATATTGCGATGCAATTGGCGCGTAAAATTAAGAGCGAAATACCCGAAGTAAAAGTTATCTTGACCCGTGCCTCCGATAAATTTGTGGATTTGAGCGAGCGGTCAAACATTGCCAATCGTCGCAAAGCAGATTTGTTCATTTCGATTCATTGCAATTCACTGCCCAAAAATAAAGTAAGCCCCGCAGGCACCGAAACTTTTGTGATGGGTTTGCACAAAACGGACGAGAACTTGGAAGTGGCCAAAAGAGAAAATGCCAGTATTCTATTAGAAAAAGATTATGAAGAAAGGTACAAGGGTTTTAATCCTAACTCCCCACTCGCGTACATCATGCTGGCCAATCGCCAAAATGCGTATATCGCAAGTAGTCTCAATTTTGCGGGAAAAATTGAGCGGCAGTTTAAAAAACACGCCGACCGTAATAGCCGCGGGGTAAAACAAGCGGGATTTATGGTACTTTGGCAAACGGCCATGCCGAGTGTGTTGGTAGAGACGGGCTTTTTAAGCCATTCGGAAGAAGAAAAATACCTAAACTCGGAAGAGGGACAAGAAGAAATCGCCGAATCAATTTTTCGGGCTTTCAAACAGTATAAAGAAGAAGTAGAAGAAAATTAATTATATTCATAAACTTGTTATTAGTGATCAGTTGAAACGTCACCTGTATTTACTGATAATAGATAACGTTTCACGGATAACCGACACCTTGCAGGCATGAAAATCTCTAAAGAAGTAAAAGTTGGATTGATGGCCATTGTAACGCTTACAATGCTCTACTTTGGGTTCAATTTTTTGAAAGGAGCAGATTTTTTTTCAAGTAAATACAGATACTACGTTGTTTTTGACAATATAGGTTCGCTTCAGCCTTCCAATGCCATCAAACTGAACGGGGTGCAAGTGGGACAAGTAAAAAGTACCGAGTTGCTTCAAAACAGGGGCAATAAAGTATTAGTAACGGTTGAAATTCAGAAAGATATTATTGTAACGGAGGGATCAAAAACAATGTTGACCTCGGAGCTGTTGGGAGGAAGTGCACTGGTATTGCAAATAGCAATGGGGGCTAAAAAGCTTCAACAAGGCGATACGCTTTTGCCCGCTACTGAAACGGGGATTCAGGCATTGCTGCAAGAACAGGCGCTACCAGTAGTGAAAAATGCCGATTCCTTGATTATAAACCTCAACCGTATTGTTAAACAATTTGACCAAACAGGATACATTCTTAACAAATTGTTGACAACGACCGATCAAACGGCTTTAGGTATCAATGCCACTATTCAACAAAACCGTCAAGCGATTGCAGCTACTTTGGCGAATGTACATGCACTATCGGCTTCATTGATTGAAACTGAGAAAGGAATAAAACCGATTTTGGGAAATCTTCAAACCACTACTGATTCGCTCAAAGCACTCCGCCTTGGGCAAACCATTGCGCAGGCCAATGCCGCCGTAGCAACGCTCCAAAAATCACTTACGGCACTCGAACAAGGTCAAGGAACGGCGGGGAAACTGTTGAAAGACCAAGCACTGTACGATAATCTGAATCGTACCATTGTGAGTGTCAATAAGTTAATGACAAATTTTCGACAATATCCTAAGCGTTATGTAAACGTATCGGTGTTTGGCAAAAAAGACAAAGGCCCTGCCGATAGCCCTGCCGATACGACATTGAAATATTAGAAGAAAAGATCTGTTCTCATAAAAAAGAGCTGCGAAGGTCATTCACAGCTCTTTTTTTATGAGAAAGGTTTGAAAGTTTAGCCAACTTTTGGCGACAAGAATTTTGCCTTAATAAACTGCCATACCATCGGCAGAACTGATAAGCCGATGATGCCAAAGACAACCAATTCAAAATGTTTTTTTACAAAAGGATGACTACCAAAGAAGTAACCAAGCATCGTTAAAGAAGGTACCCAAAGGAGCGCACCAATAATGCAAAACACAATGTATTTTGAGTAAGTCATGCTTCCTGCCCCCGCTACAAAGGGAGCAATGGTGCGGACAATCGGAATAAAACGCGCCATGATGACGGTTTTGCCACCGTGTTTAGCATAAAACTCTTCGGTTTGCTCTAAATACTCCCGTTTAAAGAATAAGATTCGTTCTCGTTTTTTGATGGTAGTTCCTAAAAATTTTCCTACGAAATAATTGACGTTGTCGCCCATTAAAGCGGCTACAATGAGTAAAGGAATAACAATCCAAGGACTCAAGGCACCCGTTGAGGCTGCTAAAGCCCCCGTCGCAAACAGCAAAGAATCGCCAGGGAGGAGTGGCATCACGACCAGCCCCGTTTCGGTAAATACAATGAGAAACAAAATCAAATAAGTGAGCGTGCCATAGTCTTTGATGATGTCGGCAAGGTGCTTATCAAGGTGCAGAAAAAAGTCTAAAATTTGTGCGAGAATTTCCATTTTTTTAGTGAGCAGTTTACAGTAGGCAGTTTGCAGTAATGAATTATTACTTGAACTTCTCAGGATTGTTCATCATATATGCCAACAGTTTTCCTATTTCTAAACTGTGATTGTTTAAGTTTAAGTATTCATTTTCATTAATATAATTGCAAGCCTTGGCAAATAAGAGCCAAACCTGAGTTTCACTATTTTCAGTATCAGAATCCGAGATTTTAGATACAAAATGTGCTGGATATTGACGTTTACGGTATGCCTCAGCAATATTGGCACATACTGAGCGAGATGAACGCCTAATTTGGTCAGTTAGCGAATATTTTTCCTCCGATGGAAAATTTTTAGTAATCGTTTAAATGTTCATTGCTAAATCGAAACCTTTTTGGAAGGCCAGTAAACTCTTAAAGTCCATTCTTAATTCAATATTTTAGAAAATAGTCTTAACTCAGACTCTTACACATAAAATAATTGCCTACTGCTTACTTATTTACTCAACTTCCAACGCTTCCGCGTTTTTTCATTGAGGAAGTGGCCAAAGGTATCGCCACGGAGGCCAAGTCGGATGGTTTCAAGCGGGATGATTTCGTTGGGGGCAATGTTACCAAGGTTGACATTGGCACCAATCAGTTTGACAAACCATACTTGTTGAGCTTTTTGCGGTGCCTCCCAAATGATGTCTTTGTTGGGAACTTGGGTCAAAATCTCTTCTACTAATCCTTGACGGACTTCGCCACTTGAACGGAACAAGCCTACGTTACCTGATTCGCGGGCTTCGCCGATTACCTTCCACGCACCTGCTTCAAGTTCGGCTTTCATTAATTGAATCCACTTATAAGGAGGGATGATTTTGGTTTCATCTTTAGACCCTACTTCCGATAATACCTTCACTTGCTCGGCCAAAACTTTGATAAAATCGCATTTGGTTTCGGCAGGCATATCTACGGATCCGTCTGATACTTCAGCATATTCTAAGCCGTATTCGTCAATCAAGCGGCGGTAATCTTCAAATTGGTTACGAACCACGAAGGCTTCAAAAAGTGTTCCACCAAAATAAACAGGAATTCCCGCACTTTTATAGACGGCAATTTTATCTTTGAGATTGGGCGTTACGAAAGAAGTCGCCCAACCCAATTTTACAATATCAATATGGGGAGCAGAAATATCAAGCATATCTTCAATTTGGCGTATGCTTAATCCTTTGTCCATGACCATTGTTAATCCATATTGGCGTGGTTTGGCAGTACGGTCGGGGACTTGCGATAATTTAAAATTCATATCTTTTGGTTAGGTATGTCTTTGACAGTGAAGCGCAAAATTAGCGATTCTGCCCACAACGTACTAAACCCAGTCAGAAAATAAGCTGACTTTCATCAATTAGATACAAAAAACCCGCAATAAAAATCGCGGGTGGAAGGGAGGGGTTGGGAAGTCAGATAAGATTAATACAGTGCTGGAAACTTTGCAGGCTCGGCTTCGTGCATCAAAGCATACGCGCTTTCAAATATATCTTCGACGTTGGGTTTAGAGAAATAATCACCATCCGAACTATAAGCGGGACGGTGAGGTTTGGCCGATATACAACGCGGAGTCGAATCAAGCCATTGATAGGCATTTTGTCCGTCTAATACTTGTTGCATCATGTAACCAGCTCCTCCCCCAGGCATATCTTCGTCGGCAAAAATAACCCGATTGGTTTTCTTGATAGACGCTACAATGGTATGATGAATGTCGAAAGGAAGTAAAGTTTGTACATCAATAACTTCTACATCAATACCCAACTGAGCCAGTTGTTCGGCTGCTTCCATTACGATGCGGCACATAGAACCGTACGTTACAATGGTCATATCTATCCCTTCGCGTAATACTTCAGGTTGGCCGAGTGGTACGCAGAATACTCCCAAATTTCGGGGCATTCGTTCTTTGAGTCGGTAGCCATTGAGAGGTTCTACCACCAAGGCGGGATCATCGCCTCGTAGCAGCGTGTTATACATACCCGCTGCTTGGGTCAAGTCGCGAGGCACGCACACGTGCAATCCGCGCAAACTATGAATGACCGAAGCCATCGGAGAGCCTGAGTGCCAAATCCCTTCAAGGCGATGGCCACGGGTTCGGATGATAACAGGCGCTTTTTGGCCACCTTTGGTACGATAGTGGAGGGAAGCCAAATCGTCGGTCAACGTGGCAAGGGTATAAAAGATATAGTCAAAGTACTGGATTTCAACGATGGGACGCAATCCTCTAATGGCGAGGCCAATTCCCTGCCCAATGATACTTGTTTCGCGAATACCCGTATCTGTAATGCGTAGTTCCCCAAATTTCTCTTGGAGCCCCGCAAAACCCTGATTAACATCTCCAATTTTTCCTACATCTTCGCCCAAAGCTACGATACGGGCATCGTGCTCGAAAAGAGCATCGAAATTAGCCCTCACAATTTCTCTCCCGTCCAACAAGGGAGCATCTTCACTATACTCGGCAGCGATAGGGGTTACTTTGAGGGGAGAATCTGTGGACTGACTGTATAAATGTGAACTAAAACGGTCGTGATTAATTTCAGTGTTTTGTTGGAGCCAGTAAGCCAATGAGTCGCGGGTAAGACTCGGTTCGAACCGCAAAATACGAAGGGCTTTACGAATAGCAGTAGTGTTATGACGGTGTAGTGGTACAATTTCCTTGCGCAGTTCATCGGCTAATTGAAGCACTTCGGACGTAAACTTACTTTCGTGGGCAGCAGCTTGTAAGAGAGAGACGGCTTCGTTTTGTTCACGTAAAATAGACTCATTAAATGCCTTCCAAGCCTCGTTGCGCTGTTGACGAATGAGTTTTTTAGCCTCTTCTTCAATTTCTTCCAATTCATCCGAAGTAGCATAACCATTGTGTAAAATCCATTCTTTGAATTTTATATTGCAATCCCATTCGTGTTCCCACGCTAATCGCTCCGAAGATTTGTAACGGGTGTGTGAACCCGACGTAGAATGACCCTGTGGTTGAGTAACCTCTTGGACATGAACGAGTACGGGTACATGTTGGTATCGGCAAATATTGGCTGCTTTTTGGTAGGTTTCAAGCAGACCCACATAATCCCACGCTTTTACGGTAAAAATTTCGATTCCATTTTCGCCCTCCCCCCGTTGCAATCCTGCCATTGCCTTAGAAATACTTTCTTTTGTCGTTTGATACTTCACTGGTACAGAGATACCGAAGCCATCATCCCAAACTGACATTAATAACGGTACTTGGAGTACACCTGCCGCATTCATGGTTTCCCAAAACATCCCTTGCGAAGTAGAAGCATCGCCAATGGTGCCAAATGTAATTTCATTGCCCTTATTTGAAAAGTCAGTCATTGACCACAAACTTTCGTTGAGGCGATAGAGTTTGGAAGCATAGGCCAGTCCCACCGACCGGGGTACTTGTCCAGCAGTAGGGGCTAAGTCATTGATGTGATTATAAGTATCGGTTTGAGGTTTCCACTGCCCATTTTCGTCTAAGTAACGTGTTGTATAGTGGTTGTTCATAGAACGCCCCGCGGTGTGTGGGTCAAATTCCACATTGGCGTGCCCATACAATTGGGAAAAATATTGCTGCCAAGTGAGGTTGCCAAGTGCCGCAACCACTGTTTGGTCACGATAATACCCCGAACGAAAATCGCCTTTACGAAACGCTTTGGCCATAGCTACTTGTGCTAACTCCTTGCCATCTCCAAAAATTCCAAATTTTGC
>JBGAUP010000016.1:0-12403 GCA_044228585.1 Runella sp. | reverse complement strand
TCCCACCCATTACATCTTTCCGACCCAACAAGCTTGCTTGTCGGCTCTCACATACCAAACGGTAATCGTTTAGGATATTTTGGCGCGTCAGCGCAATAAAGTCGGTGGCGAGTTCGTTCTCTATCACGTTTCTTGATGAGTAATTAATTTGTTCGTTGTTTTAGCAAGTAAATATACAGCAAAAGAAATGATGTTTCAAAATACAACTTTTTTCTGTTACTTTGTCATAAATTTTTAAGCAAAAAATAACCTTTGGCAAAACTTTTGCGCATAGAATTATTGTTAAACAAGCAACCAACTTTTACAAAACTAAATTTTATAAAAAACATGAAAAAGGCGTTTTCACTTTTCGTAGCAGTTTTAGTATTTAGTGCAGTTAGTTTTGCACAAAAGGGAGTAATTAAGTTTGCCAAAAGCGAGAATGATTTTGGTAAAATCGAGCAAGGCAAACCTGTGAGCTATGTATTCGAGTTTACAAACACAGGAACCGACCCAGTTGTTTTGGGAAATGTGGCAGCATCTTGTGGCTGTACTACTCCTGAGTGGACACGCGAGCCAGTTATGCCAGGTAAAAAAGGAACTGTGAAAGCTACTTTTAATGCAGGTGTGATGGGTCCTTTCAACAAAACAGTAACTGTTCCAAGCAACGCAGAAAATGGAACACTTTATCTTACGCTCAAAGGTGAAGTAATTGCTAATAAAGCAGCTGCACCAGCGCAGAAAAGTGGAAAATAAATAAGTACTGGTTATTTAATTAATACTTCAAAAAAGGCTTTGGCTTGTTGTCAAAGCCTTTTTTATTAGATTTGTGGCTGAGACGTGGGTATAGAGTAGTGGGAATCGTATTGCGTAACTATTCTACTCAATACCCCTACTCAGCATTTTTAACCCACTCATTATGTTTAAAACCATTGCTTTTCTTGCCTTAGTCGTTGTTTTTTCTTGTAATAACACCAGTAATCAGCAACCACCCAATTCACTTCATAAGGTATCTCTCGATTGCTCAGAGACTACCTCTACTCCCGAAAAAATTGCCCAGATAAGAAAACGTATCAAAGCCGACGAAAAATCTGCTCGTCTGGACTCGTTGTTTCAGCGGAAGTTTAAATTAGAACGCTTCAATGGCAATGTTCTGATTGCACAACAGGGGATTGTTTTGTGCCGAAATTCTTGCGGCTATGCCCAAGTAGAAAAAAAAGATACGTTGTGTGCTGACTCCAAATTTCAGTTAGCATCTCTTTCCAAAACATTTACGGCGGTTGCCATTCTAAAACTTTATGAGGCGGGTAAATTGAGTTTGGACGATTCTGTCCAAAAATTTATTCCCAAATTCCCTTACGGTGGGATTCAAATAAAGTCGTTGCTTTCGCACCGCAGTGGCTTACCAAACTATGCCTACGTGCTAACCGACAGCGTTCGGAAGCGAAATCCTTATCCTACCAACGATGATATTGTTCGCTGGTATTGTGCCGTGAAACCTAAGCTTTACAACCTTCCTAATCGTAATTTTAGTTACAGCAATACCAACTATGTACTGTTGGCTACAATTGTAGAAAAAGTGTCAGGACAGAAGTTTGAGGATTTCTTAAAACAAGCCCTCTTTAAACCTTTGGGTATGAAAGATACGTGGTTGGCGACTACCCAAAACGATTCTCTGAATCAATTTCGTACGGCAGGATACCAATACAACCGACGTTTAGGAAAAGATAATTTTGACGACGTAGTCGGAGATAAAGGGGTATATTCGACGGCAGACGACATCTTTCGTTGGTACAGGGGGCTTGATGGGGGCTGTGTTTTACGTCCCGAAACTATGAAAGAAGCCTTTACCCCACGTAGTTTTGAGCGACGGGGTATCAAAAACTATGGTTATGGATTTCGTATGCACGTGGACGAAGCCACAAAACAGCCCAAGTATGTCTATCATACGGGTTGGTGGAAAGGCTACAATACCTTGATGTGGTTTAGCCCCAAAGATAAGTTTGTGATTATTCTTCTCAGTAACCGCTACAATCGTAGTATTTATCAAATCAAGCCCATATTAGAAATTTTGGAGGGAAAAACGCAAGTAGATGCGGAAGTAGAAGAGGGTATGTTCTAAGGGATATCCGTTCAATTTTCCACCAAAATAGCAACCGCCACGAAGCCTAAGCTCAGTGGCGTTTTCTATTTTGGTGAACCGGATAACAATTAAACAGTTAACGAGTAATGATGTCCTCCTACTTCTTCAAATTAGCCAAAAACTCAATCACATCGCGAATTTCTCTTTTTGATAGCAATGAACCCATCGGCGGCATACCCGAAGGCATGTTTTCGCGCTTGGCGATGCGGGCTACGGGAATTACCAACGGCTCGGCGTCGGACGTATTGATAGTTAGTTCTTCGGTGGTTTCTTTGGCCAATGTACCGTTTACGACTTGGCCGTCTTTGAGCGTGAGCGAAACCGCCCCAAACCCTGGCGCAAGACGTGCACTTGGTTCGACGAGGGCTTGCAACAATTGTTCGCGGGTCAATACATCTCCAATGTGAGTCAAGGCTGGGCCTACTGCACCGCCTGTATTACTTACTGCGTGGCAACGCACGCACTGGGCAGTAGAGTTGTTGTTGAAAATATTACGCCCCGCAAAGCGATTTCCTCCAAAGAGCGTTTCGGCGTACTCGTCCAAGGCTGAAGCGTTGGGTTTTAACGTAGCCATCTTCTGTTTCAAAGTAGCTACGCCCGACGCGTCCACAGCTTCTTTTAATTCTAACGACAAATTGGGTGAAAGTTTTTTATCTTTTAGTTGGTCAATCAAACCCTCCAAAATTACTTGGGTTTTGTCGGCGTCCATTTTGCCCAATACTTCGAGCATTTTTTGTTGCTCGCGTGTTGTTCCTTTGGTAAAAATAGAATTCACAATAACGGGAAGGCTGGCTTTGGTGACGTTATTGTTGTTCAGCAGCCCCAACGCTACCGTACGCACTGTTTCTTCTTTATCCTCCATGCCTTTTTTGATGATAGCATCAATTTGAGCGTATCCAAGCTGATTCAGTGCGGTCAAAATCGCTCCTTTGACGCGAGGGCTTTCACTGCTTTCAAAAATCGTTACGAGTTGCTCGTTGGCCTCGGTAATTTTCACATCAGCAATCAAACCTACAATCGCCGCAAGAGGGTCAGTGTTTTTCTCCTTCAAAAACTCATTGATGTAAGGCAACACTTTGACTTTTACGGCGGCGGGGTCGCGTTCGATTTTACCGCGATAACGGCCATCTACCCGGTCGGTAAAAGAGGGATTGGCCCACGTTCCTAAAGCAGCCAAGGCTTCTGCTTTTATGTCTTCTTTGAGGTCGGTGCGACGAGCAAAGTCCAACATCAATTGAAGTTCTTTATCACCGCCTACGCGCAACGCGGCATTGATAGCTCTCCGTAAAATCACTTCAGAAGTGAAACGAGTTTCTTTCAACGTTGCAGCCAGCGCAGGTAATGCCCCAACAATAGAAAGGTCGTCGTTGATGGCACGAGCGGCTTCGGCTACGATGTATTCGTCTTTGTCGTTTAAGAAAAGTGCTACCTTTTCATTTCTTAAACGTCTCAAAACCAACACTGAAGCCGTGCGTAGTGCTTTACTTGGATTGTTGACCAAGGCAGCAATCGGTTCTACGTTCCCAATTTTAGCCAAAGCCACCACTCCCGCGTGGCGCAGATAAACATCTTCGTCGTTGTTGGCAGCAATCATCTCAAGCAATGGCGTAACGGCATCGGCATAAGCTACGCGTCCGAGGGCTTCTGCGGCGTAGAAACGTACTCTTGGGTTGGCGTTTTTGAGCAACGGAATTAAATCATTTGCGGCTTCTGCAATACGCGCATCGCCCAGCATTTTGGCAGCTTGGGCAATGATTTCGTTGTCTTTGTCTTTCAACAAGGGCATCAGGGCCGAAGCGTAGGCTTTGTCTTGGCGGGCCAATTGCCCTACGCCCCAAATTCCATGAATTCGTGCCAATTGGCTTTGGGTTTGTTCAATGGCTTTGGTCAACTGTGGAAGCCCTTTTTTACCACGATTCACCAACTCAAACTGTGCTTTTTGGCGCACCCGCATATCTCCGTAAGAAAGCAAAGAATACAGCATCTCTTCGGTTTGGGCGGCGTAGTTGAGTTGAATCAAACGTTTGGTTTCTTGACGAACGGCGGCCAAATCATTTTTATCTTTGGTCACATCAATTTTCCAAACGCGTCCGTAGTTTTTGGTATCCCAGCCGTTAATCCAGTCGGCTACGTAAAGTGCCCCATCGGGGCCAAATTTGATACCCGTAGGAAGAATACCGCTGAGGATGTCTTTTTCGCCGTCGAGTTCAAACGTGGCTCCTTTCGGTTTTAAACCGAAAGACCAAATGTGAGATCGTGAGGGAGTCCCGACAAATTCAACCAAGAAAAACTTATTTTTCCACTCCGAACCCAATGCCGTACCAGGGTTGTATTCCATTCCTGTGGGGCCATTGTGATAGTTCATAATCGGTGGAATGATGTAGGCGGCTTGCCCATCCCAACGAGGCTTGTAGAGTTTTTCGTTCATCCACACATTATATTTATTGTTTCGGGGGTCGGTATATTTACCGTACTGCCAGTTAGAACGCCAACCAGCGTCGTGGCCCTGCACTACGTGCACCAAACGCTCGCTTTCGCCCGGGTGGTCGCCGTCGTTGTCGGATGAAATCAAGTTGCCATATTCATCAAACACAAACTCGTGGGTGTTGCGCAGACCAGAGGCAAATATCTCAAAATCAGAGCCATCGGGGTTAGAACGGGCAATGATACCCGAATTAGGGTTTTCCCATTTTTTGCCATCAGGAGCGGTGATATTGGCGCCAATGTCGCCAATATTCCAATAAATTCGCCCATCAGGCCCTTCGGTGACGCCCGACATCCCGTGACCACTAAAGCCGATGTGTACTCCATAACCGTGGCTAATAGAGGTTTTTTTGTCCATGATACCATCTCCGTTGGTATCTTTCACACGCCACAAATCGGGGGCAATTCCCACAAAAATCTCTCCTGCTCGTACCAACATCCCTCCTGCTACGTCGGTGACTTCGTCATAAAAATCTTCTAAAATACGCAGAGATACGTCCGCGAAGCCATCATTGTCGGTATCTTCTAAGCGCCAGATTTCGTCTTTTTCCACGGCTAAATCCTTCCAATCGTGTACGCCGTCTTCGTTCAAATCAGGCAACCATTCGTTTTCTTTGCTGCGTTCTGCCGAAAAAGTTTTACGCAAAAAAGCACGACGATCTTCAACGCTTTGCAAACCAATAGATTCGGTCATCCAATCGCGGTGGCCACGAATATCGAACTCGGAGTTTTTCTGGCGATTGGTACGGTTGAGATAGATTCGACCTTGCTCATCTATGGCCATTGCCACGGGATCGGGGGCAAGAGAATCAGAAGCCCAAAGGCTCATTTGGAGTCCATCGGCCAATTTAGCGGGCGTTTTTTCGCGGATTTCTTTGGCTTTGGCGGCCAATTTGGCAGGGTCTTCTTTGATAGAAACGAGTTGGCTGTTGCGTGGCATTTTCATGCACGAAACTACCACAAAGGCCACTCCGAGCGAGGTAGCGAGTTTGAGATTCGCCTGTTTTCTTAAAAACATGGGTTAATTGGAACGTTTATGTTAGAGAAAGTCAAAAAATCAACGATTGATATAAGTAAAACTGCAAATAACGTGTTTTTACTTGTAACGATTCAGATTTTTAGATTAACGACAAATCGTGTCTTACCATTACGGCATTTTTAGCGATTTAATAGCTGTCATCATCGTTTTAACATCCTCAAAAACAGTCGCTAAGCTTACCTATTGCTATCTATTTTGAAAGAAGAATGATTTACCCCCTCAATACCCGATATACTATGAAAAAAGTACTTCTCTTTTCTTTACTTATACTTTCTGCTTGTGCGTATTCCCAAGTAACTCAGCGCAATATTTTGGGCAAAAAGTATTCTTTGGCGGAGGTCACACTGGCTCTTACACCACAAAATCAATTCAAGCCTTATCCCAAAACTGCTGATGAGTGGAAAGTGGCACTGCCTGATTCTGTCATTGTGCGTACTATCAAGGCAGGAGAAGCGGCATTGGATTACAAATTTGAACCGATTTCGGCCACGATTTCGATGGATTTTGTGCGCTCAGGCGACCGTGAACGCCACAGCAAAATCTCTTTTGCTAAACGTAATGCTCTGATTGACTTAGTTTTGGCCGAAAGTGTAGAAGACAAAGGTCGCTTTACGGAAGCTATCTTCAACGGAGTCTGGTCTATGTGGGAAGATAGGTTTTGGGGAGTGCCAGCGCACATCAGTGGTACAGGTTTGCCCAACGTAGAAGACCATATTGTAGATTTATTCTCGGCTGAAACGGGGGCTGTGTTGGCTTTTGCCGACTATTTTGTAGGGGAAAAGTTAGATAAAATCAACAAGCTTATTCGCAAACGAATCTATCGCGAAACCAATCAGCGAATTTTTATTCCCATGCTCAAGAATCCCGACCGCTACGGTTGGATGAGTAAAAAAAATGCCGTCAACAACTGGAATCCTTGGATTATGTCCAACTGGATGACCGCTACCCTATTGTTGGAAAAAGACGACAATCGCCGTGCCCAAATGCTACACGCTTCTATGCTTGGTTTGGATTTATACCTTAATGGTTTAGGCGAAGACGGCGGTTGTGACGAAGGGCCAAGCTATTGGTTTGCCGCGGGGGCTTGTGTGTTTGATTGTCTCGAACTTCTCGAGGCAGCGACCAAGGGTAAGGTAGATATTTACGGTGAACCATTGATTCAGAAAATGGCCTCATACGTGTATAAAACCCACATCGCCGACGATTATTTTGTCAACTTTGCCGATGCCGACCCTAAGCTCAAACCCGACGGGATTATGCTGTATCGTTTTGGGCAAAAAATCAAAGATGCACAACTGGCACAATTTGGTAAATGGGCCATCGAAAAATATCCGTTGGCTATTTCTAATAATGGCTTTCATCGGATGCGAAAAATCCAAAACCTACTTACTGTCAAGAATATAGGCGCACAAAAAAATACTTTTGAACCCGTAAAAGAGGCTTGGTTTGGCGATATTCAGGTGCTGACGGCACGGGCTAACAATGGTTTTTATATGGCCACGCACGGCGGCCACAATGCCGAAAGTCATAATCACAACGACGTAGGTGACTTTTTGCTGTATGCCAATGGCGAACCTGTTATCATTGATGCGGGTCGAGGCAATTATACCGCTCGTACGTTTTCATCGAGACGCTATGAATTATGGTTTACCCAATCGCAGTACCATAACTTACCGATTATCAATGGGGTAGGGCAGTTGGCAGGACGCAGTTACGAGGCCCAAAATGTCAAACCTATTTTTTCGGACAAAGAAGCGACCTTAACAATGGACATTGCGCCAAGTTATGACAAGGCCGCTGGAATCCAGACTTGGAATCGGACGGTGAAACTGAACCGCGTCAAAAATACCGTAGAAATCAACGATGATTATGTGTTGGAACAAAAACCGAGTTCGTTACAGCAAGTCTTCATGACCGTATGTGACGTAGATGTGTCAATGCCAGGAAAAGTATTGCTTAAAACGCCTAAAAACCAAAGCTTTACGCTTCAATATGACCCTAAACTTTGGAGTATTTCGACCGATTTTCCTTCAACGGAGGGGATGGAATACGTTAGTTTCAAAACCAAGTGGGACAATCGCCCCGTGCAGCGGATTATATTGACTAACAAGGCTTTGGGACAAAAAGGAAAGTATGGATTTACGATAGGAATGAATTGATTCCTTTGCCGAAAGTTCTCGACTTTCGGCAAAGGAATTTTATTAGGTTATATCACTTCATGCAACGCCTCTTCATTGGCTTCAATCAATTGTTGAATGTGCGCATCCTCAAGGGCGTAGGAGAAGAATAAACTTTCAAACTGCGAAGGCGCTAAATAAATACCGCGCTTGAGCATGGCTTGAAAATAGCGGCCAAACAAAGCCAAGTCAGACGCTTTGGCAGAGGTAAAGTCAGTCACGGGTTGGTCGGTCATAAAAAGGGTAAACATCGAACCAATCTGATTGATGGTGAAGTTCAATCCCAATTTTTGGAGCGAAGTTTTAAATCCTGACGTGATTTTATGACCTACCTCATCGAGTCGCGTATATACTTCTGGATTTGCTTCTAAGTATCTTAAAATCTCTAAACCCGCCGACATCGCTATCGGATTGCCCGAAAGGGTACCTGCCTGATACACAGGCCCTGCAGGCGATACGCAGTCCATGATTTCACGCTTGCCACCATAAGCTCCTACGGGCATACCGCCTCCGATGATTTTGCCCATGGTCGTCATATCGGGCACAATTCCGAAGCGTTCTTGGGCGCCGCCTTTGGCCAAACGAAAGCCTGTCATCACTTCGTCGAAAATCAAAACAATTCCTTCTTTGGTACAAAGACTACGGATGGCTTCCAAATAGCCTTCGTTGGGTAAAACGCAGCCCATATTTCCTACGACGGGTTCTAAAATCAACGCGGCGATTTGGCCTTTGTTGGCGTCTATGAGTTGTTCGAGGGCTATCAGGTCATTGAAAGGTGCAGTGAGGGTGTCGTTGGCAACTCCTTTGGTGACACCAGGGCTATCAGGTACCCCCATCGTAACGGCGCCACTTCCTGCAGCAATCAAAAAACTATCGCCGTGGCCGTGATAACAGCCTTCAAATTTGATAATCTTGTCACGACCTGTATAGCCACGCGCCACCCGAATGGCCGACATGGTGGCCTCAGTACCTGAATTGACCATTCGTACTTTTTCTACCGAAGGAACCATACTGATAATCAGTTCGGCCATTTCGACTTCCTTGCGGGTAGGGGCACCAAACGAAAATGAATTTTGAATAGCATCCGAAACTGCCTTTTCAATCAATTCGTGGGCATGACCCAAAATCATAGGCCCCCATGAGTTAATAAATTCTAAGTATTGATTTCCGTCTTCGTCATAGATATAAGGGCCTTTGGCCGACTTAATAAAAATTGGCGAACCACCCACCGCCCTAAACGCTCTCACGGGGGAATTTACCCCGCCTGGAATGTATTGTTTGGCTCTTTCAAAAAGTGCTTGACTTTGCGTAATTTGCATTTGAAAAATATTGATTATGGAGAATACAACTTAATTTACTACGAGGCTATTGTCCATTGGCTCTCACCCATTTCATGTCGTTCAATTGAAGAATCGGGACTACCTGATTGTCGTTGGATTTCTGATAGTTAAAGCCTGAAAGCAGATAATCGTCCTCATAAATACGAACATCTAAGCCACTTCGAAGCTGATTTCGGTATTTGTGAAGCAGGCGTCCAAAGAAAAGCAAAGTATCGTATCCCTGTAAGGCATAAATAGACGGAAGAGTATTACGTTTATTAAAATAATTGGTCTGAAAATCACGCACTTGTGGTTTTGAATTGTCAATAAATTCAGTGTCCATTAAATAAATGTCCCGCTCCGAAAATGATGACGATTGAAGATTCTGTAAATTGAAAGAAGAGGCAGTGACAAGCATCGGTGCATTGATGCGCCGTTTGGTCAGCATCCCTATCACCTTGTTGCCATCGGTTTCGCTACTGCTAAAAACAGCGATGTGCCCTGGCTTATTCCACTCTGCAATAGTCGCCGTAGAGTCTAATTTTTCACGCGTTTTACGAAAATCAGCAACCTGAAAACCCGCTTCCATTGCCTTGGTTCGATACGCTGCTGCCAAGGTCGAATCGCGTCGGGCCGAACCGTAGTATATGGCTACTTTACGGGCGGTAGTTGACGGCAAAGAGCGCATAAAATCGAAACCTTGGGCTGCTTGCCGATCAAACGACGGTTGAAGCATCAAGGTATTGGGATGATTGATTAAAATATCGGTTGAGAGGGTCGTAGGGTGTACAAAATAAATGTTATTGGTTTCGGCAAAGTCAGCAGCAAGGTGGGCGGGTTCGTTATAAACGGGGCCTACAATTAAATCAGTTTGGGCAAAATTGGTATTATTCACTATATCCAGCATATCCTCGGGGTCATTTCCGACGTCGTACGTGAACATATTGACTAATATTCCCTCTTGTTGCAATTTAGCTTTTGCCAATTTCATACCCTCGTACATATCATAAGCAAATTGATTCGTACGAACCCGCTGATTTGGACTAAAGTCTTTGAGTCGAAAAGGCAACGCAACGGCTACATTGTAGTAGCCTTTTTGGAGATTGTTCGTTTTCTGTCGGATGGGAGTAACTACCGCTGAAGAAGATTGGGCGGGAGTTGCCCCAAAACGATTGGTGAGTTCGTCCGACAGTTCCAAATCTGCTTTATCATTAGACGTCTTTTGAATTAAATCAATCAATGTCAGCGCAATCACTTTTTCAGAAGGGTATTGACGATTAAGCGCTTTGAGGTATTTTAAGTCTTTTAGTTGGGTTATATGTACCCGTTTCAACGTCTCTGCATCTTTTTTTACTGAGGCGTTGGTAATTTCCCCCAGATAATCCAGTGCTTCGCCAAATTGTTGTTCACGAAATGCCAAATCAGCTAATAGATAAGATACTTCATCCATTTTTTTCCAGTCGGGAAAACGTTCTCGCAACTGCATGAGCATTTGGCGACTTTCGGCCAAATTTTTGGTCTTTTGGGCGGCCAAAGCATAATAATAATGCGCAAAAGGAACCAGACCATTTTGATGTTTGCGCGAAGTAAGAGGCAATAAATCATTCATGGCCAGTGCATACTCACCTGTTTTGTACAAGGCCACAGCGCGTTTATAATCACGCTCATAATTGGCCTCTTGCGCGTAACCTGCTAAGTTGAGTGCTACCCCAGTCCAGAGGGGAAACAGATACAAAACAATTTTAATTTTCCTCATTATGAAAGGGTTCAGGATGAAAAAGTAAGCGTCTGAGTGATGATGTAAATGAATTGTAAAATTAAGGAACAAGACGCAAAACAAAAAAGCCATTTCGCTATAAGCGAATGGCTTTTCTCACACTTAACCTATGATGAAAAGCCTTGATTTGCACCAAGGCTCTAAACGTAACGTGAATATACGCGTTTTTATTCCTTTCAAACAAATATTTTTTAAATAATTTAGTAATTAACCCTATTTCAGGTTCAGTTCTTCGCCTATTGACTTTACTTTCTGCTTGAGTGAATCATACACCGAATCAAAGTCTTCGTTGCGTTCCAGTTTACCCACTACGCCTACATAAAACTTAATTTTAGGCTCTGTTCCAGATGGACGGCAGGTAAATTTGGTACCATCTTCGGTAAAAAATTGGAGTACGTTGGATGATTCAATGCCCATACTACCCGACGGGATGTCAACCGTAACACCGTTTTCGGTACGCTTCAAAAATTTGTAATCGTCAATGCGTACCACAGGCGAACCTGCCAGCGAAGCGGGAGGGTTCGCCCGAAAATTAGCCATCATTTGCTGAATTTCTTCTGCACCCGATTTGCCTTTCATCGTGAGCGAAATCAGACCTTCGTAGTAGAAGCCAAATTGTTTATAGACTTCCATTAGCATGTCAAAAAGGCTCAACCCTTTGTCTTTGGCGTAGGCCGTCAACTCAGCAATCATCCCGCAACTGGCAATCGCGTCTTTGTCGCGTACGGCATCTCCAATCAAATAACCGTAACTTTCTTCACCACCGCCAATGAATTTTTGCTGGCCTTCCAACTCCCTGATTACTTGGGCAATATATTTAAAGCCTGTGAGTGTGTTATAACAATGAACCCCATAGCCTGCCGCCATTTTATCAATCAAGTCGGTGGTAACGATGGTCTTACAAACAAATTCTTTTCCTGTTAATTTGCCCGCTTCTTTCCACGCTTGAAGCAGATAATAAATTAATACTGTGGCGGTTTGGTTTCCGTTTAATAGCTGGATTTCACCGTGGTGATTTTTAACGGCAATCCCCACCCGGTCGGCGTCGGGGTCGGTTCCCAACACCAAATCTGCGTCAATTTCTTTGGCTTTTGCTACGGCCATAGACATCGCTTCCGACTCTTCGGGATTGGGATATACTACCGTTGGGAAATAGCCATTTCCATTAGGCTCGGCTTGTTCGGTGATAACGGTTACGTTTTCAAACCCCATCCGCGATAGCAAGGTTGGCACCAGCGTTACGCCCGTTCCGTGAATGGGGGTAAATACAATTTTGAGGTCTTTTTGCCGCGCAATCGCGTCTTTTGAAATAGAAAGAGATAGAATTTGGGCAATGTATTTATCGTCAACTTCTTTGCCAATGAAGTGAATCTTAGAAGTATCGCCCTCAAATTTGATGTCGTCAATAGATTGAATCGCATTTACTTCGCCAATAATGTTTTTATCGTGCGGAGCTACTACTTGTGAGCCGTCGTCCCAGTAAGC
>JBGAUP010000372.1:0-5087 GCA_044228585.1 Runella sp. | reverse complement strand
TACTGATGTACTGACTATCAATCATGGGTAACTTTGCTTCAACAAAAGTCAATATCATTTTTAAACCTCTAAACTATTTTCAATCATGAACAAGAAAGTCATTCTCTCTGCACTCGGCGGTGGCCTTACACTCTTTGTAGTAGGTGGTATCTTATTTGAATTTCTGCTCAAAGATACCATGGCCGATATGATTAAAGCTATGGGAAGTGTCTATAACCAAAACCCCAATTTTGCATTCATCGCCTTAGCACAGCTCATTTTGAGCCTGATTTTGGCGATTTTCATCTACAAATCTAACGTTACTACCTTTATTGGAGGACTCACCACAGGGGCTTGGATATGCTTCTTAATCATTTTTTGGTTTGATTTGTGGATGCTCACTACCTTCAATTTTATGACCGTTTCGATGGCGCTTTTCGATACCATTAGCAACACTGCTTTGGGAGCTGTGGCGAGTGGCGTTATTGGCTGGATTCAAGGGAAAATAAAGTAACCTGCGGTCGGTAAGCTGGGTTATTAGCCTTCCTTACCGACCTTCAAGATTTTATAAAGCAATGACTACCAGAAGAAAATTCCTCCTCGGCACGCTGGGTGTGTTGGGTGTAGGCGGTCTCACCTCATGGTTTAACCGACATCGCATCCTGCGGTGGGGAATGTTACAGACCAATAACCCCAATTTGAAAGTAACTGCCGCCCCCGTCTTGAACGCTGACGTATGTGTACTTACGTCACCACAAGTAGAAGGTCCTTTTTATTTTCCTTCGCCCAACCGAAAAGGCATCGTGGAAGGGAGAAAAGGAAAGCCCATGAACCTAAAAATGCAGATTCTAAACGCCACCGATTGCAAACCCATCGAAGGAGCCGTAGTTGAGCTTTGGCACTGCGACGCCGAAGGCGTGTATAGCGGTTACCCCGAAGAAATCGCCCATGATTTATGGAAAACATTTATGTTCATTGGAAGTAACGGCAAAAAAATAGGTGAAGAGTACCACGCTGACCCCGTTACCGACGCCAAGTTTTTGAGAGGACGCCAACATGCTAACAAAAATGGTTTAGTAGAATTCAATACCATTTTTCCAGGGTGGTACGAAGGGCGAGTCCCACATATCCACTTCAAAGTCTTTGTGGGCGAGACGCTCCGCTTTACGAGCCAATTCTATTTTGACCAAGATTTTCAGGACAAGGTTTATACCAGCATCGAACCCTATAAGCAATACGGAAAATGCCCAATTGCACTTCACAATGACAGTGCGTTGGCCGAGGCAACAACTGCGATGAATGGGCTGATACTCAAACCTACTTGGAATGACGACCAAGCCCTCGAAGCCTCAGCAAAGATTGGATTGACGTTGGTGTAAAAATAGCCCTGGGCTGATCTACGTAAGTAATTTTGTCTTATTCAAAACCAACCAGAACTTCTACATTCTAATCATTTCAACTCATTATGAAAAAGCCCATTGACCTTCATAAAATCGGTGAGAAACTCGAATTCAACCAGCTTCGTGAACAAACTTTTGGACAACGAAGTGAAGGAGTCTTAACATTGAGTGCAGGGAAAAAAGGCCCTCCTGCCCACAACTCATTATGAAAAAGCCCATTGACCTTCATAAAATCGGTGAGAAACTCGAATTCAACCAGCTTCGTGAACAAACTTTTGGACAACGAAGTGAAGGAGTCTTAACATTGAGTGCAGGGAAAAAAGGCCCTCCTGCCCACGTTCATACCCAACAGTTAGAAGGCTTTGAAGTCATCAGCGGTCAGATGGTTGCAGTAGTGAATGGTAAAGAAATCATTGCCAACGTGGGTGATACCGTATTGGTACAAGCTGGCGAAGCACATACGTTTAGAAATGGTAGCAACAGCGAGCCATTGGTGGCAAAATTTTGGTATGAACCCGCTCTCAATATCGAATGGATGCTCCAAACCATGGGCGAAGATGCCATGCAAAACGGGGGTGATTGGGCAAAAGTACCGTTATTGCCTACCGCTTATCTCATGTATCAAATGAGGAAAGAATACCGAATTGCAGGGATGCCCTATTGGTTACAAGACGCCCTGTTCGGCCTATTGGCGAGTATTGCCAAGCTCATGGGAGCATCGAAAAAGTATTCATTACCAACAACCTTGGAAACCTAAAACCCAATAGTGAAGGGTGAAAACACCCTTCACTACATAACCAGATTGGTTTGCTTCTTTACGCCCTCATCACTCGCCAAAAGATGAGCGGATGAAAAAGAGAGGTGGGTGGTTTGAGCAATCCCATTACGTGCAAAAACGCTCCGCACACTACCTCATCTTTCAGGCTTGCTTTGTGTACCTTGGCCACGTACTTGTTGATGAGATTGATACCCGCAGGGCGTTTGCCTGTGGTTTCGGCAAATCTAAAATCTTCTCCCGTAGCCAATTGCCAAATCATATCCACAATAGGATTAACGGCTTTGAAGTAATTTTTCCACAATTGTTCAGGAACAGGTTTTTGTTGTAAGACCTTATCTAAGGCTTCTGCCTGCAAAGCGGCCGATGACATCCCTTGCCCATAGGTAGGATTAAAGCTCGTGATGGCATCGCCCAGTACCAAAAAGCCCGTTGGGAATTGGGTTAGTTTTTCGTAATGGCGACGCAAACTCAGCGGAAATTTAAACGGAATTACGTCCGTAAGAGGTTCTGCATGACTTGCCACTTCATAAAAACTCGGATGGGGCAATTGCTTCACAAACTCTATGAAACCTTTTTCGTCGGTAGCGGCGTGGTCGCCATGCCAGCCACCTACGGTTAGCACCCACTTGTTGCCTTCGACGGGAAATAGCCCTCCAAAGCGGGTTTCTTGCGGAGCTTGGGGTGTATAGAGCATCCAGTCTTGCCCGAGACTATCAGCAGGGTCTCGTTTATAGACTCGTGTGGTATAACCTACGTTTACTTTTACTTCGCTTACTTCGGGGGCCTCATACCCCAACTCTTTCAACCATTGGGGTGTTTTGGAGCCTCGGCCCGTAGCATCTATGACCAAATCGGCCCGTAACTGTTGGGTTTGTCCATTGGTTTTTTCTTCGATTTCTACGCCCAATACTTGTTGACAATCGGATGAGGTAAGCAATTTCTTCACGGCTGTATTGTCTTGTAAAGGTACGTTGGGTAGTGCCAATACCCGCTCCCGCACAATATGTTCGAGCATAGGGCGACTCACCGTAACGGCATTAATTCCAATCTTAAAGCGTTTTTTGAAGCCCCCATAAGAAAACCAGTTCATCGTTTCGGCAAAATCCATCACGTTGGCTCCGTTAGCCGACATATCGTCTTCAATGTTGGGAAAATAATGATTTAGCACCCGCAGCCCTGCGGGAAGCAACCCATGCAAATGCTGGGTTTGAGGTTGTCCCTTACGTGATTCGGGTACACGATGCACGGGGTCTTTTTCCAGAATAGTTACTTGTTCAAAATGATTGCTTAATACCCGAGCGGCCAGTAGTCCGCCGAGGCTTCCTCCCAAAACAAGGGCGTTTTTTTGCGATTTTGAAGTAGTGTTCATGATGATTAAAGGTCTGTTTATAAAGTTGTTAAAAGTGTTTTTTAATCAATCAACTGCCATCTGATTAACCTTTTGTCGTTTCTCAATGTAGGGCGAATAGTGATGCTCTTCGATATTTTACTCTTTTGAGGCTTTGGTATGCCGCCTCAATTTGCTGGTTGTCGGTAAGCCTTTCTTTGGTCGTCAGTATCAACAAGATAGTTGTTGAAACCATGCGATGGATATAGGCAAAAGGCGTATAATTCATCCTGTTTTCGAGGGGAATTGGTTCATGCGATATATACACCATATCGCTGCGTTTTGGATTTTGTACCAAAAAATTTATACTCATAAGGTTATCAGCAAAGATAGCGGTATGTTGGGGGCTGCAAATGGGAGTCTATTCATTCAGTAACAGTTGCAGTCTGGAGACACCCGAAGAAAATACACCAAAATAGTTTTATTTGATGGATACGCTCGCTTGTTCTAAGACGAAATGTACCGTTCTGTATCAACTTCTGCAAGTGAAAGTCCTGATTTTGTTACTACAACACAAAAGCCATCAACTTATCCGAATAAAAAAGTCAATGTCTAAAGAACTACCTGCCTGATCCTAAATTGATTGAATTGGAGGGTTTGTCCTCAATGCGTATGTGTTAAAACTTGGTTTTAAAGAAATGCCAACCTGATAGGTTTGTATCATTACAAAACAGATTTTAACAGCCTTGATTTTAGTTGAATCCAAGTAGTAGGCAATAGAGATTTGGTAGTACTAAACTTGTTTTGCTGTTTGCAGGTCAAACGGGGTCTCCCAGACGTTCCGTCAGACCAATACTCAGCATTACATTTAGTGGACTATAGATTTTTCTATATTGACTTTGAATAGGCAAAACCAGAAAAGACTTTGATTTCTCGGCCGTCATAGCATAAAGTTAGGTATTGTTTACTAAGATTCTTTGGGTTGTGGTCTGCTACGCTTACCAGTCGGTGTTCGAGTGCGCTAATAAATAATGGCATCGTCTTGAAAGCGAGAAATGACATTAAATTTTGACTTGTGAATTGGAACTTCATAAAGGGTGATTTCCAGAAATAAGTATCAATAGTCAGTAAATTAGAAAATTGAATCAATGTAATTTGACGTTCTATAAGTATATTGGCATAGTGTTTCAAGAGGAGTCTTCCCCCCAGATTTGAGTTTTGATATTGTTGGGGTTTGTAGAGCCTCGTACGGGGTCGCCTGGCGATAAAAAGCATTATGATTAACTACACGCATACGGCAATACCACCAATTTACAAGATCTCTTTTATAGATGAGTCACAGCCAGACCGCACGGGCAGTCCAACAGTATAAACCCTTTCCAAAAGTGTGCTTACCACTTTTGCGAATATGAGGCCGCTGCCATCGAAAAAAATAGCATGATAACCGCCCCCCTTCTGACGTAGGTGTTCTGCATTGAATCGCCAAGTGGGGATGGTTTATCGAATGGGTTTCGATAGGTGATCATATTACCAAATCTTGACATCTGCCACATCGATGGTCTGAATAAAATTAATCTGACTCCTGATACTCGTAAAAAGTAGT
>JBGAUP010000371.1:0-5103 GCA_044228585.1 Runella sp. | reverse complement strand
GATTTTGATGTCGGGACGAGGTAAAGATTCCATCGTTTCCTTCAAAATCAAGCGTTCTCCAATGCGTATTTTTTCAAAATCAACATAGTTGTTGATATAGGTCAGTTCATCTTCTAAAGGTACAAACAATTCTTTGGTGTCATAGACTGAGTAACGCAGCAAATCGGCCAGTTTGAGCAGAAGCGGCGGCATTTTTTCGTGTTGGGTAAGCGATAAACCGTACAGATTATTGAGCGTATTGAACAAAAAGTGCGGACTCAATTGCGACTGTAGCAATTGTAACTCGCTCTTACTTTGGGATGCCGACGTTTGGGCTTCCCGCAATTGAAATTGCACATTGTGTCTGACCATTTTTATCAGCCCCCCCAAAAGTAAAGTAATAGAAAAGAGTGGAATCCAAAACAGGAATTTTATAAGCTTATTGTGTTGAAAAGGAAGAACAAATATCCCAATTACGCATCCAACAAGTAGTAAAGTAACGATTGCAATGTATTCATTTTCAATTGGTTTTGTGGTAGATATCCAAAGCTGAGAAAGATACCTCCCTGCAAATACACCTACTACCAAAAAGAACGTAATCGCGCTGGCGGTGGCTTCATCTTCGTGGATTCCTAAGTTTCTGACGTAGATTTCAATCATCAAAAACAAGGGGATGCTGAACAGAAGCGATAAATAAATATAGAGATTCTTCCCGAAAAAAGAGGTTAACCAGTGGCTTTGTGGAGTACTCATGGTCGTACTGTTTAATGTATTGACTGAACTGGCAGCAAAGTTGGATAATTCGGGAGATATAGGGCTATTTTCGGGACGAACACTGTCAAAACCCTGACGGAAACCTTTTGGAAGTCCACCAATCAGCTCGACACCCAAAATCAGCATTCCGTCAGACATTTGGCAAGATACGACAGGTTTTTTTTAGAGCGCAAAACCGACAGTGCAAATTTGGTTCGTCAACATTGACCCCCGCTCAAAAAACACACGTCCATGAAAACATCAGCCATTTTATTATTAACCCTTTTATCGTATGTTGGGGCAGCCCAAACAACTTCCAAGACCATTTCAGGAACGGTCAAAGATACCCAAAATGAAGCAGTGATAGGGGCAACGGTCAAATTAGTAAAAGCGTCTGACTCTACCATGATGGCAGGCGAAATAGCCGATTTGAACGGGAAATTTCAATTTCGTAATCTTCGCAATGACACCTACCGTTTGTGGGTGACCGCCGTTGGCCAAAAACCATATAAAAGTGCCTCGCTTACCATTGACGACGCCCATGCGATTGTTACATTGCCTATTATTATTTTGCTTCCAGCGAAAAGTACAGAACTGAAAGAGGTGATTGTGAAGGCCAAACGACCATTGATTGAACAGGAAATGGACAAGACGGTTGTCAATGTCGAGTCCATGATTAGTAGCGCTACAAGCAATACCCTCGAAGTACTTGAAAAGACACCTGGGGTGACGATTGGTGTCAACGGCGACGTTAGCCTCAACGGCAAAGTGGGGGTATTGGTGCTAATAGACGGTCGGCCTACGTATATGTCGGGGCAAGATTTGGCCGCGTACTTAAAATCGCTGCCGGGTGGGATGTTAGATAAAATAGAATTGATGGACAATCCCTCTGCCAAGTATGATGCCGCTGGCAATGCCATCATCAATATTCGTCTGAAAAAAAATAGGGTAGGAGGGTTTACGGGGAATGTCTCGGCGGCGTCGAGTCAAGGGGTGTATGGGCGTAATTATGGAAGTTTGAACCTAAATTACAACCATCAAAAGCTGAACCTCTTTGGGAATTTGGGGGTAAATAAAGACCGAAATTATACCAACGATTTGTTCGACCGACGGTTTTATGACGAAACAGGCCAACCCATGTCGTCGGTATTGTTGAATAACTTTCAGAAATCCGACAGTGAAGGCTTCAATGGTGTGATGGGCGTGGACTATGCTGTGACCTCTAAAACGACGATTGGGATGCTACTGAATGTGAACCGCCGCAATGGAGAAGGACGTTTGGCATATGACAGCGAGAACTACAATGCGACTCGGCAACTAACCACAAGAGGAGATGGGAATACCCTCTCAGCTGACAAACGAAAGAATACGGGTGGAAATCTCAACTTCCAACATCGTTTTAGTAAAGCGGGTCGCGAACTGACGGGCGATGTGAATTACCTACGCTACCAGTCAGGTGGAAATCAGCAGATTCGTAATTTTGGGTATTCGTCAAAAGGACATGTCAACGCCGCTAACGAGTTTTTGTACGTCGTGCCGGGCAGGATTGACATCTACACCGCCAAAGCCGATTATGTCCATCCGCTGAGAAACAAGGCGATGTGGGAAGCGGGCGTAAAATCAAGTATTGTCAAAAATGATAACCAAGCTCATTATTTTGATGTTATCAACGGCATTGCAACGATGGACAATCGGAAGTCGAATCATTTTAAGTACTGGGAAAATATCAATGGAGCGTACCTCAATGCCCGCAAAGAATGGAAACGTTTGGGGATACAAGCTGGGCTTCGGGTTGAAAATACGCAGTCACAAGGCCGCCAATTAGGCAATGAAGCAGTGGCGGGAAGTAGTTTTACCAAACACTATACCCAATTGTTTCCGAGTGTTTTTTTGAATTATAAATTGGATAGTTTAAACAAAAATTCGTTCAACCTGAGCTTTTCGCGCCGTATCAACCGTCCCGATTACCAGGCACTGAATCCGTTTGTGTTTTTTAGAGACCAATATTCTTATACCGCTGGGAATCCCTTGTTGTTGCCGCAGTATCAGAATCGTATCGAGTTGAAATTTCAGCACAAACAATTTTTGCAGATGGGCTTGAGTTACAACCAGTTTACCAACGTGATTTTTCAAACCACCGAGGCGCGCGATACGATTTTTGTGACCCAACCCAACAACGTAGCCACGGGTTTTATGTTATTGCTCAATACCACTGTGTCGGTGTCACCTACCAAATGGTGGAATTTGAACTATACCTTACGCCTTTCACACATCGGGCTCAACGGCATGAGCTACACCGAACGATTAAACCCTGATGCCTACATCGCTCGTTTTGAGGTATTTAATCAGTTTCGATTCAGCGAAGGCTGGAGTGCCGATTTGGTGGGTTACTATGCAAGCTCAGACCTCAATGGGCAAGCCTATACCAATAGCATGTACCGATTGGGCGGAGCGGTTCAGAAGAAAATGTGGAACGATAAAGCTACGATTCGACTCACCGTAGAAGATATATTTCACTCGTGGATTCGTCACAACCGCTCAGTCAGCATCAAGCAAGCTCAGTTTTTTCAGACCAATGAATCCGATACACAGCGGATAGGGATTGCATTTTCATACCGCTTTGGAAAAGAAACCTTTGCGAGAAAACGTCGGCACAACGATAATGCGGCGGATGACGAAAAAGGAAGGGTACAGTAGAATAATCTTAGGTTTACAATTGAGGGTTTACCGTTTGGGAATAGAGAAAAGGTAAATAAAATCCCCAGTACCAATCATATCTTTGGTGCTGGGGATTTTATTTGTAAGTACTCTAAAAATAATTTGTGAAATTTTGTCTTTATTTTCGATAATTTTCTTTTTAATCTGTATTATTGCGTATAATTTCAAAAAAATACTGTAAAAAGATAATTTTTGAACTCAAGTTACTAAAATCGTAAAAAAATAAAAATATGCGCCCGTCTTATTTTAAATTACTATTGGTATTGTGTTTTGTCGGAGTAGGCGGTTTCTGGCCTTCATCAGCGCAGACCAAGCAAAAACCGCGCATCATTGTGAGTACTGACATTGGCGGAACCGACCCTGATGACAACCAGTCGCTGATACATCTGATGATGTATTCGGATTTGTTTCAAATTGAGGGACTCATTTCTTCTCCTTTTGGGAAAGGCCGCAAGAAAGACTTGCTTGATATGATTGACCTGTACGGAAAGGATTTTCCTCAACTAATAGCTCACAATAAAAATTTAGCTACTCCTGACCAGCTTCGACGAGTATGTAAACAAGGAACCATTCCGGAAGCGCCTTATGCGGGTTTTTCCAAAGCAACCGAAGGGTCGGAATGGATTGTGCAGTGTGCCAAAAAGAAAAGCAAACAGCCGCTTTGGGTATTGGTATGGGGAGGATTGGAAGACCTTGCCCAAGCCCTGTACGACGCGCCCGAAATTGAGAAAAATATTCGGGTGTACTGGATTGGCGGTCCCAACAAAAAATGGAGCGTAAATGCTTATTCATACATCGTATCGCACCACCCAAATTTGTGGATGATTGAAGCCAATGCAACCTACCGTGGGTGGTTTATGGAAGACGAAAAAGCACCTAAGAATATGAGTGGAGCGGCTTATTATGAGAGCTTTGTCAAAGGTCACGGCGCAATGGGGGCCGATTTTGTGAATTATTACAAAGGGCACGTTAAGATGGGGGATACGCCATCGTTGGGGTACCTCATGCACGGTAATCCCAACCATCCTGAAGGTGAAAGTTGGGGTGGAACATTTACTCCGATTCAGCGAAGCTCAAGGACAATATTCGAACGTCCTACTACTACCGCTGATACAATTCCTGCCTACGGAATCATTGAATGGCGTTTTAAAGGCCCTGCTTTGGCCATCGCTCCCGATTCGGTTTGTTTTACATTGGAGGTTCAAAAACAAGAATGGCCAGGGTATTATCTTGGAAATGGCGTTTATACCGTAAGGTATTCTTCAAAAAAACCTGAGGTGAGTGACTACGTACTGCACAGCAGCGTGAAAGAATTGGATGGTCAAAAAGGGGCGTACGTAAGCACGGTGCCTTGGCCTGGAAAACCAAATCAACACGACTATCCTTTGGGGAAACATTGGTACAGTGATGTGGTAAATCCTGAAATGTTTTTGGGTGAACAGCAAGGCGCTCGCACTTTGTCAAAATTCAGAGAGGCGTACCTGAGCGATTGGGCAAAGCGCTGGGCTTGGATTAAATAAGCTTTTATTGTGTTTTCTTGAACTTTTGAAACGAAAGAAAAAAAAAATATATGAAGAAATATGAAGCTTTATATTTTTCTTTTACTTTTGACTTGAAAAATAAAAATAATTTCGTGAAATAGTATAAATCAAA
>JBGAUP010000370.1:0-5108 GCA_044228585.1 Runella sp. | reverse complement strand
AAAATGATATTTCTTTAAGGTGAGTTGTAAGGGTTGATTTTGGCGTTGCCACTGATGCCACTCGTTAGGAAAATCGTGCTTAATGGAGAATAATCGTTGAAAAGTTATGCCCCCCAAATTATCAGTTAGTGTTTTTAAGTAAGTGATGGCTGCTGATTTTAAGGCAGCATCTTCCCTTGCTGTATAATTCAAATGTACCACCACATCCGAAATGGTATTGTAATCAAATTGGCGCAAACTTTTTTCTTCCATTAATTCCAACTTCCATGTACTAATCGCTCCTGCTCGTTCAAATGGCAAAAACCGCTCGTCTTGGAAATTGAGTTGGAATACGCCACTGTCGTTTTGGGCATTGCTGGTGGCAATGGCAGTAGTTATAGTCGAATTGTTCACAAAACGATCGTCTTCTGAATCCTTTTTCTTTGGATAGCCCTCCGATATTTTGGTACTAATTCTCGTTGAACTTGACTCCAACCGCAACGTTGCATTCACCGAAGTATAAGGTCCTAAGATACAGGGAATGGTAATACTCACTGATTTGATTCTGCGGAAATAATGCCCAGGGAAATCTAAATCAAAGAGTTCTTCGGGAAGGTTAATTTCACAAGAGCCGTTTTCTCGCAGTTTTAACAATTGGAATGGGTCAAGTTGTTTGAGAGAAATGTGTTTGGTGATTTCAAATTCTCGGGTGTTTTGCTCCATGTAGGCGTTTTCTAAGCGGCGCAAATCATACTGCAATTTTTCACCGCTTAACAAGCCCTGTTTCAGGCTATCCCAATAGCCAAATTGAATGAAAGATGTTGAAGGCTCAACACCTAACTCATGCTGATAACATTTCTCGGCTTTTTTGGCGGTTTGATAAGCCAACTGATAGCTTTGGAAATAGACCGATGAAAGTTCCTTCACCATATAATCGTACAACTCAGCATTGGTGAATTTGCTCCACATGTAATCATCTACCTCTTTGGCATTTTCAATCTGCACGTCGTGGTTTTCTAAATCTTTTTCGGCAATGACCAAACGGATTTCGGCGGCGACTATCTGCTTATCCATTTGCTTTAACTCCAAATCGGCAGTTTTGGCTTGGAATTTCCAGTCATCTAATCGTCGTTCAAAAACACCCTTCATATTTGCGCTTTCAGCTTGAAGTCTATTGCCAAACGGATTTCGGCGGCGACTATCTGCTTATCCATTTGCTTTAACTCCAAATCGGCAGTTTTGGCTTGGAATTTCCAGTCATCTAATCGTCGTTCAAAAACACCCTTCATATTTGCGCTTTCAGCTTGAAGTCTATTGAAGGTACTAATTGATTGTAAAGCATTTCCAGCAAATGCTTCAAATTTCGATAGATTTCCCCCTCCAAAAGTTGCTCCAATTGTAAACCCCGAACCAATTTTAACATCAGGTGCTAACGCAGCAGCAGAAGCTAAATAATTCTTCACCTCCATTATCTCTTGGAGGGTAATTGCTGTTTGTGTTGAAGAAAAATAGAGTCTTTCGGAAGAATTTAAGTTGGTAGCTATATTTTTACTGTAAAAACTCACTCTCTCTTCTACTACTTTTTTATTTTTTAACAAACTATCCAAATTCTCCTTTGCCTCGTCTCGTTGGCTTACTTTAATATCTCGCATGAGTTCGAGTATCTTTATTTCGTGGCTTGAACGCAGGAGGGAGAGTGTTTCGGCATCCTTTTTTTCTAAGGCCGACAATAGTTCATTGCCCAGCCCTTTTACATCGCTGCAAAGTTCGTTGGCTTTTTGGAGCATCACTTGGAAACGGTAGTTGGGCAATGCCGCAAACATATCATTCAAGACAGTATTCAAATCCAAGCCCGCTGCCGCTGCTTTTACCAACAAAGCAGGGTCAATGGGCGGTTCAAACAAAGGCAATTGTCGCACTACGCCTTGGATATTCATGCAATTGCGGAGTTTGAACAAGCGGTCGGCAACAGTATCCCAATAGCTTAATAGTTTGTCGTTTTTAGGGAAACAAAACAACCACATCAAGGGCATGGAATCGGTTGCCATGTCAAGGGCATCGGAAGGCAGAATAAATCCTTCTATCTCTACTTTGGCGTTACTAAACTCATTGAGTTTATCTTTAACATCCTCAAATGACTGAGGAGTCGTTTTGGCACGGGCAGGAATACCTACTGGCTTTTTGCCTAATAAATTGGCCGCCATTACATAGAGTAAGGTAGCTTCATTGATAGATTCGAGGGTGTCTCGTTGAAAAAGTTGGTCTCCCCACGCAATCAGGTTATCAATGTACTTCATTATGGTGGTTCGCATATAGGCTGAGAGCCGTAGGCGAGCCAATCCGTGGGGTTGAAAGGGATGGTTGGCGATGTAGTCTAATTGAGCCGAGAGGTCTTCCCCACCTTGTTCGACAAGGACTGAGATAGGGGTGATACCAGCTTTTGCCAAGTCTTTGAAAGGTTTTGTAATCCAAAAATCGGCAACATTTTGGGCAGGTTTGGTGGGATCAAAGATATAGTGAAACCACTGACGAGCCTCATCAAATTTCTGGTTTTGCATCAGGCGAGTAGCCATCAGCAAGGGGATGTGGAAAAACAACTCCCAATTGTAAATCGAATAAGTGCCTGAAAAATCAAAATCAACCTTTTCAACAGGATAAGGCTTTTGTACTGCTTGGGTTGGGGCGTATTGGGTAGAGGTAAATATTTCAACGTTCGCTCTGTTTTGTCTGCCTTCTTGATACAGTCCATCAATGCCATCGGTGTTGAGTGTTTTTATAAAATCGCAGACAAAAGGGTGGTAAAAGGTTTGAAAGGAGTATTTTCTACCTACATTAAATCCTACAATAGAAGTTGCAGCGGCATTTAGGTTATTAGTCTCTTGACTATTCTCCCTTGACGACCGACGATTCACGTTGATTAGACCATTTGAATCTCCCAAAAAAATATCTGGCAATTTGATTCTGTCCGTTACGTTTACATAAAAATTATTTCGTCCATTCGTATAGAAAAATGGGTTGGGTTTTAGTTTTTCAATTTCGTGGTGGGTGGGTACTAACTGAAACGTTCCAGGGGTTTTGCCAAATATCTGTAAGGGATACTTTGAATTACCAAATATTCCAGAAGAATATACTCTAAATGGGGCCTCAGGCAATTCCTTGATTACTTGTGCATCAATAGCTGTCCCCGTAGGTAAATTGATGCCCAGAGTTGTTCCTGCTACATTCAGAATTGGTACTCCATGACAACCATCGAAGCAGAAACCATTGTATTTAACTATATTTTCTTTAAACATTCTAAATAATCGTATATGAAGCTGCCCCGTTTCGATTTCGATGAAGGCAACCAAAAAACAACGTTCTTTTTTGGGGGAGTCTGTTTGTAATTTTGAAGGATTTTCACTGTCAGTAGTATCACCATCAGATGATGTAGTATCTGAGGTTTCATTTTCAGTAGCTATCAGCTGTGTTCCTCTGGTTGAAGCATATCCAGAATTTTCAAATGTTCCTTCTTTGATTGGCATATATTTCGATATCCTCATACTTTCCTTCGATACCTTCTTCGCCCCCCATTTCCCATTTTTATATTCGCTCCAAGCCAATTTCAGTTCAAAATAGGTATTAGGTGGAGTTGAGTTCATTGTCATATCACCAACTTGGCCACCAATTTTCGTACTTCCACTACCTTCAACCTGCTTCTCCGTAAACAGTCCCCAAAATACCATCAATCGTCCGTTCCAAACTACGGGCAGGATGTGGTCACCTTCTATATCTAAGTCCATTTTCTCCCAGGCTGTCCACACGTTCCGATATTGCTTGCGATAGTAATAGAGGTGCGGTATGTTACGGGTACGCCCAATGACGTGTACTTGGCCTGTGGTCTCGTCGGGAAACAAACCTACCACTTCGAGGTTAGCTACTGTATCCAGTTTTTCTAAATAGCCCAATAGTGCCTCTTGGGCTACTTCGTCAGTAACTTCATTTTGCCGAAGTTTGGATTCTAATTCTTTGAAAAACGGCGATTTATCATCTCGTAAATCAGGCTCAATCCAGTTTTCGGGGTACAGAAATACTTTGCGGTTGGCTTCCCAAACCCGATACATCTTGCGCCATTTTTTCCACTGAGTAGCAAACTCTTCACTGAGTTGGATGCCTGTTTCCAAATTGAGCAGACAACGATCTACAAACAACTGCACACTGCTAATGGCTTGTTTGAGTCGAGAGGTCATCATGCAGGCAGCCATTTCTGTATCTATTAGCAGGTCAGCATACAGGGTATTGGTATCTTTGTAAGATTTATTTCCAATCAGGTACGCCGTCAGAGCATTTCTTTTTTTGCTGCGCAGTTGATTACTAATGGGTTTGATTACTTCGAGCCAACTTGTTTCATCGTACTTTGCTTTGAGCAGACTTTGGGCAAGTAATGCTTCTGCCGAAGTTACTCCATCTTGTGCTAATGTTGCCAGTTGAACAGCGTTTGTTCCTATTTGCTTACTAAGGTTGGCACAGTGCAATACATGCAGCAAATGTTCTCCTTCCAAATAATCATCAGGAAAAGTTGAATAACCCAATTGAGCAAAAATAGCTTGGGCATTTTGCGTCTGTGTTAGTTCTTCAAAGCGACTTAGAAAACTTGACTGTTGTTCATCAAAAATTGTAAACCAATCTATCGCAGGTACTTTCAGCTTATTACGGAGTTGGATGAGTGCCAGCAATTTTTCAAAGGCAGGAAATAGATCTTTACCTTGATTTGAAACAGGTAACGTCCAAAGCCCCATAATGCCAAGTTTGGTTTCATTTTCCCGCAAATAGACAAATTCTTCTGTTTTGATTTTTAGTGGAAGCAATAATTTCGATAATCTTTCTTGCTCATTGGTCGACTTAGTTGTCAATAGTTTTTCAATGATTTTGAAATTAAATCCTGAATTTTTGATTTTTTCTACCTTATCAATAAAGGTTAAGGTTTGTTCAGTCTTATTAATGTCAAAAATATCCGATTCTGTTAGTTCTTGGGCTATTTCAAGTTCTTCAACCGATAACCTAAGTATCTGACTAAGGATAGAATAAGCCTTGTTTGGAGCTGAGAGTAACGTTATGACTTCATCGGTAGATAAAGCATAATCTGTTTTAAT
>JBGAUP010000369.1:0-5115 GCA_044228585.1 Runella sp. | reverse complement strand
TGCCGTGTACATATGCTTCCATGTAAGGTTGCGTGGATAAGCACGCCCTTTAAAATCAAATGGCATCTTGGGATCGCCTTTCAGCCATTCGTTTACATTATAATAAAAGAATTGTTTGTTCCATAACATCCCTGCAAAAGCTTGCCGCTGAATGGTGCGCAGCTCTGGGTTGGTTACGTTTTGTTGTAAATCTTCGTAAAACTCATCAGCCTCGTGTATTCTTTGTTTAAAAATATCTTCGAAATCAGCGAATGGATTGGTAAGATGCGCCTGATTGGAAAAACGCAAGCGAACGGTCACGCTTTCGCCCGCTGGAATAACACGCTTGTAGTGACCAGCGGCTTTAGAGCCTATTTGATTGGGATTAACGTATTGTTTTTTGTTAGTAGTTATATAATTATTAATACCATCCTTTGTATAAGAGGATGCATTCGGTTTGTTAAAAATACGTTCGGTATTAGTTTCATTCTCGCAGAATAGCAATTCATCTGCTCCTTCAAAGTACAATTTATATTTCCCTAACAAACGATGATTAATCTCTATCTGACGATTAGCAATACCATTAAGAATGGGCTTATAGTCGAACTGCTCGTATCCCCAAGACCACGTATTACGAAACCATAGAGTAGGCAAAATTGTCAAGGGGGCATCTTTGGTATAGCGATTGTGCGCTGTAATCTTTACAAGCAGATCATTTTCATCGGCCTTAGCATATTCGATAAAAATATCAAAATAGCGATTATTATTAAAAATACCCGTATCTAAAATTTCATACTCAGGTTGAAGGCGGTTTCGCTTACGGTTTTCTTCGGCAAGCCTGGCATAAGGAAATGCTTGCTGTGGATACTTGTACAGCATTTTCATGTACGAGTGAGTAGGTGTACTATCGAGATAATAGTACAATTCTTTCACATCTTCTCCATGATTCCCCTCTGGTCCTGTTAGCCCAAAAAGACGTTCTTTAATAATGGGATCCTGATGATTCCAAAAAGAGAATGCTAAACAAATGTGGCCTTTATTGTCTGATATTCCGCCAATACCGTCCTCACCCCAACGATAAGCATACGAACGGGCTAATTCGTGAGAAATAAAACCCCATGAATCTCCCCAATAGCTGTAATCTTCACGAACAGTCCCCCATTGGCGTTCGGCTAAGTAAGGCCCCCATTTTTTCCAACCTTTATTGTCGGCACGGGCATGAATACGCTTTCTTTCGGCAGTATCTTTCATTTTATGTCAAAGTGGGTTAACAAGGAATCACAAAAATAGCAGAATCAACAATACATTTTTGTGCATTTTTACGTCAAAGATTTATTTACTAACCTTTCTATTAATGATACTCAAGTACTTTTACAGAGCGATACTAGTATTTATCCTCAAATTTTCCCTAATCTTATCTGGTTTTGCCCAAAGTTATCACTCCCAAGCTATCACAGCACTGTTGGGTGCACTCGATGAAGAAATTGAATTACTGCATCAATCTTTACAAAAACCCAAGACTAAAATCATCCATGGAATAACCTTCCATTATGGAAAAATTGGAAAGCACCGAGTAGTGATTGTAAAAACGGGAATTGGGAAAGTAAATGCTGCCATGACTACCTCGTTTTTATTACAACACTTTCGTCCGCAAAGGGTTATTTTTACAGGCATCGCAGGAGGATTACATCCTCATTTGAATCCTGGAGATATTGTAATTGGTCAACAGACCTTACAGTATGATTATGGACACGTTACCAACGACAGTATTTTTGTTAGAAATACTCGCAATCCGATTAGTCGTGGATTAAATCCCTTGTTTTTTCCCGCTGATTCTTTATTGTTAATTTCAGCGCAAGCGGCTGCTCAAATAACCAATTTCAAAAACGTAAATAATCAAACACAATCACCTCATGTATTAATAGGTACAATAGTCACGGGAGATTTACTGGTTACTTCTGAAACCAAAGTTCGAGAACTTCGCGCAAAATTCAACGCTGATGCTACAGAGATGGAAGGGGCTGCGGTTGCTCAAATCTGTTGGCAACAGCAAGTACCTTGTTTAATCATAAGAAGTATGAGCGATAAAGCCGATAGTAAGGCACAAGAAAGCATTGACAACTTTAAAAAAATAGCAGCTTATAACTCAGCTCACCTTTTAATAAATATATTGATGAAACTACCCTAAAAATACTCATTTTGCACCTTAATAATATTCAATAAATCATGACCAACCGAGAATTTCACCAGCAGCTCTTAAGTCAACTCCACGAGAAGTCTGAACAAGTAAAACTTGGAGGTGGATTAAAAAATATTGAAAAACACAAAGCCAAGGGAAAACTCACCGCTCGCGAACGTATCGCGTATTTGATAGATAAAGAAGAAGTATTTACAGAAATAGGTGCTTTTGTAGGCGATGGGATGTACTTAGAGGAAGGGGGATGCCCTTCGGGAGGCGTAGTTACAGGCATTGGCAAAGTTTCTGGTAGGCAATGTGTGATTGTGGCCAACGATGCTACGGTCAAAGCAGGAGCTTGGTTTCCGATTACTGCCAAGAAAAACCTTCGTGCACAGGAAATAGCCCTTGAAAATCGCTTACCTATTATATATCTGGTTGACAGTGCAGGAATTTACCTTCCTCTTCAAGCAGATGTGTTTGCCGATAAAGAGCATTTTGGGCGTATTTTTCGCAACAATGCCATCATGTCTTCGATGGGTATTTTGCAAGTTGCAGCCATCATGGGGAGCTGCGTAGCAGGAGGAGCTTACTTACCCATCATGTCTGATGAGGCCTTGATTGTAGAAGGAACAGGGTCTATTTTTCTGGCAGGCCCATATTTAGTAAAAGCGTCTATCGGCGAAGACGTGGATGCTGAAACATTGGGGGGCGCCTCTACGCACTGCGAGATTTCGGGCGTAACCGACAACAAGTATCCCGATGACTTTTCTTGTTTAGATGCTATCAAACGAATTTTTGACAAAATCGGTCATTCCCCAACGGCAGGTTTTGATAGAATCACCCCCGTACTGCCCGCCAAAAATCCTGACGAAATTTTCGACATTTTGCCTGCTGACCGCAATAAGCCGTATGATATGCGCGAAATCATTGAGCGAATTGTAGATAATTCTGAATTTGAAGAATATAAAAAACTATACGGCCAAACCCTGCTCTGCGGCTACGCTCGTGTGGATGGCTGGGCCGTAGGCATTGTGGCCAACCAACGCAAAATGGTCAAAGCAAAGAAAGGGAGCAATGCCGCTACTGAAATGCAAATGGGTGGTGTGATTTATTCTGACTCTGCCGACAAAGCAACGCGGTTTATCATGAATTGCAACCAAAAGAAAATCCCCTTGGTATTTTTGCACGACGTAACAGGTTTTATGGTAGGAAGTCGTTCAGAACAGGGAGGAATCATCAAAGATGGGGCAAAAATGGTGAATGCTGTTGCCAATTCCGTTGTTCCTAAATTTACTTTTATTATAGGTAATTCCTACGGAGCAGGCAATTATGCCATGTGTGGGAAAGCCTACGACCCACGACTGATCTATGCTTGGCCGACTGCTCAATTGGCCGTCATGAGTGGTGCTTCGGCGGCTAAAACATTGTTGCAAATTCAAGTAGCGACCCTCAAAGCAAAAGGCCAAACAATAGCCCCTGAAGTAGAAAATGAGCTTTTGGCCGAAATTACCAATCGTTATAATGAACAGTTGTCACCTTACTACGCAGCAGCACACCTTTGGACCGACGGAATTATCAATCCGCTTGATACCCGTCGTATTATTGCAACTGGTATCGAAGCCGCCAACCATGCTCCTATTTCAAAAGCTTTCAATGTGGGGGTAATTCAAACCTAAATGTAATCTTTCATGGCTCAATCCAAAATCACAATTCTTCTACCAGTATATAATGGTGCAGAAACTTTGGCACGGGCAATTCATTCTATTATAAATCAAACTTACCCTGATTGGCAATTATTGATTCTCGAAGATGGCTCTACCGACAACACCTTAGCTATTGCTAAAGGTTTTGATGATACACGCATCCAAATAGTCAACGACGGGCAACATCTTGGAATTGTAAAAAGGCTTAATCGAGGAGTCCAACTGTGTCAAAATCAATACATTGCTCGTATGGATGCCGACGACGTGGCCTATCCTAACCGTTTGGAAAAACAAATTAAATTCTTGGATACTCATCCCGAAGTTGATTTAGTAGGTACGGCAATGCGCGTATTGGACAATAAAGAACAAATTTTAGAACAGCGTATTTTCCCAATTTCTCATGCCCAAATCGTTGCCCAGCCTTGGTTAAAAACAATTTCAGTAGCGCATCCCACTTGGTGTGGACGTACAGAATGGTTTCGCAAATGGCAATACTGCGAATTCATACGCAACGAAGACCAAGAGTTACTCCTTCGTGCTCATACCGAAAGCACCTATGCCAATTTAACCGATATATTATTAGACTATTACGAAACACCTTCATTTTCGAAAAAACTAACCGCTCGTTGGGGTTGGATAACGGTTTTTTGGTCTTTTTATGGCAAAAGGGGGCGTATATTTCCTTTTTTGGGGGGCTTAACAATAATAATCACAAAAATTTTTCGGGATTTGTTAGAAACAATAGCCTATAAAATCAATATATTCGGGTCATTAAAATCCTAAACTTCTATACCATGCGAGTGGTTCAGACTTTTACGGTTCCGATGTCATTGTGCTTTATGGAAGGTCAAGCACAATTTTGGCAACAAAATGGCTACGATTTACACGTGCTTACCTCAGCAGCTACGCAACAACAAAAGGACGATGTAAAGGAGTTTGGTTTACGAAACGGTGTTCAAACCTACCCTATCTCGTTCCAACGGAAAAAAGATGTATGGAATTCTCTCTTGAATTTAGGGCAATTAATTCGCTATTTCTGGGACATTAAACCTCAAATTACTCATGGAAATACCCCTAAAGCCGCTTTACTCACAATGCTCGCGGCTCGGTTTAGTAGAATTCCTATAAGAGTTTACGAGATGCACGGTTTACCTTTAGAAACGGCAGATTGGAAATATAAAATTTTGTATTGGGCTATTGAAAAAGTCATGTGCAGTACAGCTACCCATGTTATTGCAGTCAGTCCATCATTAC
>JBGAUP010000015.1:0-37260 GCA_044228585.1 Runella sp. | reverse complement strand
GTAAGTCTCAAAATCTGATTCTGAAACATTCACAGGTAACTTATTCATAGGTTTTTTTATGATAAAGATACTTGAAATTCAACTAAACAACTTTATATATAAATTGTTCAATTTTTACTCTACGGGTAAATCGTCTGTATTGAGATAAACCTCTTCCATTGGAAGTGTCACATCAACCGACTTTAAATAGATAGATTCGTGTATATCAATGGCTTCTGAAGCTAATAACCAAAAACCTTCTTCATTTTTACGATATACTTCGGCATGAATTTTCTTGGAATCAACCAAAACGTACTCTTTTAAACTCTCCAACTGCCGATACAACAAAAATTTGTCTCCTCGGTCGTATGCTTCGGTACTTTTGGAAAGTACTTCAACAATAACGACGGGATTCATTACAGTATCTTTGTATAAATCTGAAAATTGAGGTTTGCCACAAACAATCACAATATCTGGGTAACTATATAGCCCATCCGTATGACGTGTCAAAATCCGTTGGTCGCTCGACATAGTGCGGCAACCCTTTCTTCGGAGTGCCATATTAAGGTTTGCCGAAAGATTATCAGATACGACATTATGGCGCGTTGTTGCCCCTGCCATGGCAAAGATTTCGCCCCGATAATATTCGCTTTTGTAGGGAGCTTGCCGCTCCATTTCGAGGTATTGCTCTGGGGTGTAATATGTTTGTGGCTGTGCACTCATAGGGGACTTCTTTTAAGCAAACATAGTCAAAATCTGTTCTAAAGTCAATTTCTGCTGCTCGCCAGTAGTCATGTTTTTGAGCGACAATATGCCTGTTTGCATTTCATCCGAACCGATAATCAGCACATACGGAATACGCTTACGGTCGGCATAATCAAATTGTTTTTTGAGCTTAGACGCATCAGGATAAAGTTCAGAGTTAATGCCCGCTTCGCGTAACTGACGTAATACCCCCAAACCAAATGCCTCAGCATCGACATCAAAATTAGTAATCATCACTTGGGTAGAAACCGAGTGATGATCAGGGAAAAGTTTCAATTCTTCCATCACATCATAAATGCGGTCAACCCCAAAAGAAATCCCGACCCCCGAAAGTCCTGGCATCCCGAACGTACCTGTCAGGTTATCGTAACGCCCTCCTCCCGAAATACTTCCCATCTGTAACGGTACACCACCATGGCCATGGGCTTTTACCTCAAAAATTGCCCCTGTATAGTAGCTTAAACCACGTGCCAACGTCACATCCAATTGCATTTGGGGGTTAGTCAATCCAAAATTGGCTACTTTTTTCCATACTTCTTCTAATTCTGCCACTCCTTTCGTACCTATTTCAGAAGCAGCAAGCCATTGACGAAGGTTGTTAAAAATATCGGTTTGGTTGTTGGTTAGTTCATAAATTGGCTGGAGTTTCTGAAGCGTTTCTGCCGAAAATCCTCTCTCTCTGAGTTCCTCCTCTACTTTTTCTTTACCAATTTTATCCAATTTATCAATGGCTACACACATAGGTCCCTCCTGCCCAGGAGCACCAATGACTTCCGCAATCCCACTTAAAATCTTCCGATTATTGATTTTCACCGTAAAATGCTGCATTCCCAACCCCCGTAACACCTCGTGAATCATCAACACAATCTCTGCCTCACACAGCAATGAATCAGTGCCTACAACATCGGCATCGCATTGGTAAAACTCACGGTAACGACCACGTTGAGGGCGATCTGCCCGCCAAACAGGTTGGATTTGGTAGCGTTTAAAAGGCATGACCAACTCGCTACGATTCATCACTACAAAGCGGGCAAAAGGTACGGTCAAATCATAACGCAACCCTTTTTCGGAAACTTTGAGGGTCAGCTTTTTATAACCTTCTTGAAGGTGGGTTTCGGTCAGTCCTTCGGCAAAATTCCCTGAGTTAAGTATTTTAAACAGCAATTGATCTCCTTCATCGCCATATTTCCCCATCAATACGGAAAGGTTTTCGATGGCGGGGGTTTCTAAAGGCAGAAAGCCATATCGTTGAAAAACACGCCGAATGGTATCAAAAATATAATTACGCTTAGTCATTTGCGCGGGGCCAAAATCGCGCGTTCCACGGGCCAAAGAGGGCTTACTCATTATCTTGGTAGTTGGTGATTAGCGGTTAGTGGTTGGAGTAATAGTCACTATTCACAAGCCACTACCCACTATTAAACCGCAAAAGTAGCACCTCTATTGAAAAAATTAGAGGTAGGGTTTACTTTTTTGAAAATGAATCCGTATTTTTGCGGCTCATTTTCAGAAACGTTTATAATTTATTAAGATAATACGACGATGGCAGTAACTAAACTTTTGCGCAAAGCAAAGCGTAACGTAATGATTCCACAGAACAAGCAAGTTTTAATGAAGCAGCGTTCATGGAAACCCGAAATTAGAAAAGTAGATGTAGAGGCTCTCAAGGCGGAATTTGCCGCTAAAGCCTAAGCAACTTTGCCGCCTTGTGCGGCATTTTTCTTTTTAAGGGCAGTTTCAAACTCTTTTTGCATTTTCTTCAACTTACGGCGAGTTTCTTGACGGTATTGATATTGAACGCGAAAAATAATCGCCTGTCCCAGAAACGAAAGCCCCGCATTAATCACAATTAAGCTATACGTTCCCATTAAAAACCACTGCTGGAAAGAGGCTCCCGTGTGTTTTAAATGCGCTGCCTCACTAAACACACATAGTCCGTATCCGACCAATATCAAGCTAAACGGTGCTAAAATCAGCGATTTAGTGCGGGAACTCATCCGTTTCACTAATTTTTCTCCTGGCGGTTTTGAAGTTTTTGGAATCATCTTTGTTATTGGTGTCGTTGGTTTTTACTTTTATTGCGAAAAGTAAAAACTTTGTAGGACTTGTTGAACAAAAATCTCATAAAATTCAAGAATGAAAGACATTATCAGTTGGGTATTGCGGCACGTACCGCGTAAGTATTTACAGTTAGTAAGTCATTTTGGGGTTAAAGTACTGTCTATTTTCTACCGTGGAAAAGGGGTTGAGTGTAACGTTTGTGGTAGCGAATTTCGCAAATTCCTTCCTTACGGACGCTCTGGACGCGACAATGCGCTTTGCCCGAGCTGCTTATCTCTCGAACGCCACCGACTGATGTACTTGTACCTACAACGTAAAACCAATTTTTTCAAAGATAATCTCAAACTATTACACGTTGCTCCAGAATATTGCTTCATTGACCGTTTCGAGAAAATGAAGAATTTAGAGTATGTCACTGCCGACATTGAGTCGCCTTTGGCCAAGGTGAAAATGGATATACACCAGATTCCGTTTGAAGCCAATACTTTCGACGTGGCGTTCTGTAACCACGTCATGGAACACGTAAACGACGATATCAAAGCCATGTCGGAGCTACACCGCGTACTCAAACCTGGTGGCTGGGCCATTATTCAATCTCCCCAAGACTGGTCGAAAGCTACTACTTATGAAGATGCTACCATCACAGACCCCAAAGAGCGTGAAAAACATTTTTGGCAAGACGACCACCTTCGCCTTTTTGGACGCGATTACGGCAAACGACTCGAACAAGGGGGCTTTAAAGTCACTGAAGACCGTTTTGTGATGGATGAACTCACCCCCGAAGAAGTGAGACGCTTTGCGCTCCCTGCCAACGAAATCATTTACTTTTGCCAAAAGTAGCTAAAAAGGCTGCGTACCCAACAAGCATTTCCAAAAACGAAAGTACCACTGAGAATCTCCCAGTGGTACTAATAATTACTTTCTTAATCTAAAATAAAAATCGTGGGATAACTTACTGTCCTAAAATAGTGGTCTCGGTAGTCGTTTTTTCAACTTTGCGCGCCACTTGTTTCTCTACCTGTGCCTGCTTAAACTGATTCTTGTAGTGATTTGGCAACATCAATGGATTTTGAGGTGCTGGTCCAATCACTGGCGTACCCAGTACCAAAGTTGCTTCCTGCTCAAAATTGGTGCTTCCTTGACGTTTGTAATTATGAGCTGACATGACGTTGTTTTGTAACTTCAACGGCACTGGACGCTCATTTGAAGACACCACAAGGGTATTCGAACTCTCGGCTGCTTTCTGAGAAACAGGACGTTTATAGTTATGAGGAGAGTTAATGGATGCACTCTGCGCCAAAACCGACGACGTACCTAATACAACTACTGCTATTACTGAATGAATAAGCGATTTCATGGTGATAATCTGATTTATGATTTTGGAATACTTAGCCTAAGGCTCTTGCCTTTTGACACTACAAAGGTAGTTGTACCGAATTAGAGGAATATTAATACCGTATTAGAATAGTATTAGAATCATATCCTCTGCAAATCGTACCGAAACCTTTGGAGAAACTCTACTTCGCTACCCGTAATACGATCATCGGCCTGGGCGATTTTTTCCATGATTTTGATAAAGTACTTTTTGACTTTAGGCTTCAGTTCTTTTCGGTGCGTTATAAAACACTCCATAGCAAACCGATAGGCTTCTTCGACCGTATATTTGTGATGTTCTCTAAGCTGAAAAGAATGAATGGCCAATGCCCCTTGGGGCTGTTCCAACAAAACCAAACGCGCCTTTAAAGAATCTTCCCGATGAAGCTGCCCATCTTTTTTTATAAGGGCATATACGGCACTACCCAAAGCAGTATATAAATGAGGTGTAATCTTATTCATTGTACACTGAACGTTATTTTACAGAACCAATGGCTAAAAAAAGACAGGACAAATATCAACACTCGTCCTGTCTAAACTCAATACAGCCATTAAATTATTACTCTACCTTATCTGGTGCAATCAACATAGGCGCATTTCCACTCGTAATGATAACTTTACTGTTGGCCGATGTTGAAAGTTTGTTGAATGCTTCAATAGATTTAAACTGAATGAGCATAGGAGTAAGTCCCTCATTAATAATCTTTTGAGCGTCCCTTATTCCTTGCGCTTCAATAATACGACGCTGCGCTTCTTGCCGTTCTTTATCCAGCACAAATTGCATCCTTTGGGCGTCTTGTTCTGCTTCTAATTTGTCTTCGATGGCCTTGGTAAGACCCGCAGGCAAAACGATACTTTTTAATAATACCGCCTCTACTACAAACCCACGGTCTTTGAGTTGAGACATCATCTGTTCTTTAATCGCATTTTCGATGGCCGCCCGCTGTCCCGTGTGCATGTCTTTTGCAAAAAAACGAGACGACACATCGGCTACCGCCGAGCGAAACACGGGTAAAATAACCACTTGGTCGTAGCTTTGTCCCAACTTTTCTACAATTTGGGGAGCTTGTTCTCCTATCACTCGGTACAAAATAGAGACATCAGACTGTACAGTCAAACCTTCTTTTGAGGGAAGTGGTGACCTAACTTCAATATTCATGGTTCGAGTGGGCACTTTTATAATACGCGTTACAAAAGGGTTATAACCTTTTACCCCCTCCATCATAGGCGTAGGTTGGATTTTGCCAAGAGTTCTTTTGACCCCAACTTCTCCTTGACGAACTACAGTACAGCTACTCAAGAAACTGATAATCAACAAAATGACCGTTACATTAAATGAGCGTTTCATGGTTGTTAATAATTAAAATTTGTTGATGAAGTAGTAATTGTGTCCTGTTAATTTTAGACGCCACAAAAGTAAATGGCTGCTATTAGAGCCAGATTATAGCAAAATTAGAAGTAGCTTAGAATCGTTAAGGATGCTTCTGGAGAAGTTCCAACTGACGGCGTACCTTCATCAATTGCTTGTCAGCCTGAAGTTTGGCTCCGTAGAGTGAATCATAGCGCAGGCGAAGTGCGTCATGTTGTTGACGAAGTGTTTGGTGCTGACCACGATACCGAAAGGCCGTACCCACCCCCCCAAAAAAAAGAAGTGCAACTACAAAAAAAGCAATACTTGCTATCCAAGTAGTCACCGAATGACGATTTGGCTTGCGTCTTCTCTTTACGTTAGGAGGAATCAAATAATCTATCTTATAACGTGCCATAGTTTTGTTGTTCTCTTGAAACAAAACTATGTTCTTGACCTTAGGGAAAACTTAGAATGAAATTAGAATAAGATTAGGGTTTTCGAGGAAGTACCATGCAAAAAGTAGTTCCAACCGATTCGACCGACTCCACACCCAAACTGCCACGGTGAAGTTTGATGATGCGCTCTGTCAACGACAGCCCTATACCATGTCCGTTGATATTACGAGCATTAGAGCCTCGCTTTAAAGGCTTAAAAATCAAAGGAAGTTCCTCAGCAGCAATAGGTTGGCCTTGGTTATGAAAATAGATTTCAAAAGTGTGGGGCAGTGTATTGAAACGAACTGAAACTGTATGGTCGGGCGAAAATTTACATCCGTTTTCGAGTAGATTAGTCAACGCAATGCGTAGTAAAGGTTCGTTTCCCAAAACCATCAAATGTGATATTTCTTCGGAAAATGGGGTTAAATCTACCTTTACCACGTAGTTAGGATATGCTTTTAGCAATTCACTGCGTACTTGCCAAAATACTTCGTCTAAGTTTATGACCGACATCTTCACCGCCGACTCATCCATGCTTACTTTGGCCAAGGCCAGCAGACCATTCGACATTTGATTCAACTGTCGGGCATCTTCCAGCACCGACCGCAGGGTGTCTTGCCATTCTTGGGGGTCGTTGTCCATCAAGGCCACTTCTATTTGCCCCGTAATTGCCGTAAGTGGGGTTCTTAACTCGTGGGAGGCATTCGAAACAAACGCCCTTTGGAGCTGAAAAGCTTCCTCTAAACGGTCGAGCATTCGATTGAACCGCTCCGCCAACTGCCCAATTTCGTCTTGCTTGTTTGCTACTTCTACTCGCAAATCCAACCGCGTTGCCGTAATTTTATCCATGCTGTTGATGAGCCTTTTCAAGGGTAACAATGCCCGATAGGCATACACCCACCCCACCAAAAACACCACAAACGTAGCAAAAAGCCACCCCAAACCCAGTACCCAAAGCAAATTTCTTACTTTGCTATAACCGTATTTATCAACTGCCGAGGCAAACACCACAAAGCGATTATAGCGATCTTTAAACAACACACCTACTACTTCTCTTTGCCCCTCTTTTTGCTGAATCTCGTTTTCGAGGCGTACGCGATTGAGTGTGTTTTTATCTACTTTTAAATAGTCCGTACCACTTTCATACACGAGCGAATCGCGGTAATCATAAATGATAATTTCTTCCTCATTTAAAACCGTTAAATGATTCTTATCCAGCAACTTAAACAATTCTGGACTCACCGTTTCTTTTCCAAAAAGCAACTCTGCCGAGGTAGTCGCTTCGGCTCGGAGGCGTTCGTAAAACTCAACACGTCGGTGACGCACCGCCAACAAGTAAATGACCACGCAAAACACCAGCAACAGCATCGAAACCACTGCCGTAAACAGAAAAGTCAAACGAGTACGAATCGTCATTTTTCTTTCAGGGTATAGCCCATGCCCACCACCGTATGAATGAGTTTGGGGGAGGTTTCTCTTTCAATTTTCTTGCGTAAGTAATTGATATACACCTCAATAAAATTTGTACCTGTATCAAAATCAATGTCCCAGACTTTTTCGGCGATGTCCACCTTCGACACCACCCGCCCCCGATTACGCATCAGATATTCCAACAACGAAAACTCTTTGGCCGTTAACTCAATATTTTGGCTGCCTCGCCTTGCCAGTTTCTGGTCTAAATCCAACTCTAAATCCGCAACGCGTAAAATATTCGTAGGTTCGGCACTCTTGATTGAACGCTTGAGAAGGGCTTTGAGGCGGGCAATCAGCTCCATAAAGTCAAAAGGCTTAACCAAATAATCATCCACCCCCGCATCAAAACCCGCCAATTTATCGGCAGTAGTATCCAAGGCTGTAAGCATCAATATGGGCACTTGAGTATTTTTGGTACGGATATAACTGGCCAGTTCTACACCATCCATGTAGGGCAAATTCACATCCAAAATGAGGAGGTTGTAGGTACGTTCGTCAAAAAACTGTTTTCCCTCTCTGCCATCTGCGGCGACATCTACCGTAAAACCCTGTTTTTCAAGCCCTTTCTTGATAAAAGCTGCTACTTTTACTTCATCTTCAACGAGCAATAGGTGTGCGTGGCTTTCCATAGCTATAATGTCCAAAACATTTGACTTGATTTACTACAACGGAATATTTCCGTGTTTTTTCTTGGGTAAAGTAGCCACTTTGTTTTCGAGCATTTTAAAGGCTCGGAGTAGTTTTTCGCGGGTTTGTTCGGGATAAATTACTTCATCAACGTAACCACGGTGGGCAGCTCGGTAAGGATTAGCAAATTTTGCGGTGTATTCTTGTACTTTTTCTTGCAGCTTGACAGTGGGGTCTTCAGCCTCGGCAATTTCTTTCTTGAAGATAATCTCGGCAGCACCACTGGCCCCCATCACAGCGATTTCGGCACTGGGCCAAGCGTAGTTCATATCAGCTCCAATGTGCTTAGAGTTCATCACGTCGTAGGCCCCGCCATACGCCTTGCGCGTAATGACCGTTACTCGCGGAACGGTAGCTTCGCAAAAAGCGTAGAGTAATTTGGCTCCGTTGGTGATAATAGCGTTCCATTCTTGGTCGGTGCCTGGCAGAAAGCCTGGCACATCCTCCAACACCAACAGCGGAATATTGAAACTATCGCAAAAACGTACAAAACGCGCTCCTTTGGTACTCGAATCAATGTCCAATACCCCCGCCAATACCGCAGGTTGATTGGCTACAATTCCAATACTTCTCCCTCCCATTCGGGCAAAACCCACCACGATATTTTCGGCAAAATATTTATGTACTTCCCAAAAACTTCCTTCGTCCACAATTTCATCAATCACCTCGCGCATGTCATAAGGCTGATTCGGATTGTCGGGAATTAACGAATTAAGTTTTACCCGTTTTTCGTTTCCTGTGGTATAAGGAAGCATCGGCGTTTCTTCTTCGCAATTTTGGGGAATGTAGCTCAACAAACGGCGAATATCAGTGATACATTCTACCTCATTGGCACTCACAAAATGCGTTACGCCCGACTTTGTAGCGTGGGTCATTGCGCCGCCAAGTTCTTCCGATGTTACGTCTTCGTGCGTGACAGTTTTTACTACGTTGGGCCCGGTCACAAACATATACGAGGTATTTTCGACCATCATAATAAAATCGGTAATGGCTGGCGAATACACCGCCCCCCCCGCGCAAGGCCCCATAATGGCCGAAATCTGCGGAATCACGCCCGAAGCTAAGGTATTGCGGTAAAAAATGTCAGCATAGCCCGCCAACGACAGCACCCCCTCCTGAATACGCGCCCCTCCGGAATCGTTCAAACCAATCACGGGTGCGCCATTTTTCATGGCCAAATCCATAATTTTACAGATTTTTTCGGCGTGGGTTTCCGACAATGAACCTCCAAAAACCGTAAAATCTTGCGCAAATACGTACACCAAACGCCCATCAATCGTACCATAGCCCGTCACTACGCCGTCGCCCAAATAATACTCATTTTCTAAGCCAAAATCCTTGCAACGGTGCATGACAAACTTACCGATTTCTTCAAACGAGCCTTCATCAAGCAATAATTCAACCCGTTCGCGGGCATGAAGTTTGCCTTTTTTGTGCTGCTGTTCGATGCGCTTTGCTCCACCGCCCAATAAGGCTTCTGAATTTTTACGGTCAAGAATCTCAGTTTTAGAAGAAATAGTACTCATGATTAGAAGGTGAAGTGTATTCGTTATGTGATTTTAAAATTCTTTAAAGTTTGGTCTTTGACTCACAAATATAAAAGGAAGTCCATTCGCCCTATCATTTGGCTGGTAGAAGGGGCCAGAAAGCCCACATGGCTTTGGCTATTTAGTTTCCTCATTTTCCAATAAGTATATGATAATCAGGTGGAATGCCAAAGAATTGATGTATTTTTTTCATTAAATAGCCGTTGCCTTCAAGTTACTTACTTTTCTTTCGCAATTTTATACGATAAGAGACTCAAAATCAGAGTAATCGGAGTTGCGAGGTACTTCTCCCAAGGATTAATGGCAAACAAATTCCCCACGGTATTGAGGGCAAAAATCACTACCATTCCCCAAAGTATAATCTTTAGAAAAACGCTGGAAATGCTTATTATCAAATAATTAGCCTTGACCAAAACGACAAATAGAAACAAACTGTTGAGCAAAATTGACGCCGTTTCAAAAACAATCATCTCATTTTTGGATTTCAGTCTTCCCCCCCAAGCCACTTCATAGGAAATAAGGCCAGTTAAGACTAAAAAATGAAATACAAGTATCAAAGAAAAGATACCAATGAGAATGATTTTAAGGGATTTGTTTTGCATGAGTTTTCCTAAATACGATTCCTAATCGCTTAACCAAAAATCCCCGTGGGGTGTCCATCAAGGCTCGTGGTATTTTTTTCGTGCCAATATGCCTGAATGCCCTCCTGCCCTTTCTTTTCTGCCCATTTGCTAAGTTCATTACGCTCCTGTTTATAATCCATGAAAGGCACAGCCATCCCGCACGAAGTATGTACTAAGTCTAACTGAACATCAAACAGCTGCCTTGCCCCTGGTATAACTGGAAAAAGCGAAATGTATTCTTTCCACTCACTATCAAACGAATGATACACCCTGGCTGTACCGTATAGTCTCAAAATAAGGGGCTTACCTTCAAAAGCACAAAACATAATGGTCATTCGGTTGCTTTCTCGCAAGTGCGTAGCCGTTTCATTTCCACTACCCGTCACGTTGAGCCACATCACCCTATCATTGCCCAAAACCCTCAAACTGTCCATGCCCTTGGGTGAAACATTGACCAGCCCCGTAGTCATGGCCGTGCCTACAAAATAGATTTTTTGAGCTTCGATAAATTCGATTAGCTCTGGCGTGAGTTCGTGTAGTTTCTTTCCCATGTCTTACAATTGTGTGCTAAAACTATACCACTCATCCAAGTAAGTTTGTGGCTTTATCTAATGTACTGTATTTGCTAAATGAGTATAGAAACCTCTTTATTTCTTTTCAATCCCCGCAAGTATCCTCCGAATATCGTTGGCGCGCTGCATAAAATCAAAGCTTGATTTCACGTCGCGATCGTCAATAAAATTTTTGTATTGCTTCAAAAACTCAATATAGTCACCCAAAGCCTGAGAAAGGTTTTCACGGTTTTGGTCAAAAATAGGGGCCCACATCGCAGGCGAACTTTTGGCTAAACGTACCGTCGAACTAAACCCTGTGCTGGCCATATCGAAAATATTTTGTTCGTCTTTCTCTTTCTCCAGCACAGTATAACCCAACGCAAAGGCCGTAACATGGCTCAAATGCGATACGTATGCCAAGTGCAAATCATGCTCCGTTGGAGTCATATAATGAATTTTCATCCCAATATCTCGAAAAAGTGCTTCCACCAAAGCCACACTATCAGGATTGCTCTTGTCACAGTCGCAGAGAATGACGTTTTTTTCGGGAAGAAGCTCTCGAAATGCTGCCGAGGGCCCTGAATTTTCGGTTCCTGCCATCGGGTGAGCCGCCACAAAATGCCCACGCTTAGGGTGAGTATCTGCCGTTTCGCAAATAAGGCGTTTGGTAGAACCCAAATCTACCACTGTTCCGTCGTCGGCAATTAAATCCAACACCTTAGGAAGCAACGCTACAATGTGATTGACAGGTACGGCTATGACCACCAAATCAGATTTAGGAACAGCCATTTCCAGCGGAAGTACCTCATCTACAATTCCTTTGGCCACCGCCAAACGCCCGTGTACTTCTGAAGCATCTACCCCAACAAAGTGCATTTTAGGATATTTATCTCTTAAAGAAAGCGCATAAGACCCGCCAAGTAAGCCAATACCGATAATTGTCGTTGTCAAGTAAGTATAAAGTTAAAAGTGTAAAGTGTTTCTTCAAAAAGTGAGCAAAAGTAAGCAGTTATGATTTTTAATGTGCCCTTTTCTTTCGTTAATTTGCTCAATGAGCGTTTTATCACCAATAACTATGCACAGTGAACTATGGACTTGAAATATATGCAACGTGCCCTTGACTTAGCCACCCTCGGACGTGGTTACGTCAGCCCTAATCCGATGGTAGGCTGTGTAATTGTTCACAAGACTACAATCATTGGCGAAGGCTGGCATCGGCGCTACGGCGATTGGCACGCCGAGGTCAATGCCGTCAATGATACTATCAGAAACGGTAACGAGCATTTACTGTCTGAAAGTACGGTGTATGTTACGCTCGAACCTTGTTCGCATTTTGGCAAAACACCGCCCTGTGCGGATTTGTTGGTCGAAAAAAAGGTAAAACGTGTGGTCATTTGCAACGATGACCCTAATCCACTTGTGGCTGGCAAAGGCATTCAGAAATTGCAGGAAGCAGGGATAGAAGTAACGACCGATATTTTGGCCGAAGAAGGCCGTCGGCTAAATGTTCGTTTTTTTACGTTTTTTGAAGAAAAACGACCCTATATCATTCTTAAATGGGCCAAAACCGCCGACGGTTTTATTGCCGACGAACACAAAAACCCCTTGTCTATCAGCTGTTTACAGTCACGCATTTTAAGTCATCAGTGGAGGAGCGAAGAAGATGCGATTTTGGTAGGGACCAACACTGCCCTCCACGACAACCCCCAACTCAATACCCGCCTTTGGGAAGGACGCAACCCCGTGCGCGTTGTACTTGACCGTACATTACGGCTTCCCGATACGCTCCACTTGTTTGACAATTCGCAGAAAACCCTCTGTTACAATGCATTCAGTAACGAAGAAAAAGGTCAAACAACATTTGTCCAAATCAACTTTGACGAAAATTTTCTCACCCATCTCCTCCACGATTTATACCAACGCAAAGTCCAATCGCTACTCGTAGAAGGCGGCACGGTCATCCTACAAACGTTTCTTAATGAAGGCATTCTTGACGAAATCCGTGTTTTTAAAAGCCCCAAAACCATCCACCAAGGCACGGCTGCACCTTTGCTTCCAATGGGAGTACGGTTTATAAATCAGGAAAAAGTAGGAGACGATTGGCTATACAAATATCAATATCAACCCTAATACCTCAAATCCCCGCAATCATGTCAGCCACAGCTCTCCCAGTGGCCATGGCGGCATTGAGCGAAGGATAGGCCATGTGGTCACCACATTCGTAGAGATGAGCAGCGATTTTAAGGTTTTCTTTGGGTGTATCAGCGGTGTATTTCACGAGCGATTCGGGAATGTGATACGTTCGCAAGTGTTGCCAAGTTTTTACTTCCTCGCCAAACCAATCGGTCAGTTCTTGTACGATATCTTCTGTCAATTTTTGCTCGTCAATCCCCTCTAAACCCTGCGTGCTTACCGAAACTAAGGCTTTTCCTGCAGGTGCGTACGAAGGGGCAATATCGCTCGGAACGCACAAATTATGAACTACCGACAACCGATTAGGATTCAAAGCAAGCATTTTCTGCGTCAAAGGCGAGCGGTCAGCCGAGAAGTAAGTACAAGTCGTGACGTTGTATGCTCGTTTGGTATTTCGTTTCAACAATCGGTCGGCATTGGCGGCATCTGTTGCTATCACAATCTGCTTAGCTGTGAGCACTTTACCATCCGAAAGGGTAACTGTATTTCCATTGATTTTTGTAACTTTTGTCCCCAACATAATACTTCCTGCGGGCAATTTAGCCGCAATTTGTTCGGGAATAGCCTGCATTCCAAGGGCGGGGATGGTAGCGTCTCCGTTATAAAATTGCTTGAACACAAAACGAAAGAAATTGCTCGATGTAGCCAGTTCATTTTCCAGAAAAACTCCTCCAAAAAACGGTTTAAAGAAGTTGGTAATCATTTTTTCGCTCCAACCGTAGTTTTGCAAATACGAGAGTGTATCGGTGGTTTTGTCCTTGAAAAACGCCTCCGTACTTTCTTTTGAAACTTCGTTGGACAGCTGCAACACTTTAAGTTTATCGCCCAAAGACCCCACCGACGAAAACAAGGTTTGGAACACCTGTGATGGTTCTTTGAAAGGGTCGCTCATCACCGAAAACTCATCACCAAGTCGAATCAACGCCCCCGACCGAAACGATTTTAAATCTAACGCACTATAACTCAGTAGCTTTTGAGCTTCAGGATAGGCGGTCAATAAAATTTGAAAGCCTCGGTCTAATAAAAACCCCTCTACCTCATCGGTACGAACGCGCCCTCCCACGGCGTCGGAAGCTTCTAAAACCAGCGGCGTAATGCCGTAATCTTTTAGGTATTTGGCGCAAGTAAGCCCCGAGATTCCCGCACCGACGATAATAACTTCGTGATTTGCCATGATTGGAAAACAGTTTTGCGCAAAAATAGTTTTTTTGGTTTATGTTATACGCCTTAACTCCTACCTTTGCAGTCCAAATTCTCCAATAAAACTGTCAGAGTTCAACAATAAACAACTTGAAATATGCTAAAAGCAGAAATGATTACCGAAAAAGGGACGATGCTCATTGAGTTTTACGAAAAAGATGCCCCCAATACCGTAGCTAACTTCGTTAATTTGGCAAAAAGTGGCTTTTACGATGGCCTCACTTTTCACCGCGTTATTCCTGATTTCGTGATTCAAGGAGGTTGCCCACAAGGCACAGGCCGCGGTGGTCCAGGGTACCATATTAAGTGCGAATTAACGGGCGAAAACCAATACCACGACCGTGGTGTACTTTCGATGGCCCACGCAGGCCGCAACACGGGCGGTTCACAGTTTTTTATCTGTCACAGCCGCCGTAACACCGCACACCTCGACCGCAACCACACTTGTTTTGGCAAAGTAGTAGAAGGCTTAGACGTGATTGATGCTATTCGTCAGGGTGACAAAATCACCAAAATCAACATCATCGAAAGCGAAGCTTAAAACCTGACTTCTTTCCTACCCTTAACCCTTTTTACAATGAAAACACTCAGTACACTACTCCTTGTTGGCGTTGGGTTTTTGTTGATGTCTTTGACCCAATCTACGCCTTCGACTACGATTTCTGCCTCTGCCGATTCGTTGTCAGAATACGTAGGCACGTACAAAATGAAAGACAACGGCTACTTTAGTGAGTTTAAAGTCACGCTTCAAGAGGGCTTCCTGTACGGCGAAGCTGACCAAAACGGTGCCAACAAATTACTCAAACAAGACAAAGCCGATACATTTAAGTCAACGAGTCAATACGGGTCTATCATTACTTTTAAGCGCAATCCAGAAACCAAGAAGGTGGTTGGGCTTTCGTTATTGATTCAAGACACCGAAATGAACGCAGACAAACAATAATTTGTATTGGATAGAACACAAGCAAGCATTTAGCTCATGTTCAAATGTTTGACTCAATCGTAAATCTGAAATTCTATAACACCATAAAACAATGAAAGTAGAATTAGTGCGCGTGGACGACGGTTTTCATTTTGAAGCTACGGGGTCGTCTGATGTAAAAGTTCACACCGACGCTTCACCTGCCATTGGAGGCCAAAATGCGGGTGTACGACCCATGGAGTTATTATTGATGGGTCTGGGAAGTTGCAGCGCCATTGATGTAGTACTCGTACTCAAAAAACAACGTCAAGAAATACTCGATTTTCGGATTTCGGTAGAAGGCGAAAGAGTAAAAGAAGACGGAACGGAACGTTCTCCTTTCCGCACCGTACATATTCACTATTTTTTTAAGGGCAATCTTGACCGCGCTAAAGTAGAACGCGCCGTGAAGCTCTCAATGGAAAAATACTGCTCGGCGACGGCTCAATTTGAAGCACTTGCCGAAATTACCCATGAGATTACAATTGAAGCCTAACAACAACATAACCTGTTTTTCTAAAAATGCCTAAATCTATCCATTTGGGCATTTTTTGTAGGAAAATAACGGACTGGCCAAGTCTGACCGCAGGTCTGACGTGCAACGACGGCAATCATACCATACACAAACTCTTGGGTCTGACTATCGTCTGACCTACGTGAACCAACTTAAAATCACCACCAACCAACAAAATCTATAACACTTTACTTCTCCCAATAGTAGTATTCTTTGAAAGAATTTTGCTTTGAAAGCTGTACAACAAAACAACGCTAAAACCTTAGTTGATAATACCTTGAAAACATTTATTGCAGGTACTGGTACCAAGCTTCCCGAAAGAAAAATCGAAAATAGTTTTTTTCTTGACCGAGTTTTTATGGATGCCAACGGAATCCCCAACCCCAAGCCCACTACTGAAATTGTGGCTAAATTGGAACAAATTACGGGTATTCAAGAACGCCGCTATATCGCTGAAACAGGCGATTCCGTACCACTTATGTATGAAGCGGCTTTGGCTGCCCTCAACGACTGGGGCAAAGACAAAAACTTGATAGATGGCATCATTGTGACCCACAATGCGGGCAATATGTTGGAAGGCCGTCAAGGTTTCCATACCGTGCCCAACATGGCGGCATTGCTCAAAAACCGATTGGGAATCACCAACCACGAATGTTTTGCGTACGATATTCTCTTTGGCTGCCCTGGTTGGGTGCAAGGGGTCATTCAAGCGCATCAGGCCATTCAGATGGGCGATGCCAACAATGTGTTGGTAGTGGGCATAGAGGTAGCTTCACGGTTGTTAGACCCCCACGATTTAGACTCTTTGATACTCGCCGACGGCTGCGGCGCGGCAGTGATTTCAGGGACAGACAACCCGCAAGAAAGCGGTATTATCGCTTATGCTACCTATTCACACGCCTTAGAAGATATTTCGTGCATTTACCTCGACCGTTCTTACAACAAAGAAATAGATGCCCCTACCCTATTTAAAATGAACGGAAAAGATGTCTATAAGTACGCCACCGTTTGGGTACCGAAAGTCATCAAGAAAGCATTAGACAAAGCTGGATTGGACGCCCTCCAGATGTAGATATGTTCCTATTTCACCAAGCCAACGGTAAAATGCTCCACGCCTTTGCCACAACTTAGCCCAAATGTATGGGATTGAAGGACTTTCGTTTGAAGGTAAAATCCCTACCACCATCGAATTCACGGGCAATACTTCGGTGGCTACGATTCCTACCATGCTGGACTTAATCCGAAAAAACCAACTCGGTACTTACAAAATAAACCCAGGCGACAAGGTAGTTTTGCCTCCGTCGGCGCAGGAATGCATTGTAACGCCCTCGTTTATCAGTTTTAAATTACCACCAACGATAAAACAACCCTGCACGGGCATTGAGCGACGATACGTCTTTGATGCCCTCGCTTTCTACTACGAACGGAATGTGCTGATAGGTAGCCCCTACTTCTAAGCCAAAATTCCCCGTTTTCTTAAACAAAACCCGAACACCTCCTCCTATTTGGGCTACTACTTTAAATTCATTATCCCCGTCGGGAGCGAACCCCAATAAGTAGTCAGTTCGGCAAAAGCACCGCCTACTCCTGCTTGTACGTACGGCCTGATGGGTGCATTGACTTTACCAACGTGGTAACTCCCAGTCAAAATCAAAGGATAAGCCGACAGCGTACGGGTTTGCACTGCTGAAATATCACCATCATCAAAACTGTACAATCGCCGCGGCAAACGATTTTGGAAGTATGAGAACCCACCGCAAAACCCACCGATAAGTTGTTTTAGGAAAGACAAAATCTATCGCCAAATTATAATTTCTAAGCGTAGTTTTCTCCATATAACCACCAAAAAGTTCCCTGGAAGCCCCAATCCGCCCGTGAACGATACGCGGTAAGTCGTGTATCTTTCATAAGGACTCTCTTTGAACAACTGCGAACGGTCAATCACCTGTTGTGCTAAAACCGACAAAGCAAATCCCATCATACCAACCCCATAGTGCCAATCCATTTTATCTTTTCATCTTCAACATCAATGTTTTAGTTTCTCTTCAAATAACTCGATTGAGCAAATACATTTTCGACCACTTCGAAGCCAACGTATTTTCATCAAAATCCCACTGCCCCGAATTTGAGCATTCCAAATAACGGTTGCTGTTGTCCTGAAACCGAATTTTTGAGGTCAACGCAATTTCAATATACCAGTAGGTTTCGGTATGGATAGTATGAATACGTGGGAGGATAATAAAACCTCCACCGCCATATCCTAAATAACTATTCCATGGGTTATAGTTGGCAACGATGCCCGACTGGTTTCACTGATACGAATAACGTTTTACGCCCAAATCAGGTTTTCCACTACGCAAGATGCGGGTATAACCTCTCTTAGTCAAATTGTCCGTAACTCGTCCCAGAATTTGAAAATCAAGAGCCGCTGTCGAAACGCCAGTACGATTATTTTGAAGTAGATATACACTATCAGCCAAGCTAAATGTCTGATAGTTTCCGAAATTGCCGATTTTTGGTAGTTAGTAATAAAAACTCGAGAATCTTCGGGGGTTAAATCCTGCAAGGCATCAGGCGCACATGACCAACTCAAAATGCAATGATTACCACAAAAAGAAGGGCAGTATGTTTAACTTTCATCGATCATTTCAAAGTGTTTTTGAATAGTATTAACGAAAATAATCCCAATCATTTTACCTTTTTTATGCTCAAATCGCCAACGACCCTATTTATTGTCATCCTCTGCCCTAAAGGGCCAAATGGCGAACCCCATCGCTTTCCTATGTTGAAATATGAGTTGATTCGAACAACTTTATACGAAGGAACCTGTTCGAAAGAAAATTTCTTTTTCTCACCAAGTCAATTAACGAATATTGGATTTTAGAGTTCATTCAAAAAACATATTGGGAAGACTTAAAAAATCTGCGAATTTCGGAGAAAATGATCAGGCGCATTGGCTTTCCGCTTTCCCAACGGCTTATTGAGCGTGAAACACGCATTGCACAAGGTACGATTGAGTGCTGTCACTTTGCCCTCAGTTATGGTATTTCGATGAATGTTGCTGGTGAAACACATCACGCTTACGCCGACCGTGTGGCGAAGGTTTTTGTCTGTTAAATGACGTAGCCATTGCTGCTAACTATCTGTTAACAAATCATTTAGCTAAAAAAATTCTTAATCATAGATTTAGATCGTTCATCAAGGCAATGGCACTGCCGTTATATTTCAAAATGAGTCGCGTGTTTTTACTTTTTCCATGCACGAAAAAGACAATTATCCACTCCACAAAGAAACCCTGATTTGGACATTGCCCTACCAACGGGGACACAAGACAACGAATATTTGGCGATTTTAGAAGAAACACTGCCCCAACTACAGGAACAACTGAAACCTGATTTTGCCTTCTATATTTCCTGGGAGTTGATATTTTAAACACCGATAAACTGGGACATTTACAAGTAAGTCTGGCAGGATGCCGGCAGCGCGATGAACTGGTTTTGAAACAACGTAAACATCAATTACCCTATTGTCACGGCGGCGAGATATGTTCCTATTTCACCAAGCCAACGGTAAAATGCTCCACGCCTTTGCCCACAACTTAGCCCAAATGTATGGGATTGAAGGACTTTCGTTTGAAGGTAAAATCCCTACCACCATCGAATTCACGGGCAATACTTCGGTGGCTACGATTCCTACCATGCTGGACTTAATCCGAAAAAACCAACTCGGTACTTACAAAATAAACCCAGGCGACAAGGTAGTTTTTGCCTCCGTCGGCGCAGGAATGCATTGCAACGCCCTCGTTTATCAGTTTTAGCTTACCACCAACGATAAAACAACCCTGCACGGGCATTGAGCGACGATACGTCTTTGATGCCCTCGCTTTCTACTACGAACGGAATGTGCTGATAGGTAGCCCCTACTTCTAAGCCAAAATTCCCCGTTTTCTTAAACAAAACCCGAACACCTCCTCCTATTTGGGCTACTACTTTAAAGCCATTATCCCCCGTCGGGAGCGAACCCCAATAAGTAGTCAGTTCGGCAAAAGCACCGCCTACTCCTGCTTGTACGTACGGCCTGATGGGTGCATTGACTTTACCAACGTGGTAACTCCCAGTCAAAATCAAAGGATAAGCCGACAGCGTACGGGTTTGCACTGCTGAAATATCACCATCATCAAAACTGTACAATCGCCGCGGCAAACGATTTTGGAAGTATTGAGAACCCACCGCAAAACCCACCGATAAGTTGTTTTTAGGAAAGACAAAATCTATCGCCAAATTATAATTTCTAAGCGTAGTTTTCTCCATATAGTCACCAAAAGTTCCCGCAGGAAGCCCTAAGCCCCCCGTCAACGACACGCGGTAAGTCGTATATCTTTCGTAGGGCGACTCTCTTTTGAACAACTGCGGGCGGTCTATCACTTGTTGTGCTAAAACCGACAAAGACATGCCCAAAAGCAGCCCCATAGTGCCAATCCATTTTATATTTTTCATGTTCAACATCAATGTTTTAGTTTCTCTTCAAATAACTTGATTGAGTAAATACATTCTCCACGATTTCGGCCAACGTACTTTCATCAAAAATCCCACTGCCCCGAATTTGAGCATTCCAAATGACGGTTGCTTGTTGTCCTGCTACTGCGTTTTTGAGGTCAACGATTTCGATGTACCAGTAGGTTTCGGTATTTTGATAGTAAGAGTACGTGGGTGGATAATAAAAACCTAAACCACCTCCGTAGCCCCAATAACTATTCCAAGGGTTATAATTGGCTACTACGCCCGTTTGGGTTTCACTTACTCGGATTACGTTTACGCCCAAATCGGGTTTGGACCCGCGTAATACGCGCGTATAACCGCGTTTGGTTAAATTACCCGTAACGCGCCCTAAAATTTGAAAATCAAGCGGAGTTGTCGAAACGCCAGAACGTTGATTTTGAAGTACATAAACGCTATCTGCCAAGCTAAATGTTTGGTAATTGGCGAAATTGGCCGTTTTTTGGTAGTTAGTAATAAATACTTGGGAATCTTCCAAAGTCAAGTCCCGTAAAGGGTCAGGCGCACACGACCCGTTCAAAAATGCAATGATTACCCCTAAAATGAGGGCAGTATGTTTAACTTTCATCGGTTTTCAATGTTTTTTGTAGTATTAACGAAAATAACTTAAAAATCATTTTACGGATTGTATGCTCAAAATCGCCAACGACCCCATTTATTGTCATCCTTTGCCCAAAGGTCCCAATGGCGAACCCCATCGCTTTCCGATGCTCAAGTACGAACTGATTCCCGAACAACTCATTTATGAAGGTACTTGTTCTGCCGAAAATTTCTTTTCTCCTGCTGAAATTAACGAACATTGGATTTTGGGCGTTCACTCAAAAACCTATTGGGAAGACTTAAAAAACCTGCGAATTTCGGAGAAAATGATGCGGCGAATTGGCTTTCCGCTCTCACAACGGCTTATTGAACGTGAAACCCGCATTACTCAAGGTACGATTGAGTGTTGTCATTTTGCGTTAGATTTTGGGGTTTCGATGAATGTCGCGGGAGGAACGCACCACGCTTACGCCGACCGTGGCGAAGGTTTTTGCTTGCTGAACGACGTAGCCATTGCTGCTAATTACCTATTAGAAAATCATTTAGCTAAAAAAATACTGGTCATAGATTTAGACGTTCATCAAGGCAACGGAACTGCCGTTATGGCAAAGACAATTATCCCCTACACAAAGAAGTGTCTGATTTGGATATAGCCCTCCCTACTGGTACAAAAGATGAAGAATATTTAAGCATTTTAGAGGAAACTTTGCCTAAGCTCATTGCCCAACAAAAACCTGACTTTGCTTTCTTTATTTCGGGAGTAGATATTCTGGAAACCGACAAATTGGGTCACTTAAAGGTAAGTTTGGCAGGATGTAAGCGCCGTGATGAGATGGTTTTTGAACACTGTAAAAAACACCGAATCCCCGTAGTCGTTTCGATGGGTGGAGGCTACTCTCCCCGTCTTGCCGACATCGTAGAGGCCCACTGCAACACCTACCGCATAGCGCAGGAGATATATTTTTGAGTTGTCCCGATTTTTATGCGTCGGTCGGTTCAAAACCGACTGACGCTGACAACCGACAAAAATCATTTCAATACCTGATACGTCAAAAAAGCCAATCCATAAGCCAATACCGTCAGATAAACCAACTGAATAATAGGCCATTTCCAGCCGTGTGTTTCGCGGTAAACGGTCGCAATCGTACTCATACACATCATGGCAAAAACGTAGAATATCAACAGCGAAAAGGCCAGCGCGGGCGTGTACATCTTCTCCCCCGTTTTGTAATTGATTTCGGCGGCCATTCGCTCTTTGATTGTACCATTGTCTTCGTCGGCGGCACTGCCTATGCTATAAATAGTACTCATCGTGCCCACAAACACCTCACGGGCGGCAAAAGACGCCAAAAGCGCAATCCCGATTTTCCAGTCGTAACCCAAAGGTTCGATAGCAGGTTCGATAAATTTCCCAAAATGCCCTGCGTAAGAATGTTCAAGTTTGTAAGAAGCTACGGCATTTTCCAGTGCTGCCCCTTGTAAAGTAGGGTTTGACTTTTGGATAGTTTCTTCTGCTTTAGAAATCGCGTCTCCAGGGCCATACGTAGCCAATACCCAGAGAATGATTGAAATAGCTACGATGATTTTACCCGCCTCAGTCACAAACGACTTGACACTGTCCCACACGGCCAAACCCACATGATACCAACGAGGCACTTTGTAAGTCGGCATTTCCATGACAAAAAAGCCCGTTTCGGCACTTTCTACCTTCCCTTTTATGGCCCAGGCCGAAAGCAATGCACTGATTAAACCCAGCAGATACAAACCCATCAATGTAAGTCCTTGAAGCGTAAAAAAGCCCAAAACCGACGTAGCAGGCACCACCAAGGCAATCAGAATAGTATAAATGGGCAAACGCGCCGAGCAACTCATCAGCGGCGTGACCAATATCGTCAGCAAACGCTCTTTGCGATTGCCAATGCTACGCGCCGACATAATGGCAGGCACGGCACAGGCCACGCCCGAAATCAACGGTACGACACTCTTGCCATTGAGTCCAAACTTTCGCATAAGTTTGTCCATAATCACCATTACCCGCGCCATGTAGCCCGTTTCTTCCAACAAGGCGACCAACAAAAACAAAAAGGCGATTTGAGGAATGAAAATTACCACCCCACCAATACCCGCCACGAGTCCATCGGTAAACAAATCGGTGAGTGCGCCCGCAGGCAGGCGTTCTTTGAGCCAGTCATTCAGGGAAGAAATACCCGCGTCAATCAAATCCATTGGATAAGTGGCAAACGTAAACACCGCTTGAAAAATAACCAACAGCACTGCCATAAACACGGCATAGCCCCAAAATGGATGCAACAAAATGGCATCCAAACGCTTGGTCCAGGGTGGTTTTACCAAAAACTCAGCGATGGTTTTTACCGAATCTTTCACCAAACCATCAATGACGGCATAGCGGTGCATGGTTTCGGCAGCTTGAAAACCACTTTCCATGAATCCATACTTCTCAATGAGCTGGTCAAATGCCACGCGTTTTTCGACAGACACAAACGAAAATATATCATGCTGTTGCACGTAATGCAACGCCAAGTAGTTGTTCGACAATCCATTGGCTTGTTTTACTTCCTCTATCAATTCAGGAAATTGGTCGGCAGGATTGAAATAATATTTTTCAACCTTCACCGCTGGCTTTTCAAGCACTTGAAGAAGCGCTTGTTTTAAATTATCAAGTCCCTCGCCTACTCGTGCATTGATACGAACTACTGGAACATTCAATTTCATCGCCAACTTTACGGCGTTGATTTGCAGATTTTTATCACGAGCAACGTCAAGCATATTCAACGCCAATACTACGGGCAATCCCAAATCTGCCACTTGTGTAAAAAGCAGCATGTTGCGCTTGAGGTTGGAGGCATCGGCCACCACCACCACGGCATCGGGGTAGTCTTGGTGGTGCGGATTCGCTAAAATATCAATGACGACACGCTCATCGAGGGATTTGGGATAGAGGCTATACAAACCAGGCAAATCTATGACCACGGCTTCGGTTTTGTCGTTCAACGACCAAGGCCCCGATTTTTTTTCAACCGTTACGCTGGGAAAATTTCCTACTTTTTGGCGCAAGCCCGTCAGTTGATTAAACAACGAGGATTTCCCGATGTTTGGATTGCCGACGATTGCGATGATGGGGTGCTTTTTCAAAATAAATCAAATGCTTTCTTCAACAATAACCGTAGCGGCTTCTTCTTTTCGCATGGCAAGACAATACCCATTGACTTGGATACCGAGCGGGTCGCCCAAAGGGGCAATAAAGTCCAACATAACTTCTACGCCTGGCAAACAGCCCATTTCGAGTAGTTTCAACGACAAATCTACTTGTCGAAATTCTTTCACAAAAGCCCTTTCTCCAATGTGTAAATCCGCGATGGTTTTCATCCGTTACCTATGATTGGTTATTTCTTCTTACAATCAAAAACAGCTACGCTGCTTACTATAACCAATTCTATTTAGATTGAGTTTAAATAAAATCGCACAAATTAACATTTCTCTCACAACAATATCAAATGACATCGCTCAACATTTTACCCAACAATCTGTAACTATTTATTTGCCAAATACATACATCATTATTTGTTTCGATTCTTCTATCCCTATTGATTTTTACTTTATCTTGCCGTATCAACTATTGAATAACAAACTATGGAAACGATTCGCCACCACGAAGCCCAAATTTTGCACCACAAAGAAGAACACTTGAGCAGTTCCGCTTTCATTACCGACATCGTCATTGGGATGTCCGATGGCCTCACTGTCCCCTTTGCCTTGGCCGCAGGATTGAGCGGGGCCGTTGATAGCAACGCCCTCGTCGTTACGGCAGGGATTGCCGAAATCGTAGCGGGGTCAATTGCAATGGGGTTGGGAGGTTTTTTGGCAGGACAAACCGAAGTGGAACACTACGACGCCGAACAAAAACGCGAATATTGGGAGGTGGACAACCTGCGCGAACGGGAAATCACCGAAACGAAAGAGATTTTTGCCGAAATGGGCATTAGTGCACATTTGCAAGATGAACTCGTGGCCGAAATCGCCAAAGACAAGAACAAGTGGGTGGAATTTATGATGAAATACGAACTGGGACTCGAAAAACCCGACCCCAACCAAGCCCGTAAGAGTGCGCTCACCATCGGAATTTCGTACGCGATTGGCGGTATTATTCCCTTGTTACCTTACTTTTTTACCCGTACTCCCACCGAAGGTTTACTTTGGTCGGCGGCTACTACCCTGCTGTGTTTGTTTGTATTTGGGTATTTCAAGAGCAAAGCCACAGGCCAAGCTCCCTTCTACGGGGCACTCAAGGTGACACTCATCGGTGCCATAGCTGCCGCTGCCGCTTTTGGAGTAGCGAAGTTACTTGAGTAAATATACAATGTACCGATACAAAAAAATCTAAATCTCTATTTCCCCTTTGACAATTCAGGGCAAATATCCTATTTTTGTAAGTACTCAAAAATTACTGATGATTAAGCCCTTTCTCACTTGGATAATAGCAACGATATTGCTGGCGCAGAGCTTTCTGCCGCGCACAGCAATGGATTTGCTACGTTCGTCAGATGTGTGGGCGCATTATCGGGAGCATCAGCAGGAGCAACAAAAGCCACTGAGTTTTTTAGATTTTTTGTGGATGCACTACTCCGCCGACTCGGAGCATACCAAACAAAAGGAGCATCATCTTCCCAGTTTTGATTTCAACGGAATTGCAGGCTTGTTTGTGTTGCCATCAGCCACGGTTTCTTTTGAGAAGCAAGCCGTTGTTGCATTTCTACTAACCGCCAATTTTCAGTGGCTTAATTCTTACGCCTATCTTTCCTGCAAGGCGTTGATTTGTCCGCCCCGAGCGTAGTTTCTTCTTTTTCAGGGGATTACTGTATCCTTTTGATGCTGAAACCAGTATCTATTTCTTCGTTTTTTCTATTATTCACTCATTCTTTGATCATCAACTATGATTGATTCACTGATATTTTTCTCCATCAAAAACAAGCTCATCATTGGGCTGGGTGTCATTGCTTTAGTGGTATGGGGGGGCTATTCCTTGGTGCGGTTGCCCGTGGATGCCGTCCCTGATATTACCACCAATCAAATTCAAATTCTTTCTATTACGCCCACGCTGGCTGCGCAGGAAGTAGAGCAGTTTGTGACCACTCCCATCGAACTTTCATTGGCCAACATTCCCGACATTACCGAGGTTCGTTCGGTCTCTAAGTTAGGGTTATCGGTTGTGACAGTGGTGTTCAAAGACGAAGTGGACATTGTGCGCGGCAAGCAATGGGTCACCGAACAACTCAAAACCGTAGAAGCCGACATTCCAGCGGAGTTTGGTAAGCCCATGATTGCGCCGCTTACCACGGGCTTGGGCGAAATTTATCAATACACGCTCGCCGCCAAAAAAGGGTATGAACACAAATACGACCTCACTGAACTCCGCACGATTCAGGATTGGATTGTTAAACGGCAGTTGGTAGGCATTGAAGGCGTGATTGAAATCAGCAGTTTTGGAGGTTTTGTGAAACAATACGAAGTGAGCGTTGACCCCGAGAGACTTCGTTCACAGAACGTTACACTTTCGGAGCTTTTTGATGCCCTCCAAAAAAACAACGCCAATACGGGGGGTAGTTATATTGAACGCGTAGGACAGGCGCAGTTTATTCGAGGCGAAGGGGTAGTCAAAAGCCTATCGGATATTGAGCAAATCGTGGTCAAAAACGTCAACGGTATTCCTGTTTTGGTCAAAGATGTGGCAGGAGTGGGCTTTGGTCACGCCAACCGTTTTGGAGCCTTGGTTCGGAATGGCGAAGGCGAAGCTGTGGGAGGTATTGTGTTGATGCTCAAAGGAGCTAACTCTGCCAATACCGTAAATGCCGTGAAAGAGCGCGTGGCACGGATTCAGAAAAGCCTACCCGAAGGCATCGAAATAGTGCCGTTTATTGAACGTACCAAACTGATTAACAAGACAATCACCACTGTTACCGAAAACCTTTTGCTCGGTGGGCTTATCGTTATCGTAGTACTGGTAATGCTTATGGGAAGTCTGCGGGCAGGTTTGGTGGCGGCTTCGGTCATTCCGTTGGCGATGCTGTTTACCATCGGCATGATGAATACTTTCGATATTTCGGCTAACCTGATGTCGTTGGGTGCTATTGACTTTGGGGTAATCGTGGACGGCGCCGTAATTATTGTGGAAGCCATTGTCCACCGATTCCAAGTTTGGTACGAAGACAACAAACGCAACAACGTGGAAGACCCCGCCGAGCGTGACAATATGGTATATGATACCGCTAAAAGGATTCGTACCTCCGCCGCTTTTGGCGAAATCATCATTTTGATGGTGTATTTGCCCATTTTATCGTTGGTAGGTGTTGAGGGAAAAATGTTCAAGCCGATGGCACTCACGGTGGGCTTTGCCATTTTGGGTGCATTTATCTTGTCTTTGACTTATGTACCCATGATGTCGTCGTTGGTGATGGGTAAAAATCTACACAAGCATTGGACTTTTTCTGAGCGTTTTCTGGGGTGGATGTATCGTAGATATGAACCGCTTATCCGTTGGGCATTGAACTGGAAAAAAGCAACCGTAGGTCTTACTTTGGCTCTTTTTGTGGGTTCTTTACTGATTTTCAATCAATTGGGAGGAGAGTTTGTTCCCACCCTCGACGAAGGCGACTTGGCCATTGACTTTCGAACGGCTTCAGGGACTTCCCTAACCGAAACCATCAATTCGGCCAACAAAGCCCACCAAATCCTGAAAAAACATTTCCCCGAAATTCAACAAATCGTAGGGCGCGTGGGAGCTTCCGAAATTCCCACTGACCCCATGCCCATCGAAATGGTGGACCAAATGATTAATATGAAGGACATCTCGGAATGGAAAAACGCCAAAAACCGCGAAGAAATGTCCGAAAAAATGGCCGCAGTGTTGGCCGAAGAACTCCCCGGCACAAGCGTAGAAATGACGCAGCCGATTCAGATGCGTTTCAATGAAATGATTACGGGCGTGCGCTCTGATGTGGTTGTCAAGATTTTTGGAAATGATTTAGACGTACTTTTTGAACGCGCCAATGCTGCCGCCAAAATCATCGAAAAAATAGAAGGTGTAGCCAGTGCCCGCGTTGAGCAGATTGTGGGTCTTCCCCAAATCGGTATTACCTACAATCGGGCTAAGATAGCCCAATACGGCCTCACCATTGCCGACATCAACCGCATGATACGATCTGGTTTTGCAGGAGAAACGGCTGGGACAATTTACGAACAAGAACGCCGCTTTGAATTGGTGGTACGCTTAGATTCTACCCACCGCAAAGGCATCGAAAATGTACAGCAACTGTTGATTCCCCTGCCGTCGGGTGGCACAGTGCCATTGTCAGAATTGGCCGAGATTGGTTTCCGAAAGGCTCCCGCTCAAATTTCGCACGAAGAAACCCGCCGCCGCATTACCATCGGTATCAGCGTGTTTAACCGCGACGTAGAAAGTGTAGTAAACGATGTTCAAACCCAAATCGAAAAACAGGTCAAGCTACCTTCGGGCTATTTTTATACCTATGGTGGGGCATTTGAAAACCTCCAACGCGCCAAAGAACGCCTTAGTTTTGCCGTCCCAGTGGCGTTGTTCCTGATTTTCACCTTATTGTATTTTACCTTTAGCTCGCTCAAAGAATCTTTATTGATTTTCACCGCCGTGCCTATGTCGGCTATTGGAGGTATCATCGCCCTTTGGATGCGCGATATGCCCTTTAGTATTTCGGCAGGGGTTGGGTTTATTGCTTTGTTTGGAGTGGCTGTTTTAAACGGTATTGTGTTGATAAGCTATCTCAACGACTTAGAAAAAGAAGGAATCACTGACCTTCGAGAACGCATCATGCGAACGGTGGAGGTACGTTTTCGTCCCGTTATTATTACGGCCACAGTAGCATCGCTTGGTTTTTTACCGATGGCTATTTCAAACTCGGGTGGTGCAGAAGTACAACGTCCATTGGCCACAGTCGTCATTGGCGGTATTTTATCAGCCACGCTCCTGACATTGGTGGTTTTGCCCGTGCTGTATGCTTTGTTTGCGAAGAAAAGGACCCCCTTGTCACCCTGAAAGGGTCTAAAAAGCTGTCCAAATACTATAAAAACAGTAAAAAAACTCATAACACGCATGTGATTTTAGATGCTTAAAGCATGAAAAAACAATACAATTAAAAACTAAGTCAAAATGCCAAAAAACCACAATTATTACGTCTATATCCTCACAAACTACAACAAAACTGTACTTTATACGGGTATGACGAATGATTTGGTACGACGGCTCAAAGAACACGAAGCAGATGCCAATGGCGCACAAAAAAGCTTTGCAGGAAAGTACAAATGTATTTATCTGGTGTTTTGGCAACGATTCCAATACGTTTGGCACGCGATTGAGTCAGAGAAAGAAATTAAACTTTTGAAAAGAGATAAAAAAGAAGCTTTAATCAATGATTTCAACCCAACATGGAAATTTTTAAACGAAGAAATACAGGAAGATTAAACAAGTTTGTCGTCCTGAAAGGACCTATATTTTCGCGATGTAGGAATGCTATCATCAAAACAATGTGGTCGTTTAGACCCTTTCAGGGTGACAAAGAGGGTGTATTTATTGTCCTTTCAGGATCCGTTTTAGCACTAATTTTAGGAGCCACATTTACCTCCCACGCTCAACTCAGCCTCAATCAAGCCATTGAACGCGCCACGCAGCAAAACCTGACCCTCAAAACCACTCAATACACCTTGCAATCGCAGCAAGCATTGGTAAGTTCGGCCTGGCAATTGCCCAAAACATCAGTAGATTTATTGGCAGGACAAGTTCAAGCCAGACCGTTTGACTATACCTTGAGTGCAACGCAAGATTTTGAGCCTTTTGGTGTCTATCGAAGTCGGGCTAAAGTGCTTACACAGCAGGTAAATGTTACCCAAAAACAACAAGATATACAGCGTAATGAATTGATTTTTAACGTCAAACAGCAATACTATCAAATTCTGTACTTGTATCGTTTACGGCAATTGCTGAAAGCCCAAGACACCTTATACCAGCGGGCGGTAGATGCCGCCAACGTTCGCTACAAAACGGGCGAAAGTAATCAATTGGAAGTAGTAGCCTCCGAAACCAATCGCCGCGAAATTCAAAACCGACAAACCGTAACCGACCGCGAAATCCAAATGAATTATTTGGGTCTGCAAACCCTACTTTACGCCAATGAGTCCATATTGATTGACACCTTGCTTAGCCTCCAACGCCCTTATACCCCGCAAGAAGGCAATAATCGTTACGTGGCTTTGGCGGAAGAAGAAGCAAAACTAAGCGGAAACCTCACCGAACTCGAACGCGCCCAACTCAAACCCGATTGGCGCGTAGGCATTGCCAATCAGTCCATCGAAAACCGACTCGGATTTACCTACGTGTCGGGCGGAATAGGAATCCCGTTGAATACCAAACCCCAAAAAGCCCGCATCGAAGCTGCTCGCATTGGAGAGCAAGCGGCTGAAAATCAACGAAAAGTAGTGCAGTTTCAGACCGAAGCCAACGTAAAAATTCTGCGGGAGAGCCTCAATAAACTCCAGAATACGCTCCAATATTATGAGCAATCTGCCCTACCACAAGCCGATTTATTGCTCAAAACAACTTACAAACAGTTTCGCTTGGGAGACATAGAATACGTCGAATTTTTCCAAAACACCCGCCAAGCGTGGCAAATTAGAGAAGCCTATCTATCTGAACAACTGCGCTTTAGCCTAACGGTAATTGAGTTGGAAAAATGGTTAGGAATTGAATAGTCGAGAATATTGAATGATACGAATGAAGAATGTCGAATAAAAAATACATAGATAATGAAAGCTTCACACGCACAAATACCCCCTTTACTCTTAGCCTTTTGCTTCTTCTTGGTCAGTTGCAACAAAACCGAAACTACCGCAACGGAAGAAGAAGCCACTGCTGCCCCTACCGAACTGAAACTCACGCCTGAGCAAGAAAAAAACTTTGGCATCACCCTTGGAAATACCCAAACCCGCACCGTTTATGACGCCATTACCCTCAATGGCGTGGTGGAAGCGCCACCGCAACAGAGTGCTTCGGTGAGTTTTCCACTGACTGGAATCGTGCGCAGCATCGCAGTTCAGGCAGGAAGTCAAGTAAGCAAAGCAAGTACCTTAGCCACCATCGAAAGCCTCGAACTCATTCAGTTACAAGAAGATTACTGGAAAACCGTAGGCCAACTGACGTTTGCGGAGCAAGAACGCCAACGCCAAACCACGCTCACCCAAGAAGACGTAGGGGCCAAACGCAAACTCCAACAAGCCGAGGCCGACAGCCGTGTACTGGAAGCCTCTAAACAAGGGCTTGAAGCCAAACTACAAATGGTGGGCATTGACCCCAAAAACCTTAAAGTCAATCAGATAGTACGTACTATCGCAGTTCGTACGCCCATTGCGGGCGTGGTAAAAACAACCCGCACCAACATCGGAAAATCAGTAACCGCAGGCGAAACTTTGTTTGAAATAGTCAACCAAACGGGGGCGCGATTGGTACTAAAAGTATTTGAAAAAGACCTCAATCGGGTAAAAGTCGGCCAAAAAGTAGCCCTTGAAAACGGAACAGCTACCATCACCAGTATGGGTAATAATTTTGACCCCACCAGTCGCACGGTTGACGCTTATGCGCAAATCAACGGTGCTCGCTTGCTGGCAGGCCAGTATGTAAATGGAAAACTGATTGCTTCGCCTCGTCAAGCCGAAACTTTGCCCGAAACGGCCATTGTACGCACGGGCGAAACGGCGCACGTGTTTGTCAAAACACCCCAAGGAGTATATCAACCCGTGGAAGTAAAAACGGGAGCTACCCAAGACGCTTTCGTGGAGGTTATTTTTACCCAAAAACCTACCTTACCGATTGTGATTACGGGTGCGCAAACCCTGCAAGCAGAACTCACCAAGGGCGAAGGAGAAGAAGAATAATCTTGGAAAACTCCCCGAAACGTAGATTTTTCGGGGAATTTGCTATTTTTGGTTATCTGTTCCTTCAATTTGCCAAAACTATGACAAAAACGCTTTTAATACTTGCCCTTGCTTTCACACTCGTCAGTTCTACTTATAAAGAAAAAACCTATGCCGTAGGCCAAATCAAGACCAACATGGGCGAAATTCTTTTTTGGTTGTACGACGAAACCCCCAATCACAAAGCGAGTTTTATGAAACTTGCCAGCGAACACTACTGGGATACACTCACTTTCAACCGCGTCATCAACAATTTTGTGGCCCAAGGCGGCTGCCCCGATACGCCCGCGGGCTTCTCTGACTCGCCCTATTTGCTCAAACCTGAATTCAATAAAAATATCCGCCACGTTTACGGTGCCGTAGGCGCAGGCCGCGACGACAACCCCGAAATGCTATCGGCAGGATGCCAGTTTTACATTGTTCAAAACAAAAAAGGACTCGCCCGCTTAGACGACAAATACACCGTTTTTGGGCAAGTTTTCAAAGGAATGGATGTTGTAGATGCTATCGTAGCAGTGCAAACCGATAAAACAGATACCCCCCTAAAACCCATCACCCTAAAAGTCAGTGTTGTGAAGATGACGGCCAAACAACTCAGAAAAAATGGCTACGAGAAAGTAGTAGGTTTGGAATAAACCCACAAAACACTTTTGTTTTCCAAGAAACGGTATGTGTTAAATTTATCCTTTAAACTATAGGCTTTTTTCAAGTATTGTAAGACACAATCAATTCAAAATTCACGATTAGGACGTACATCATAGGCTTTTACATATCATTTTTGAGTTTGTTTTAAAGGTACAGCTACATTCATGGAGTGTTTGCGTTTGTCAATGCCCATCGCCCCAAACAGCAGTTTCGGAATACCTTTTTCCACGTACAAACACGGGCGTTCGAGCTTGTCGTCGAGTGGTTTGCCGTTTTCCCAGAAAATTGTTTTTGAAATCACTTTGGGGAATGGGGTGGGTTTCCAATCAACTCCGTTGGTCGAAATCATCAGCGCCAACGCCCCACCTTCGCCCGTAAATTTGCCCACTACGTCACGTACGATGGCATAATTCACGCCCTTTTGGTGCCACAAAAAAGGGTCTTCGGCCACCATCCATTCTTTACTTCCTTTTTCGGCTTCAAAAATAGGCTGTGGATGCTTAGAAAACGGTCCCGTGGGAGCATTAGAAAAAGCCACACCAAAGCGTACTTTTCCGCCTCGTATCGTCCCGTTTTTCTCGACTTGTTTGTAAACCAAAATGAATTTCCCCTTGTCATCTACGGTGATGGCGGGGTTGGAAACCATCAGCGCGTCGTAGGCGGTAGAATCGGTGCTAACGTCTAAAATGGGCTTATCAAACCGCCTCCATTCGCCTTCGGGGTCGTCGGCTAGAGCTACCCCAATGCGCTGATTGTTACGGTATTCCCACCAATTGGGATTTTCGTAAGAGCTATGGGGTTTTACGTACGATTTACCCGTTGAACCCATGTAATACAAATAAAACTTGTTTTTATAGACAATTACGGCGGGGTTATGGGTACATACTCCGTCCCAAAATTGATTGCCGCGAGCGGGTAGCACTACTTTTAGGTGCTGATATGGACCTTCGGGGTGGTCGGCCCGAGCCAGCGCAATTTCGGAATGGGTTATCCAAGCCTCGTGCCCTTTGTCGCGTGGCCAACGGCTGTACAACATATAAAACTTGCCGTTTTTGCCTCTGATGACCGAGCCACACCAAATGTTGTAGAGGCTATCGCGAAAAGTATTTTTTGAGGGAATGGGCTGAGCCATCGCACTCAAATCGGTCTGTGGAGTTGCTCCCCAATGGATTTTGGGAGATTGCCCAAAGACACTTGGGATAAGGCTACCAAACCCAAGAAGGAGCGCCAATTGGTAAAATTTCATCTTCTAAAACACTTTTGGTACAACCTCATTTGAGCATTACAATCACATCTTTGGTTCGTGATTCAGGCGTTACTTTCAGCGAAAGCACTTTGCCATCCTTCAATTCCCCTTCAATGGTGGTGTTGGCGGGTGCGTGAAGTTTGAACTGTACATCCCAATTTTTGGGCCACGATGGAAAAAGATACAGTTTTTCATCGGGGGTTTGGAGCAGCATTTCTTGCAAACCAATCATTCCCGAACCGCCCCAATTGTGGTCGGGAACCCAGTCGTGGCCTGGCCCCCAAAAAGTAGGAAAGCGTCGCGGGGCGTTTTTTAGTTTTTTGACGGTTATTTCAGCAGCTTCTTCCGTTAGGCCAAGCCTTGCGCAAAAAATTGCATCTTGGTGCCAACTGATGTGGTTTTTCTGAATGGGGAGGTCGGCACCGTATTTCCATGTATTGATGGCAATCTCAAGATTAGGTTTACCGATGCCAAACATTCCCCACGGGTACACAGGGTACAATTGAGGCAGCTCTTGGTTGTTGATACGCCCCCAAGCTTCGGCAGGCGCAATGGTCATGTGTCCGTTTTTTTCCTTCAACGGTATCTCTGGAATACTTTTTAAGACTTTCTCAAAGTGTTTTCTTTTTTCTGGCGAAAGGTACTTATCCGACAGCTCCGTGAGCCGCTTTGTAATGCTGTACAATCCCGCAATCGTCGAAGACGAATTGTAGGCCATCTTGTAGGTTTCTGCCCCCGACGACGGGTACAGAATGAGTTTGCCATTGTCAGCGAAGGCGCTTCTACTACGCGAAGCTGCCTCCCATTGGTAATGTTCGTAGAAAAACGTAACGCAACTTTCCACAAAAGGCAAGTACTTGCTGATGTCCTCGCTGTTGTATTTTTCCAAGTCGAGCATCATCAGGCAGAACTCCATTTGCGTGTCCCAGAGGTACTCCAACCAGTAGTTATATTCCAAGCCCGCTGGAAAATTCTGAGGGCGTTTCCAGCCGTAAGACGTGGCAAGGGGCAAACCAAACTGCTCCAACTGCTCGGTAAATGACGCGCCATCGTGCCCCCAATAGACTTTGGTGCGGGTTTCGGCATTTTTTAAAGCCCGCAGATAAAAATTGAGTTGGGCTGGTAGCATGTCAAAATCGCCGCTTCTAAACATCGGGAAATACACCAAACGTTGATTTTGGGCGGTGTGCGTTCCGCCGCCCCAATCGCGGTGGTCGGGGGTAAAAGGGGCGTTTTTATCGGTAAAAGACGGGTCAAAAGTAAACATACCACCGTTGAACTTGGTGGGATAGGTACCGTAGGCATTGCAGCCCAACTGATAGCGAAAAAGATTGTAATTGCGCCCCACCTGCCAAGCCACCGAACTGGTATCTTTGGCGAGGTGATTAATGGCAATATAACTTCGTTGCCAAAAGGCGTTCCACCATTTTTTTGAAGCCTCAAAATCAACACTTTGCGTATTTTTTGAAGTCTGTATTGTTGCTTCTAAACCCGATTTCCATTCTTGAAGGGTTTCCGTAGTGGCAACGTGTAAAACTATTTGCAACGCTTGTTTTCGCGCTACTTGTTTACTTTCCAATTTCCAAGCCGTAAACTCTGTATCAACGTATTTTCCTCGACTGATACCTGCGATTTTGAAGTTGTCGCCCCCCATCCGGCCGCCAAAAGTCAGATTTTTGAGGGGATTCCAGAGTTGGTTTTTGACCGAATCTAATTTTTGCTGTTTTACCGTAAAATCAAAAACGGATTCGTCGCGGTTGCGGTGATACCAAAGCACATTTTGACCTTCAAATTTTACCGAATCCTTGCGTACCACGGCCCGAAACGGCGCATCTCTAAACGCCAAACTTGCCTTGGTTTGCCCTGCCTGCGTCCAAGTAAGGTCTTTGTCGCGCCAGTTTTCGTACCAAGCTTCTATTTTTAATTTTTCGTCGCTTTCGGTTTCTACGTGAACTACGGGCTTGAACACATCTACCCAAATTTTCACCGATACTTTCTTCCTATTCTTTACCGAGGTTATTTCTACGTAGCCTTCATTCAGCTTTAATTCCTGTTTAAAGTTACCATTTTGAAAAAGATTGGGCGTGATTCGCAGGCGAACGCGGCCAAATTTGGGAAACACATTGTTTTCGTCAAATGCGCCGCTACGCGATACATACAGCAAAATTTCGTCTTTTTCTGTCCATACGTTCAGGCCAATATCGCCCCCGCCACAAGGCATTGATTCTGAGGAATTGGCACTTTGTTTGGTCCAAACTACGTTGTATTGCGACACGTCAAAGCCTTGCTGCGCCACAACTTGCTGAAAGATCAGCGTCCAAAAGAAGGCTATTTTTAAGATTAATTTCATTTACTTGGGTGGGTTAAAATATACTTCGCTGCCGTCTATCACCGCTCAATCATCAAAAAAGAAAAACCTCAAAACAACTGAAACTCCCGAATCCCTGCAAAACCATACGAATCCAGAATCACCAACCGAAACTTTTGAGCCGTCACGGGTGAAATGTCTTTGCTCCAATTGCCCATTTTTTCATCTTGGGCCAGTGTCAACCATTGGCCTTCTTTTTCGTACTGAATTTCAAAGCGTTTGATTTGAGATTTTTGATAAACCAACTCACTCACTTTGAGCTGTTTAACCGTTTGTTTTGTACCCAAATCAACTTCCAACCAACCTTTGTTCTGAAATAAACCGAAAGCGGCTTCTGTCTGATAATGCACGTCTTTTCCATAATACGCCTCAAAATCTACGTCGGTACGCCGCCCCATTTTCCAACAGGTTGCGGGATTGTCGTCAAAAGCGGCAGATGGGTCGTGCAAAAACTGCCCCAAAGCACTCGAAGCCGTCGCTTTTTTGCCGTAAGCCAATGAGTTAGTGGTTGTAAAAGGGATAATTTGTCCTAATTCCGCAGCGGGTTTATCCAGCGTAATCGCCACAATGGTCGCGATAGAATCGCGCCCGTTTTGGGGAAGTTTTAGGCTCACATCATTCTTCGTTTGCGTAAAAGAAACAGCTTTCCCGTTTAACAGCGTCGCTTTTTTGACGTTGGCACCCATTGCAGGCAGGTTAATTTCATCGCCCGTATTGTTCAATAAATGCAAATACAGTTTGTTGCCTCGGTACGAGCTAACGTAATTTTTTGCGGGGGTATAAACACCTCCTTTGGTTTGGTAAACGGCTTCTGCATTTTTTTTCAGCCAATCGCCCATCTCCGTCGCACGCGCCACAAAAGTGGGTGGAAAAACGCCCAAACTGTCGGGGCCGATATTGAACAAAAGATTCCCATTGCCTCCTACGCACCGAAGCAACGTATGCACCGACTCTTTCAAACTCCGTGGTGTATCGTTGAACCGCCATGCCCACTGATGCCCCATGTTGGTGCAGGTTTCCCAAGGTACGACACCATAACCCGCCACAAAACCTTCGGGTGTGGCATAGTCGGCATACTGCCCTACCCGCGCGTGCGATTCATCAGGATTGAAGGGTTCGAGCCGATTATTGATGATGATTTCGGGCTGTAAGGTACGCGCCAAATCAAACACT
>JBGAUP010000368.1:0-5185 GCA_044228585.1 Runella sp. | reverse complement strand
AAAGAACGCATAAGAGGATGAAGTACTTTACAAAATTAACGGAATAGGTTGAAGAATATGTGCCAATAGTCTGTTAATTTTGTATCAAATATAACGATGAAAAAGAATAATAGGTATATACTTTTTTTGATTTTATTTTGTACTATATCTGTATTGAAAGCGCAAGTCGCTGACAATCCTTTTTTAGTGGAGTTTAGTGGTACGCAGATTGCTCTTCAAGAACCTTTTACGGTATCGGTGAAAGTAACTGGACTTGAGCAAGTTCCCTCTGTATCTTTTCCTGATAATATACAAAACTTCCAAAAACGCGAAAGTTCTCGTTCAAGTCTTACCAGCAAAATAGGAGGTGTGACCATAATAACTTACACCATTTCCCAGAATTATTATCCTATTAAAACAGGTATCTATAACACTGGACCTCTTGAAATTCTTGTCAATAAGCAGGTGCTTCGTTCGGAAGGGACTACCGTGATTGTTGGAAAAGGAGCAAGTGCAAATGAAGAGTTAGAAGTAATGCCAGCAGAGGTTGATGCTGAATTAGAAAACAAAGCAAATGAAAGTGCCTTTTTGGCCGTAAGTGTCAATAAAAGACGGGTGTATGTACAGGAAGGTTTCAACCTAAGGTTGTCGTTATTAGTATCGGAAGATAATGCGACTGAAATGGATTTTTATGAGGTAGAAAAGCAATTAGAAAAAATTCTAAAGGTTCTCAAACCTGCCAATTGTTGGGAGGAAAGTTTTGGGATTCAGGAAATTCCAGCAATTCCTATTATGATTGGAGGGAAGAGTTTTACAGAATACCGTATTTATCAGGCATCATTTTTCCCACTTAATAATCAATCTATTCACATTCCAGCGGTAAAATTAACGATGAAGATAATGCCGAAAGTGGAGGAAAAAATAGAGAATGTAACACTTCAAACCTTTAATTCTAAGCCTTTGACAATCTCTGTGACAGAGCTTCCTCCTCACCCGCTACGTAATCAAGTAATTGTGGGAAATTTTCGATTAGAGGAAAAAATTACTAATAATACCCTTGAAACAGGCAAAAGTTATCGTTACGACTTTCGGATTGTAGGAGAAGGAAACATTCAATCTGTTCGAGAACCAACTTTTGCTAATAAAACATTGTTTGATGTATATCCTCCTGATATTGAGGATAATATACTAAGGAAAAAAGGGCAGATTATGGGAGCAAAAACTTTTCGTTATCAGATTATTCCTAAACAGAATGGAGATTTTGTTCTGGGTAATATAGTCTTCTGGGTCTATTTCAATTCTCAAAAGCAAGCGTATGATACACTTCGCTCGACTTTGAAATTGAACATAAAAGGAGATAATATCCAAAGTACACAATTGGCCTCCTCAGAATCCGAATCAGTCTATACAGGTATCGAACAATGGGATACCACCAAATCAGTTATTGATTATCAAACGATTATTCGCAACATTGCTAATGTGTTAGTCATTATTATGTTGATTGGAATGATTTTTATTTTTAAGAAGTAATGAGCAGTACTTACGGAAAAATTTTTAAAATCGCTACTTTTGGCGAGTCACACGGAACTGCCATTGGGGTAGTGATAGAAGGCTGCCCAGCAGGTGTAGCTTTTGATTTAACGTTTATTCAACTGGAATTAGATCGTCGCAAGCCAGGACAATCACGTATCACCACACAGCGTAAAGAAGCTGATACGGTGCAGGTATTGTCAGGGGTTTTTGAAGATAAAACGACTGGTACACCTATTGCTATGGTAATATGGAACGAAGATCAACGTAGCAAAGATTATTCACATATTTCTCAGCAATACCGCCCTTCGCACGCTGATTATACCTATCAAACCAAATACGGAGTACGTGACTATCGAGGTGGAGGGCGGAGTTCTGCCCGTGAGACAGCGGCTCGGGTGGCAGCTGGAGCCTTGGCAAAGCTTTTGTTGAAAGACCTCGGGGTTAATGTACAAGCGTATGTCTCACAAGTTGGCAAGTTGAAATTAGAAAAAGAATATCAAACGCTTGACTTGTCGTTGACTGACACCAATGCGGTTCGTTGTCCCGACCCAGAAATGGCTGCTGAAATGTTTGAATACATTGACGACATTCGTAAACAAGGAGACTCAATTGGCGGAGTAGTGAGTTGCGTAGTGACTGGAACGCCCGTAGGATGGGGTGAACCTGTTTTTGACAAACTACATGCCGAATTAGGCAAAGCGATGCTTAGTATCAATGCGGTCAAAGGTTTTGAATATGGAAGTGGATTTGCGGGGGTAGAGTTACAAGGTTCGGCCCATAATGATGCTTTTTACACTGATGAAACAGGACGAGTACGCACACGTACGAATCATTCGGGAGGAATTCAAGGAGGTATTTCCAACGGCGAGGATATTTTCTTTCGCGTGGCTTTTAAGCCTGTAGCGACTATTATGCAAGATCAAGAGAGTGTAAATCAAGAGGGTGACTCAATTGTGGTTCAAGGAAAGGGTAGACACGACCCCTGTGTCTTGCCACGCGCCGTGCCAATTGTGGAAGCTATGGCAGCCCTTGTTTTGGCCGATTTCTATTTACGGGATAGGGCTATTCGCCATGAGTAATTTGATTTTAGCCCTAAAATTGCTAAATTTGTTGTTTAATAAACATACATCGTGCTATGAAATTTATTGTATCGTCGTCGGTTTTACTCAAGCAGCTTGCTGCTATTAACGGCGTCGTTTCCACTAATCCAATCGTACCCATTCTTGAGAATTTCCTGTTTCAATTAGATAGCAATCAACTTACAGTTACGGCTTCTGATTTGCAGACAGTGATGATTACTGAGTTGCAAGTGGAGTCTTCGGATAAAGGGGCGATTGCGATTCCTGCTAAATTACTTTTAGATACCTTACGGGGTCTGCCCGAGCAACCTATTGCGCTCAAAGTAGATAGCGATACTTTCGGAATAGAAATTGTATCAGAGAATGGTCGTTATAAGCTCTCAGGTGAAAACCCTATTGATTTTCCTAAAATTCCATCCGTCAACCGAGCGTTTTCCGTGGAATTATCTTCTAATGCACTTTCCCACGCAATCGCCAATACGATTTTTGCCACCAGTACCGATGAGCTTCGTCCGGCTATGACTGGGGTGTTTTTACAATTAGGAGCAAACCATGCTACTTTTGTCGCTACCGATGGACACCGCTTGATTCGCTATCGTCGTTTTGATGTGAAATCAGCAGTGGATACAACCATGATTATCCCACGGAAAGCCTTGAATCTACTTAAAGCTTGTTTGCCTTCCGATAGTGTTCCAGTAAAAGCGGAATTTAGCCAAGCAAACGCATTTTTTAGCTTCGCCAATATCAAAATGGTTTGCCGGTTGATAGATGAGCGTTTCCCTGATTATGAAAATGCAATTCCTACCAATAATCCTAACGTGTTGACCATCAGTCGCGGCGAGATTCTGAACTCGCTTCGTCGGATTTCAATTTATTCAAATCGTACCACTCACCAAATTCGTCTCAAACTGACCCCTCCTAATGAGTTGGTTATTTCGGCAGAGGATTTAGACTATTCTAACGAGGCCAATGAACGGTTGTTGTGTGAATACAATGGCGACGAAATGGAAATTGGATTCAATGCTAAGTTTTTGATAGAAATGCTCAACAATGTAAACTCTAACACGCTTTCGTTCGAGTTATCTGCGCCAAACCGCGCGGGCATTGTAGTTCCGCTCGAAAAAGACGAAGATGAAGATATTCTGATGTTGGTGATGCCTGTTATGCTCAATACGTATGCTTAATAAATAGCAGTAGCTAAGCGAAAATGGAATCCCGAAAACGATTACTAATGCCGAGTCTCTCGGCATTTTTTTTGACTATTCTTCCTTTTTTGACCAGTTCAATAGTAGGGCTATGGATGATTCAGAACGAGACTTTAATTAAAAGTTTTGGACTGAAAGAATGGCTAATTGTGTGTTTAAGTTGTGCATTTGCGTGTGCTTTGGCCCTAATACCGCCTACTTTACTTGCTTTTGGCTTTGGCTATTTTTTGGGTTGGGGCGCTGTTATTCCGTTGATTTTAATTAATTTGATTGCAATAGCCCTGGTTTATGCGATTGTTGGTCAGATGGACAAAAGAAGTTTGCTCCAGTATATTTCCCAATTTCAGCGCATATCAACTTTCCTAAATCGTGTTTATAGTGATGAAGTCCGTTTTGTGTTTTTTACCAAGTTATCTCCCGTTTTGCCCTTTGCACTCACCAATCTCGTTTTTGCTTTGATGGGCATACGATTCAAAAATATCATCGTTGGGGGCTTTTTAGGAATGATACCGCGTACAATTTTGGCGGTATGGGTAGGAAAAGAAGCTGAACAAATAAGCCGTTTGATTCAAAACCCCAACGAAAATCTCATGAGTAGAATTGTGTTGCTTATTTTAGTAGTTGTTTCGGTGATAGGATTAATACGTATTTTGGTGAAAAAATAATCTCTCTCAAATCAATTAGAGTTTTCTTGAAACCACTCAGCTACCTTTTCGATGAGCCTATGGTGGCCCGTTTTTAAAATAATGGGTTTCATATTGGGGAGTCTTTGGGTAAGAGGTTGTACATAATGAATAGGTAGTAATGAGTCATGTTTTCCCAGAAAAATCTTCAAATCAATATTGTTTTCTTTAACAAATTGGGCAGTGAGTTTTATATCGGCCTGAATCAGGCTAAAACCTATCCAAGAACGATAAATTCGCTCGCGTTGAGCGGGTGTAGCAAGAGTAGTTTCGGCAAATTTGACAGTACTTTTTTCTATCAATCCCATGCTCACTAAGAGATTGGCCAACTTCTTAAAGTAACTGACATTGCTTACGAAGAATCGAAACAGTTTTTTGCTCAACCAAAAACGCGTAGCCAACCGATACCAGGGGCTTTCGGTGATGCCGTCGGGAGCAAGAAGCCAACATGATTCGATACGCTGGGCGAAAAGTTGAAGCGTAGTCAGCGCAAACTTCCCGCCCATGCTAAAACCCACTACTGAAAATTTTTCAATGCTATTTGTTTTCAAAAAATCTTCCAAAAAAGCCTTCCATTCTTTTATTGTGAGTTTTTCAGAAGTAAGAGGTGGGCTTTGGCCGTGAAAGGGTAAATCGAAAAGATAAAAAGTGTATTGTTCTTTCAAAACTTCAACTAAGGGCATAAAGCAGTCATGGTCTTGCCCAA
>JBGAUP010000367.1:0-5864 GCA_044228585.1 Runella sp. | reverse complement strand
GTGATACTCATACCACTATCACTACAAATGCAAAACGACTTGTTATAAACTGCTTACCAAAAAGAGTTTAACAATGATTCTTTTATTTTTTTCAAAATTATGCAACATCTTTCACAGTAATTGTCATTACTACGAAATTACAGCCAATTGGAATCTAAACTATACATAGACAAACACGTCGAACTCGTAGAAAGATGCAGACAGGGCGAGCGCAAAGCCCAGTACGAACTCTATAAGTTGTATTCAAAGTCCATGTTCAACGTCTGTATGCGGGTGGTCAACCACATGGGGGAGGCAGAAGACGTACTGCAAGAAGCATTTTTGGATGCGTTTTGCAACTTACATACGTTCAAGGGACAGTCCACGTTTGGGGCGTGGCTGAAACAGGTAGTGGTCAACAAAGCCATCAACCATCTCCGACAACGTAAAATGCAACTCGTTGACATTGAAGGCTATGGCTACGGTGATGACGATCACGACATTGCCGATACCGAGTCGTTTGACGAAGAAAGAATTCAGATGGACGTAGAGCGGGTTCGTCGAAGTATAGCGCAGTTACCAGAAGGTTATCGTGTCGTTTTATCACTGTATTTGTTTGAGGGATACGACCACGAAGAAATTGGTGAAATCCTCGGTATCAGCGAAAGTACTGCGTACGCAGTACATGCGGGGAAAAAGAAAAATTGTTAGAAATGTTAAGAATTAGTTTGAGTTTTGAGTAACACACCGTTTTAGAGAAAAGAGAGCCGCGATAAATACCAAAGAAGATGAAAGACAAATTGCAACGATTCGTCAGAGACAACCGCGAGGCATTTGATGTGCATGAGCCTTCCGACGACCTTTGGAATCGGTTGAACCAACAACTGAAAACGCCGAAGAAGCGCCCAAAGTTGTCCCAGAAGTTACCCCTGCCGTGAGTACGCCTAATCCGTTTAAAGCAAAATTGGCAAAACCTCAATTGGCGCATTGCGGCCTCCATTGCTTTTGTCATTGGCTTTGGGTGGTTGGATACCGTGTGAATCAAAAATTACGGTATTACAGAAGCTCCTAAAGTAGCCCTTAGACGAATCCAACGTTTGCCAAACAAGTGAGCCAATACACCCAATTGATAGATACCAAACGGAATGAGCTTCGTCAAATGACTGAAAGTAACCCTAATTTTTATAAAGAATTTGCAGTAGAACTGGATCAGCTTGAGCGCTCATACCAAAACCTGAAATCTGACCTTCCCAAGAACCCCAATCAGGAAGTCGTGATTCAGGCCATGATTCAAAACCTGCAATGGCAGATTGACTTATTGAACCAACAGTTGGACATTCTCCAACGCATCAAAAACAAAAACAACCATGCAAACGATAAAATCATGTAAAGTAAACAGTTAGTAAATACCGTTATTAGTTGTTTCTTCGCCTTTGTTGCCCGTGCGGGAGAGTACGGCAATATCGAAAAGAAAAAGTCGGTCATTAAAATTTACGACGCTTCCTCCAAAGACAACTTACTGATTGACAACCAATTTGGGCAGGTAAAAATCAATCTTTGGGACAAAAACGAGATTCGGGTGGACATTAGCATTACGGCCAATGCCAACAGCGACGACCGGGCAAAAGAATACCTTGACGGCGTAGAGATTGAAGACAAAAGAGACGGAAATCAAATCAGCATCCGTACGATTATCAACAAGACAAACAACTCAAACGGTTGGAGTTGGAAAACAACAACAACGAAAAAAATTTTGTGCAGATTGACTACAACGTTTCGATGCCCAAAAACACACCTTTGACGGTAAAAAATCGCTTTGGGAATACCAGTATCCCCGTATTTCGTGCACCTTTGGTGGTGGAATCCAAATATGGTAGTTTTGTTGCTACCGATTTGATAGGCAATAAAAATGACATTGACGTATCTTACGGGAAAGCGGAAATCCAGCAAATATCAAATGGCACGCTCGACATTGCCTACTCTACCTCGAACTCGACAAGGCCGCAAACGTAGTGCTAAACAATAAGTTCGGCAAAATGAAAATTGGCGAAGTAGAGACTCTCGACGGACAAATTAGCTACTCAGGTGGACGCATCGGCAATTTAAAAGGCTCAAGCAAAATCAAACTTAGCTTTTCGGGCGGTTTCTCGCATTGACCAACTCAACGAATCGGCTGATAATGTGGACATTCAGGCCAATTACTCCTCGGTGGTGATTCCGATGGAAAACAACGATTGCAATTTCGACATCACGGTAAGTTATGGTGGTTTTAAATACCCCACCGACCGCAAAGTGTCATTTACTCAAAACGACGACGAACGCAAAGATGGCGAACATCGCGGCCCAAAAATGACCAAACAGTATGTTGGGAAAAGTAGGTAGCGGTAAAGGCACAAAAGTCAAGATTGTCTCTAAATATGGCGAAGTAAGCCTACGATAGTGTCAAGTGGAATTTCAAACAGAAAACCCCCGTGCTTGACAACGCACGTGCGACCCCGTCTGCATTCTAAATCGACACTTTTTTATTGCTCCACAAAATCCAATTCTTTCCCAAAAGTTTCGTCGGTTTTGGTGAGGGCAAGAAGTGCCAATCCATAACAAAGAATGCCCAAAACAGCCGCTCCACCGAGCGTACCAAAAGTGGGTTTAAAACCCTGAAAGGCCAGCGTCATCGGAATCGCCATGCCCCGTACTACACTTGGTACCGAGGTAGTGGCCGTAGCGCGGAGGTTTGTACCGTAGAGTTCGGCTACCATCATCAAATAAAGGCCAATATATCCCGTACAAATTCCTGACAAAAAGCATATTACGTACAAAATAGTGGGCGAAGCAATACCCCCATACAGATAAATACCCGTAACAATCGCCCCCACAAACATCAGATAAGTAATGGCTTTTCGACGTGAATGAAGATGTTGGCTCAGCGGACCACTAAAAAAATCGCCTGCGGTAAGGCCAAAGTAAATAAACATCACACACTTGCCAGGCGAAATGCCTTCTGCAATACCAAGAGCTTTGCCAAATTCATTGCCAAATGTCCCCAAAATACCTACCACAAACCACGTGGGTACGCCAATCATAACACAGCGGGCATATTTGATGAATCGCGGCCAACTACTGAAAAAGTAAAAGAAATTACCTCGGCTTATTTTGGTTTCTTTCATTTGTAGAAACAACCCTGATTCAAACACGCTAATGCGTAGCAACAACAGCAAAAGTCCCATACCACCACCTACCATGTAAGCGGTGCGCCATTCAAACCACTCTTGGGTTAGGTAAGCAGCACCTGCTCCCAAATATCCACACCTGCTACCAAGGTAGGGCCAAGACTCCGAATTTCTTTGGGTACAATTTCCGTCACAAGCGTCATCGCTGCACCAATCTCGCCGGAAAGCCCCACGCCCGCTACAAAACGTAATAAGGCGTACGTATTGGGGTCTTCCACAAAACCACAGGCAATATTGGCCAAAGAATAAGTGACAATAGAGCCAAAAAGTACGGAAAGCCGCCCTTTTTTATCGCCCAATATCCCCCACAAAATTCCCCAACGAGCAAGCCTGCTTGTTGGGAATTAAAAATAAATGTCCCAATCTTAGAAATTTCGGCCTCCGAGTAGCCCAATGATTGTAAACTCGGCAAGCGTACAATACTGAAAATCAGCAAATCATAGACATCTACAAAAAAGCCCAGAGCCGATACAATGACGGGAAGGGTAAAAAGTGCGCGGTATTTCATTCTTCTACAAAATCAAGGTCTTTACCGTGGGTTTCGGGAACGGTAAGCGTGGAATAAAAGCCTAAAGCGTAGCTTAAAACCCCAACCAAAGTCCCTGCTCCAATCACACCCAACTGAGGCACAGTAAGATGAAACCATCCGAATACGTCTAATGTACCTGTTTTAAAACCAGTAAAGAGCGTTGTCATAATGATTACCATTCCCCGTACCATATTAGGGACAGTAGTAGCGGCAGTAGCACGAAGATTAGTACCAAACTGCTCGGCACCAATGGTCACAAACATAGCCCAATAGCCTATGCCAAAGCCCATTAGCACACAAAGGCTATACAGTACAAAAGCCGATTTCACTCCCGCAAAAAGATAGACAAGACTAAAAACACCCGCAAAAGCCATCAAAACGGCCACGGCTTTTTTGCGCGAATGAAAATAATGGCTAATAAAACCACTGGCCAAATCCCCCCCTGCTAAGCCGACATAACACCACATAATAGCCAAACCTGGTTTAATGGGCTCTTCTACCCCCAGTGCTTTACCAAACTCATTACTAAAAGTAGCCAGAATACCGATGACAAACCACGTTGGAAGGCCAATACCAATGCACTTCATATATCGTACAAAACGCTCCCAATTGGTAAAAAACGAGAAAAAATCGCCTTTGGCAACGTGCTTTTGATTGGCCACATCGGTAAACATCCCTGATTCGATAACACCAATTCGGAGAAAAAGCAACCCAAAACCTAAACCTCCCCCCACAAAATAGGCGATGCGCCAGTCGCCAAAAATCTCTACCGTAAAATAAGCCACAACCGCCCCCAGTAAACCAATACCCGCTACCAACGACGTGCCAATGGCCCGCAATTCTTTGGGTAAGATTTCGGATACCAGCGTAATACCCGCCCCCAATTCTCCCGCTAAACCAATACCCGCAATAAAACGGAGGTACTTATACAAATCGGTAGCGGGTAGAAAAGAAGTATCTTGAATAAAACCGCAAAGGATATTGGCAATAGAATACGTAATAATAGAACCAAAAAGCACCGAAAGCCGCCCCCTTTTGTCGCCCAACACTCCCCAAAGAATCCCACCGAGGAGTAAGCCACCCATTTGCCAATTGATAATCGAAGCACCGATGGTAGATACCTCTTGCTCATTCAATCCTAAATCTTTCAGACTGGGAACTCGCACAATCCCAAATAATAACAAATCATAAATGTCAACAAAATAGCCAAGTGCGGCCACAATAACGGGAAGTCCAAAAAGAGAATTTTGCTTAGAATACTTAGACATTAGGTAAAGAGGTTATGGATTTTTTGCAATAATAACTAAAAAGCGTCGGTCGGTTCTAAACCGACTGACGCTTTTTTAAACTTTTTATCCTGAATTTTCTATTGATATTTCTTCCAAGCCCCCAAGATAGCCCCCATTGCCGCACAGCTTATTGCGCTAAATCCCGCATTGAGAATAGAAAGTCCCATAGGCTTGAGTTCGTAGGCATTATTCGTAAAAATATTCCCTCCAATCAAGGCAGCCCCAATCAAAGCCCCTGTCATCGCTCCCGTTTTTAGAGTGCTAATGTTCATGGATTTGAACAAAATGGCAATGGCATAAGCTCCAATCAGGTAAGTAATAAAACTAATAATGTAAGCCGATGCCCCTCCCCCACTCGCCACAATTTGTTCTTCGGTAAGACCTGCTAATTTCATCCAAGGCTCGCTAAAGCCGATATACCAAGCAGCTCCCAAAATAAAAGTAACGACAGCAGATAGGAATACTGCTAAATAATTGATTTGTAGAGATTTCATTGCGGTAATTGGTTAGGTTTAGTAAAAGAGATTTGGCAGAAAATTACGAAATTTTAAGCAAAAATAAGTACTATACATCCATTAACTTTGAGGAACTATAATTAGCACCAATTGGGATAAGTTGTCCGCCAATCGAAGCTTCGTATCGGTCAAAGCGTTCCACCTTATTTTTGGCTACAATGTAGGAGCGATGAATACGCACAAAATGCTCCTGAGGCAATAATCCCTCTGCCTCACTCATCGTCATACGCGAGGCTATTTTTTGAGATTTGGTCACAAAAACTACGTAGTTTCCTCCTGCTTCCAAATACAAAATATCCTCCAACATTACCCGTACTTGTTCATA
>JBGAUP010000366.1:0-5239 GCA_044228585.1 Runella sp. | reverse complement strand
GAGGTGGTTTTTGCTTGGTTAGATACTTATAAAAGAATCCTTGTACGCTTTGAACAGTTAGCTAAAAACTTTAAAGCATGGCTATTAATGGCTTCGGCAATGATTAATTTTAGACATACTTTCAACTAAACAACTTCATTTTTAAGCAAATTCCTTTTCCACGGTTAACTGTACTGAAACTAAAAGATTTTAAAAAAGTTCTGAATCTTTAATTATGCAATTCTCCCACCTACACTGCCCCAGCAACGGCTGTCCGAACCCAATACTCGCTGCTCGACGGTGCTGCTGATAGTTTGAGAATATTTATTAGATTGTAAAAACATTGACTAATACCCCAATATGCAATTCTCCCACCTTCACTGCCATACCCAATATTCGCTCCTTGACGGGGCTGCCGATATAAAAAAGCTGTTCAAAAAAGCCAAAGCCGACGAAATGCCCGCCATTGCCATCACCGACCACGGCAATATGTTCGGCGTGTTTGAATTCGTGGCCGAAGGCCACAAAACGGGCATTAAACCCATTGTGGGCTGTGAGTTTTATTTGGTGGAAGACCGCCACAAAAAACAGTTTACCAAAGAACAAAAAGACGTACGTCGCCACCAACTGCTGTTGGCCAAAAACGCCGAAGGCTATAAAAATCTGGCCAAACTTTGCTCTCTGGGTTTTATCGAAGGAATATATGGCAAGTACCCGCGTATTGATAAAGAACTGTTGGTAAAATACCACAAAGGACTCATAGCTACTACCTGTTGCATTGGGGCAAGTGTCCCGCAGGCCATTATCAAAAAAGGAGAGGAAGCTGGGCGACAGGAGTTTAAATGGTGGTTGGATTTGTTTGGCGAGGATTATTATGTCGAAATCCAACGTCACGGTATCCGCGACCAAAACATTGCGAATGAAGCGTTGCTCAAATACGCCAAAGAGTTCAACGTCAAGGTGATATGTTCTAACGATAGCCACTATGTAGAACAAGACGATGCCAATGCACACGATATTTTGCTGTGTGTCAATACGGGCGATAAACAAGCTACTCCTACCAACAAGGATTTTGACGACGAAAATCCCATGCCCAAAGGCACTCGTTTTGCGTTTTTCAACGATGAGTTTTATTTCAAAACCAAAGATGAAATGCTCAAAACGTTCAGCGACTTACCCGAGTCGCTGGACAATACGCAGGAGATTGTGGACAAAGTGGAGCTGCTGAAACTCAACCGCGATATTTTATTGCCCAACTTTCCTATTCCTGACGAATTTAAGAAACATAGTATTTCGCAGATGATTGAGTTCAACGGTAAAATGAAAGAGCTTACCGCCGATGTGCTTAATCAATGGGAGTACTTGCGTCACTGGACCTTTGAGGGAGCACGAAAAAAATACAAGGAAATTACGCCAGAAATCGAAGAACGCCTCAACTTTGAGCTAAATACCATCAAAAACATGGGTTTTCCTGGCTACTTCTTGATTGTAGCTGACTTCATCCAAGCGGGTCGCGATATGGGCGTACTCATCGGCCCTGGGCGAGGTTCGGCGGCGGGGAGTGCGGTGGCGTATGCCATTGGAATCACCAATATTGACCCCATCAAGTACGACTTGCTTTTTGAGCGTTTCTTGAATCCTGACCGTATCTCCATGCCCGATATTGATACGGATTTCGACGACGAAGGCCGCCAAAAAGTGATTGATTATGTGGTGCAGAAATACGGCAAAAACCAAGTAGCTCAGATTATTACCTACGGTACAATGGCGGCTAAGTCGTCTATCAAAGACGTAGCCCGTGTGATGGACTTACCACTCCAAGAAGCCAACGCAGTGGTAAAACTCGTGCCCGATAAGCCTACTTACAACATGAACCTGAATAAGGTTTTCAACGTGCCTATGTTTTCAACGTGCCTATCGAAAAAATGGCGGAAGTTATCACGCCCGATGAGGTCGAAAACCTAAAAAAACTGCGCGAGATGCTCAAAGGCAGTGACCTGACTGCCAAAGTATTGAAAGAAGCCCAAAAGCTGGAAGGAACCGTAAGAAACGTGGGGATTCACGCGGCGGGGATTATCATTGCACCCGAAGATTTAACCAATCTGATTCCCGTAAGTACGTCCAAAGAATCGGAGTTGCTGATTACCCAATATGAGGGTAAAATCATTGAGGATGCGGGGGTTATCAAGATGGACTTCTTGGGGCTGCGCAACTTGACCATTATCAAAGAAGCCTTGCGGATGATTGAGGCCAATCATGGCGTAAAAATAGACATTGACTACATCCCGCTCGACGACCCCAAAGTGTATGAACTGTTTCAGCGAGGAGATACCAATGCCGTGTTTCAGTTTGAATCCGACGGGATGAAAAAGTACATGCGCGAGCTAAAACCCGACCGTTTCGGGGATTTGATTGCCATGAACGCTCTGTACCGCCCAGGGCCGATTGCCTACATTCCCAACTACATTAACCGCAAACACGGTCGCGAAAAAGTGGAATATGACCTACCCGAAATGGAAGAGCATTTGGCCGATACTTACGGGATTTGTGTCACTGGTGACACCCTCATTCATGATGCTAAAACTGGCGAGCGAGTACGCATTGATAGCCTCGCTAATCGCGTGGGAGAGTTCTGGGTACAGGGTGTAAACGATGATTTATTACCAGAATCGGCTCCCATTACCCATTGGGTGTGCAACGGCGAAAAAGAAGTGTTAGAACTTACCCTGAGAAATGGTAGCCGGGTCAAACTTACTGCTGATCACCAAGTGTTGACCGAAACGGGCTGGCGTAAAGCAGGAGAGTTGGGTGTAGGAAGTGCTATTGCAACACCTCGGAAATTGTTGATTGAAAATGAAAAAGAATACGACCGTGACAAACTGCGTGTTTTGGCGTACATTTTGGCCGATGGTTCATTGAGTGGTTGTGGTGCTACTGCTGATTTTGTTTCTAAATCACAAGAACTAATTAATGCTTATACGGATAGCCTCAACGCCTTTGAACGTGTAGAAACCCGCACCTTACAACAAGTACGAGACGTAACTCGTGTAATGGTGGCAGGCACCGAAAAAACACATTATCACGAAACCAACTCATTGGTATCTCAATTGCGTGAATGGGGGTTAAAAACGATGAAGGGCGGTTGTCGCTCTGATGAAAAATTTGTTCCTGAGTTTGTTTTTGGACTCACAGAAGAGACAATTGCCTTTTTTCTGGCCTCACTTTGGGATTGTGACGGACACATTGCCCACGATTTATGTCATTTCAAAACCATCTCTCCGCGATTGGCCTACGATGTTAAAACCCTGCTTTTACGTTTAGGAATATATAGTACCACTTACGAGTCTCATTATTACAACAATCGCCGAGGCCAAGAAATGACCGCTTATCAAGTAACGGTCTATAACTTGAAATCATTTGCTGAAACCATTGCCCCACATTTGGTTGTAAAATCAATGAAGGCGGTGAAATTAACGGGAAATGAAGTACACGATTCTATTTCACGGCAACTGTTTTTAGATGAACTTGGGCAAGTTTGGAAAGGTTCAGGGAGAGGGTTAATGGAGAAGTACGGATTTGACCGCCAACATCTTTTGCCAAATAAAATCGAAAAATATCCTCGTATCAGTCGCAGTGCCGTTTTGCCATTGACGCAACAACTTCCTCTTGAACGTACATCTCGCTGTTTGAATGTCAGATGGGAGGAAATTACCGAGATTCGATTCGTAGGTAGAGAGAAAGTTTATGATATTACCGTAGCAGGAATACACAATTTTGTAGGGAATAACATCATTCTGCACAATTGTACCTATCAAGAGCAAATCATGCTACTTTCCCAAAAAATGGCGGGCTTTACCAAAGGTGATGCTGACGTATTGCGGAAAGCTATGGGGAAAAAGCAGATTGAGGTCCTGAACAAAATGAAGAGTAAATTTATCGAGGGGGGAAAAAGTAAAGGCCTCGATGAGAAAAAACTCGACAAAGTTTGGACTGACTGGGAAGCCTTTGCCTCCTATGCTTTCAACAAATCGCACTCTACTTGCTACGCCTTTGTAGCCTATCAAACAGCCTACCTCAAGGCACATTACCCGTCTGAATACATGGCAGCAGTAATGACGAGTTCGTTGGGCAATATTGAGAAACTTACTTTCTTTTTGGAGGAATGTAAGGCCATTGGCTTATCTGTATTAGGCCCTGACGTGAATGAATCGGAGCGACGTTTTGGCGTAAATAAGCGCGGCGAAATTCGTTTTGGATTGGGAGGTATCAAAGGTACGGGCGATGCTGCCGTAGAAAGTATCATCGAAGAGCGTGATAAAAATGGCCCTTTTAAAGATATTTTTGATTTTATGACCCGCGTTAACCTGCGGACAGTCAATAAGAAAACGATTGAATCGCTGGCGTATGCGGGGGCATTTGATTTGTTTGAAGATTTTCACCGTGCCCAGTATTTTGCGACCGTAGATGGGGAACAACAAAACCTAATTGAAAAATTGATCAAATATGCCAACGCGGTGCAAGCCGATAAAGCCAACGCACAAGCATCGTTGTTTGGCGGGTTTGGGGGCGGTGGTGCTGATATTGCCAGACCCAAAGCCCCCAATGTAGAGCCGTGGGGCGATATTGAGCGGCTACGTTTTGAGAAAGACGTAGTAGGTTTTTATATCTCGGGGCACCCATTAGATATGTACCGCCTCGAATTGGATAATTTTTGTACCTGTACTCTTGACCGTGTCATGGCGACTTCGGAAGCAACAGAAAATGAAGAAACAGACGAGGGGGACAATGGAAATACGCTCGTCAATGTTGAGATTGGGGGTAAGCCGCTACTATTTGGCAAAGACATCACAGTAGCGGGAATTGTGAGCAGTTTCCAGATTCGTACTACCAAAACAGGCAATCCTTTCTGTATTTTCAAGCTGGAAGACTATGCTGGTTCGATGGAAATGGCGTTGTTTGGCGAAGATTTTGTAAAATTTTCGGCTTATATCCAAACAGGTCATTTTCTATTTGTGAAAGGCAAAATCCAAAATCGTTGGAAAGCCGAAGACCAATTTGAGTTTAAAATTACCTCGATGCAGTTGTTGAGTGAGGTTCGAGAAAAACTCACCAAAGAAATCAAACTCCAACTGGATTTGGAATTGCTCGACGGGACGCTTGTGTCTAAACTCAACGAAGCCGTTCAGGCCTATCCCGGCAATTGCTCATTGACCGTTTCGGTAGTTGACCATATAACGCGCACGGAAGTAAAACTCCAATC
>JBGAUP010000365.1:0-5305 GCA_044228585.1 Runella sp. | reverse complement strand
GGTTTCATTTGAGCAATTCGCTCATAATTAAGCAGGTTTTCGGTTTGGGCATTGAGCGGAGCGTGGATGGAGATGATATCGCAAGTTTGTAGAAATTCGTCTAACTCCAACGCCCGATAGATGACATTATAAGTCTGGCCAGAAGCCGAAAAATAGACCACTTCTGCGCCGAAAGCCATGGCAATACGGGCCACTTGGCGGCCAATATCGCCCAAGCCCAGAATTCCGAATCGTTTGCCGTTGAGTTCCCAAAAAGGGCGGCCTAAGTGCGTGAAAATGCGTTCCTGGGCGTATTCGCCCGTTTTTACGTAGGCATCATAATAAGCAGTGGAGTTGAGAAGCGATAAGAGCAAAGCAAAAGTGACTTGGGCTACGCTGTCAGTAGAGTAGCCCTTTACGTTCTTGACTTGAATGCCTAATTCAGCGGCGGCCACCAAGTCCACGTTGTTCATACCCGTAGCGGCTACGCAAATCAATTTCAACGACGGCGTAGCGAGCATGGCTTCCCGCGAAATTTTCACTTTATTGCTTATCACCACTTCCGCGCCCGCAATCCGTTCGATTACTTGGTCGAATTGCGTGTCAGGGTGGAGCGTCACTTCTCCCAATTCAGATAATAGCGACAAATTAGGCACTTCTCCTAAGGTTCGGGCGTCTAAAAAAATGATTTTCACGGTATATTGTAAAAATAGGATGAATGGTTTAAAACTGTAATTATGAAAGAAGAAGTGAAAGGTAAGTTACCCAAAAAAAGCAACTTTGTCACCCTGAGAGGGTCTATTCTTGTGAAGAAGGTACTTTCCTGTTTTTGACTTAAATTCAATAGACCTTACCGGACAAATATTCTTTAGACCCTTTCAGGGTAATAAAAGGCACAAAAAAATCCCCACCAAAAGGCAGGGATTTCAGAATAGTTATTTCAAGCTATTTATTGCGCCAACTTCTCCGCAATTAAGCCCTCCAAATATTCTTTGATAGAATCAATTTTGATTTGACTGATGACATCTTCGCAGAAAGCATACATCAACAAAGTCATGGCTTCTGCTTTGGGAATCCCGCGTGAACGCATGTAAAACAACGCCTCGTCGTTCAACTTACCAGTGGTGGTTCCGTGCGAGCATTTTACGTCATCATTGTAAATTTCCAACTGTGGTTTGGTATTCATGGAAGCTTCATCCGAGAGGACCACATTGCGGCAAGATTGGTAGGCGTTGGTCTTGCTTGCATGGTCGCGTACGAAGATTTTACCGTTGAATACTCCCGTTGACTTGTCTTTCAAAATGCCTTTATACAACTCATTGCTGAACGAATTGGGTTTGGCGTGGTCAACAAGGGTATGATTATCAACGTGTTGTTTTCCATTAGGGAAATATAAGCCGTACATAAACGCCTCACAATGCTGACCGTCTAAAACGATGTTGAGGTTGTTTCGTATGAATCCGCCGTTGATGGTGACAGTCACAGCGTAAAAGTGACTATTGTCTTTCTGACTTACCTGCGTGGTACCAATGTGGTAGGACTTATCGGTTTCGTTTTGTACTTTATAGTATTGCACGTTGGCGTTTTCTTCTACTACAATTTCGGTCACGACGTTGGTGAAGGCACCATGTTCTCCAAAAGTACGGAACGCTTCGGCCATTTTGACTTCGGCATTCTTTCCTACTACAATTAGGTTTCGAGGCTGTGAGGCCGCGTTAGCCGTACGAGCATCCGTGATAAAACGCAAGATGATTGGTTCTTCTACTACTTTGCCCGCAGGAACGTGAATGACCACCCCGTCGTGGGCAAAAGCGGTATTGAGGGCAGTAAAGGCTTCATCTTGGTGGTTAGCGTATTTGGCAAAATACGTTTCCAACAAGGTTGGATTTTCTTTAACTGCTTTTCCAAAATTCAGGCGAAGGATCAAGTAAAATAATTTGGAAAGTCTTCGGCGTTGTAAATGCCATTGATGAAATAGAGCACATTGCCCTGCAAATTGGGAATCAACAGGGTTTCTAACTCGGCTGCCCCGAAGTCAGTCTTTGCGTTGAAGTCAAACGCTTGTTTGACCAAATTGCTGACGTTGCTGTACTTCCACTCCTCGTGCTTAATGGTTGGGAATCCCAACTTTTCAAAATTTTGCATGGCTTCGCGGCGTGTCTGATGGACATCCGTTTTGGTTTCGCCATTCAAACGGCCTTCTGTTGCCTGAAAGTCTGCAACGAGTTGTTGTTTTAAATCGTTATTGAGTGTATTGCTCATTTTTTTCTTGTAAGATTGTCAATCGTTAATTACCAGGCAAAACCTGCGAATCATTAACCATTAACTCATTAACTCATTTACAACGCTGCTGCCGCTACTTCAGCTTTGATCCAGTCGTAGCCTTTTTCTTCAAGTTCCAGTGCCAACTCTTTTGGCCCTGATTTTACGATACGGCCTTTGTAGAGTACGTGTACGTAATCGGGAACGATATAGTCGAGCAAACGCTGATAGTGGGTTACAACGATAACGGCGCGTTCGGGAGAACGGAGTTTGTTTACACCCTCGGCCACGATTCGCAAGGCGTCAATGTCAAGACCCGAATCGGTTTCGTCCAAAATCGCTAATTTCGGTTCGAGCATGGCCATTTGAAAAATTTCGTTGCGCTTTTTTTCCCCGCCCGAAAATCCTTCGTTTAGCGAACGCTTCAATAAAGCGTCGTCAATATTGACGAGCTTGGCTTTTTCGCGCATGAGTTTCAAAAACTGCGCAGCATCCAAGGGTTCTTGCCCGCGTGACTTGCGAATTTCGTTGAGGGCTGTCTTGAGGAAGTTGATGGTAGTTACGCCTGGAATTTCAACGGGGTACTGAAATGCCAAAAAGATACCTGCCGCGGCTCGTTCTTCGGGCGACATGTCGAGCAGGTCTTGGCCGTCGAAGTCCACGCTTCCGCCCGTTACTTCATATTCTTCGCGCCCCGCCAATACCGAAGCTAAGGTACTTTTTCCAGAGCCATTAGGCCCCATTATCGCATGGACTTCGCCTGCTTTGATTTCCAAATTGATTCCTTTCAAAATCGCCTTGTCGTCAACCGACGCTTGTAAATCCGTGATTGTAAGCATAGTAAGTGTTTTTTGTCTTGGTAAAGACGGGATTGGCATCCCGTGGTACATCCGAAAAAGTTCGCAAAATTACGATAAAGAGTCCATAAACCCTTGCTTTTTAGTAAAAATTCTAAATAAGGAAAAGTTAGAAGTTATCAAAAAAAAGTAGGTGCAGGCTTTGAGCCTGCCCCTCGTGGGTATAAAATTTAGTCGGCTACAAAGGTCTGATGGAACATCTGACCCGCCCAATAGTATTGCTTGTTTTGCACGTCAGACCGTAGGTCAGACCTTACAAACAGATAGGGAGATAAGCCCAAGCCCCTACGAAAACTTTTTCTTCAAATATTCGATGGCATTTTTGTAGGCATCGGCTGTTGCCACGGCATCGTGTTTAGGGTTACTTGGGTTGGCAAAGCCGTGAACGGCATCGTACATTTTTACGGTTACTTGCTTGCCAGCGGTTTTCATGTCTTCTTCAAACTTGGCTACCATTTCGGGCGAAGGTGCTTTGTCTTGTTTACCAAAAATCCCCAGTACGTCCACGTTCAACGTCTTGAGTTTTTCGACATCTTGCTCGGGACGACCGTAGTACATCACACAGCCCACGGCTTGTTTGCCTTCCAGCAAAGCCGATTGCAACGACAACATTCCTCCGAAACACCAGCCCACGCTCGCAATCTTGGCTTTTTTGCCAACGTGTGCCAATGCTCCTTGCATGATAGCCGTCAGGCGTTCTTTGGGTACGGACTGCATGATTTTACCCGCTTCTTGCGGAGTAGTTCCCACTTGACCATCGTACATATCCAATGCCAATACGTTTACATCGCCGAGGTCATTATAGAAAGTCTCGGCTTCTTTCTTAATGTGGTCGTTGAGTCCCCACCATTCTTGATAGACAAACAGCCATTTGTTCGACTTTTTAGGGGCTTTGATAAAAAAGCCCGAAGCTGTTTTTCCATCGGGTGTTGGGAAAGAGATGGTTTCACCTTTGCCTGCATAATGAAACACCTTGGGGGTTTCGTGCATGGCCATAAAATTTTCATCAGCCGCCCAAGTGGCCATCTCGTGCGAAGTTTGGCAAAGTGGAATGGGTGCTTCCAAAGGGCGTTGGATAAAGGCTTGCATGGCAAACATTAAACCAAGCAGTAGTATTCTTTTCATCGTGTTTGAAGTTAGGATTAAATTTCAGTGATAGAACCGAAAAATAACAAAAAGGTTCGGTTTAGACGACAATATTATTTTGACTACTTCTTGAAAAAATAAATATGGCCTGACATACTTGCCAAAACAGCCTTCTTCCCATCGGAAGAAATCTTGCTAAACCAAGCTTCGGAGGTAACGGCATTATCAGAAGCGTACCGAAGTATTTCTTGTCCTTGTTTGTTAAACACCACAATTTGTCCTCCTCCTGCTCCTCCACCGCGAGACCCTGCCGAAATCAGTTCACCGTTTTCAGTAATCGAAACAATGCGTGGACCGCCATCAAAACCGCCTCTTTCCCATTTTTGTTGGAGTCCGTTAGGGGTGATTTCGTACAAAAGAACTTTAGAATCTTGTTTGCCTATGACTACCGAGGTAGCGGCATTGTCCATATCAGTCCAATACACCCGTTGATTGACCACAGTGATTTGTTTGCGTTCCCATTTGTTGTCGTTGGGGTTGGAACGAACATAAAATATTACCTCCCCTTGCCAATTTCCCGCTACAATGTATTTTCCATCGGAAGAAATCGAAAGGTGTCTCAGCTCCGCATTTACTTGGCCGTCGGCGGCTAAGACCTTGCTGTAACCAATCGTATCGGTGAAAACTTGCTGTTTTTTTAGCAAATCATAGACTCCTAAGTACATAAATTGAGGTTTGTCGGTGACAAAAGTACGCCCACCATAGGCTACGTAACGCCCGTCGGCGGAGAAATCAATGGCGCGGCATTGTTTGAGGGTTTTATCATAAAATATAGGTGTGATGGGGTTGGGAGCAGACAAGTCGTGTAAAGTAAAAAAAATTCCCCCTGCCCCTGCATACTTACCGTCATTGCTTACAGCTACTCCTCTGATTTCGGCATTTCCTTGAATAGGAACCCCCGAAGCGACAAGTTGAGTCCCTTTGAAAATATACAATTGGCTGTTGTCAGAACCTACTGCCGTTGTTTTTCCGTCGGGGGTCATATCTACCGCCCAAACGGTTTTTTCGACGTTTGTTTTACTCAAAACTTTTCCTTCACTATCAAAAAAGAATAAGTTGGC
>JBGAUP010000364.1:0-5640 GCA_044228585.1 Runella sp. | reverse complement strand
TTCTCCACGGCTTTCATCACAATATAGTCACGTTGTTTTGAATTGACCGCAAAGCTAAAAGTTCCCGTTTTGGGGTCAATTTCCATAAACTGAATTCTCAAACCTAATTCTTCGCTTACTTCAGGCTTACGCATGACCATACGTTCTTGATTGATGGCAAACGTGGGAGCAATAAAATACTCACGTTCCTTATCCAGAATTTTGATTTGTGCTTTCACCGCAATATCATTAGGATTCAATGCGATGCCTTCTACCCCATTGACCCGCGAGACGCTTTCCAAAACTGCTACGTAGTCATTCACAAAGAAAGTATCCTGCATCGCTACCCGGAAGTTTTCGGTTGGTGACCATTCTTCGGGTTCTTTAGGGTCGCTTCCTACGGTTACAAACGAATACAAATCTTTATTCAACTCTCTTTTAATATCAGGCGATACGACCAAGCCCATCCGTTCATTAAACTGTGCCCTTGGATAGAGTGTTGTAATACGTCCGTTGGGCTCGCGGTATTCTACTTCGTAATAGGCATTTTCGGGATAGACTGCTACCGTATCACCTTTTTTATGGTAGGTTTTTTCACCAATCGTAATGTCTTTCAAACACACCGCGTGAAAATCGCCTTCGATAATATCCAACCAACTACTTGGCACGTAATTGGGGACATCACGGATTTCGGTACGCGGACCTCGATAAGTAAGTAAATAGTCGCCCATTCGCGTAGGTTGGCCTACCCACAACAATACATTTTCTTTATTTTCTTTGTTGTCGTCTTTGGTGAAAAAGTCTTCTTTTGAAATCAACAACCCCGACGCATTCAGTGAAACGACCTTTTGGTACCCCGAAGACCACAGAATCCCAATCAACATCAAAGCTACCCCAATGTGCGTGATGGCCCCTCCCGATAGGCGATAACTACCACGCAAGATGCCCAGTATAATGGTGGTGTTGGAAACTAAGGCAAATACTGCCGCTGTCAACAAAGCGATGTAAGGAAGTTTATTAATTCCTCCAAAAGTAATCAACAAAGCACTGATAAACAGCGAAATCCACAGAGGTGTAAGCAAATCTTGCATTTTACCTTTTTGGACTCTTTTCCACCAAAAATATTGGCCTACCCCTGAAAGAATAGCGATGACAGCAAAAAACCAAAGCTGAAACTTGGTATAATAAGTAATGGCATCGGTGGGTGGTGCCAATTTTGAAACACCCCCAAAAGATTCAACAATGCTATTCCAAACTGGAATCGAAGTAGGAATAATCACCTGAAAGCTTGCCAAACACAGCACCGTAGCTCCCATAAACAACCAAAATTCCCGAGAATAAGTCGAAACCTCCTCTTTATCATCAGGCATGAGTTTCCACGCACGCACCGACAGTACAATCGCCACCGCAATAAAAGCCAACAAATACATGAGCAATTGTCCCGAAAGTCCTAAGTCAGTAAAGGAGTGAACAGATGAATTTCCGAGAATTCCGCTACGCGTCAGGAAAGTAGAATATAAAATTAGAATGAATTGTGCCGTAACTAATATAACTGACGTTTTGAGCGCAGTCGCATTTTTGCGAGCAATAATCATCGTATGCAAAGCGGCTATACCCACCAACCACGGTACATAAACCGCATTTTCGACGGGGTCCCAACTCCAATAGCTATTGAAACTCAAGGTTTCGTAGGCCCAGTAGCCACCCATCAAAATACCTACCCCCAGAATAACACCCGTCAAAAGCATCCAAGGCAACGCGGGGCGAAGCCATTCGACCACTTGCTTGCGCCAAAGACCTGCCATCAAATAAGCAAAAGGTACTAATGTAAGAGCAAAACCCAAAAATAAAGTAGGCGGGTGAATCACCATCCAATAGTTTTGAAGAAGAGGGTTAAGACCATTGCCATCTTTGGGAATAAAATTGGGATTGGATGCCCACACAGGTAAGTCGGGCATGGCCTCGCGCATAGTCAAAAAAGGTGTACTACCAATCTTAAAATCCGCCCCAGGAATGACTACGCCCAAAATCATCGAAGTAAGGAAAGCTTGTACTAAAGCGTAAACGGTCATCATGGGAGCTTCCCAAACTTTATTGGTACGAATCAAAATGACCCCCAAAACAGCTTGCCAAAACATCCAAAGCATGAAACTTCCCTCCTGCCCTTCCCAAAAACAAGAAAGCATATAATACCACGGCAAAGCCCTTGAAGAGTGACTCCAAGCGTAGTGATACTCAAAATGATGCCCGTAAATGATACTATAGAGCGTCACACATACGCCAATAATAGCCGCCGCATGCACATAAAAAGCACCTCGTGCGAAGTGCTTCCAAGTAGCAACTTGTAGATGAGCAGCCGACAACAGCGTAGCTCGCAGATACGCGTAAGTAGCGACCAAAGCCGTTACAAATGAAATGATTACGAGAAGGTGTCCTGTATTTCCCAGAGTCATGTTTAGGGTACGATTGGGTAAGAGACGTTATAATTTCAAACGTCTTTTTTGTTATTTCAATAGTTCTTGCACAAATTCAAAATGAGGTTGCTCCTCAAAAATAGCCTTGACGGGAATGTCAAACGACGTAAATACAAACGAATGAATCGTTCCTTCATCCGTTTTTTTGACCAGCACATATTCGCCATTTACCAAATGATACTGCTCAACTACCTGACTTTCGGCGTCTATAATCCAGTATTCTTCTACTCCGTGGGCGGCATAGTCTTTAAATTTAATGCCACGGTCGCGCTCTTCCGTAGATTCTGAAACCACTTCTACCACAAAATCAGGAACTGGAAAAAGAGCTTGATTCGGTTCTATCAAATCCGCTTTTTCTTTCTTAAAAAACATAACATCAGGTTCGTAGTCATTCCGGGTAAAACGCGCCATCACTTTTTCATGAGTGACACGTCCAAGCTGATGTTTTAGCGCATACCAACGAAATATACTAAACACATTATCACTTATCAAGGCATGACGGCTTCGCACGGGGGAGTGTACAATGATTTCGCCGTTGATAAATTCTGCTTTCACATCAGCCGTTATTTCGTCATAAAAGCGTTCTCTACGGGCTTGTTCTTCCTGTAGTTTGGTTTGTGCTTTTTCAATGACTTTAAAAGCGTCGGGGCTATCCAAAAGCAAATCCAACAGGCTAACCGATTTCTCCCTCATGGTTTTTAGATTTTAGTCACCGTTGCTTCCTTGAAATCGGGCTTCTCATTGGTGTACTTAGAAGGGCATTTCATCAAAATTTTGTTGCAAGCAAAATAGTCTCCCTGCATCCGACCAATCACCACCACTTGTTCCGATTTGTCAAAATCCTGCGGTTTAGGGCTTTGATACACTACCCTTTTTTCTACCTTATTGGTATCTACGAGCATAAACTCAAAGTGGTTGGCATCCATCACTGGGTCGTATTTCATGCCTACGATTTGACCTGTGGTATCTTTTTGTTTCTTCACTACGTGTAGTATTTGTTCTTCATTAAGCCCCGCTTCTGTAAAGTTGGAATATGGCCTGCATTGCTATACGTAGAAACGAGATAATGCCGATGTATTATGGCAATCACGATAAGGCTGAAAATGTGTATTTTTTTTTCATTGTTGTTCTGATTTTGTTTTCTACCAAAGGCGTTTTATGCCGTAGTCTTCAAAAGCGTCTTGTGATAATGGTTAAATCTTCTGCTAATGCCTGCGCAATCAAAGTTCTGTCAAAAGGGTCGGGGACGCCCAGTCGTGAGAATGGAAGTTGAGAAAGTTTATTAATATGGCTATTTCAACTTTCAAAAAATTAGACAATCCATTTTCTACCGCCCAACTTTCTGCTTCTACAAATGGTAATCCCAAATCCAGCTTATTCAAACTACTTTTTATAGACATTTCCCAAAAAGAGGCTATACTAACATAGCAGTTTTGATAATCCGTCAAAATAATCTCTTTTGCCTTTTCTGAAAGCATTGCATCCCCACGCATAAACCAAATCAAAGTATGCGTGTCTAATAGGTACTTCATGGGTACATGTATTCTTTAAAGTCATCTAAAGGTTCATCAAAATCATCTGACATAATTATTTTCCCTTTAAAGCTTCCAAACACTGGCTTCCGTTCTGGATTAGATTCTTTTTGGGTTTTAGACACCAAAAAATCCACAAAATCTTCTACCTCCGTCTGCTTTTCAAGAGGCAGTTTTTCAATTTTTGCTACCAAATCTAATAAGCTCATTTTTTCAATTGTTTTTCCAGTTTAGACACTTTCCTATCTATACTTACCAAAAAACCGATGATACCCGCAAATAAAACGCCAATAACTGCTACTACCACCCAAATCTTGCCATCGGAACGCATTTGGTCAGCCATAGCTACTTCCTGACTAACAGATTGTTGAGCAAAGAGGTTTACAGAAACTAATAGACTTATAAATAAAAAAAATATTTTTCTCATGGGTTTATCAAGTTGGTTGTTAATCAATCATTTAAAGAAAGGTTTCTGATTCGTACGCGTAGCGTCGCAATCCAAGTCGCCAAAAGTGCCCAGCCAATGACGGCAGGATAAAAAACTCGGCGCATTTGACTATCCATGTCGTAATCACTAAAGGCAGGATTTCCGCCATTGCCAGGATGAAGCGAGTCTGTCAGACGAGGTAGAATAAATATGAGAGGGATAAATACCGAAAACGCCAAAATATTATACACTGCCGAAATACGCGCCCGGCGTTGCTCATCTTCAAAAGAACCACGCAAAATCAGATAAGCAAAATACATCAACATACTGATAGCTACGCTGTTGAGCTTGGGGTCGTTGGGCCAAGGGTCGCCCCAAGTAAAAGTAGCCCAAATAGAACCCGTAGCACAGCCCAAAATCCCAAGCAAAATGGCCACATTGGTAAACTCCACCGACTTAATGTCATAGCTGAGGTCGTTGGTACGTAAATAGCGTACAGCGTTGTACACCGAAGTACTCAACATCGCAATCATCGAAAACCACATCGGGACGTGAAAATACACATTACGGATGCTTTCATTCAAAATAGCCCGACGAGGTACTGTTCCCATCAAACCAAAATAAATGGTGTAGATCAGCAATACCACACCTAATATTTTCCACCAGTTATTTTTTATCATTTTATTTTACGATTAACTTCTCCACAAATACGGAAACAAAATTAAAGACAAAGTAATTACAATCGCATCCAAGGCCAACAATACTAACATTTCGTCGTTGCTGGCACTTCTATCGAGACCATCCATGGCATTTTTGGCCAGTTTCATCACCATTAACAACATAGGAATAATCACTGGAAAACTCAAAATGGCCATCAAAGCCCCGTTATTTTCAGCTTTGGAAGCAATACCCGCCACCATCGTCAACGACGACGCAAAACCAATACTCGATAATACAATAGTGAGCAGATACATCCACATATCGCCTACGGGATTACCCATCACAAACGCATAAAATCCAAAGCCCGTCAACGACAAAATCAGCATCAGGACAGAATTGTAGAGTATTTTGGACAGGATAATTCCCTGCGGACTTGCCAGCGTATAGTAGTACAACAACCGCCCAGCCCGTTCTTGGGTAAAGCTTTTAGAAACGGCATTGACTGCCGTGAAAAGTATAATAATCCAAAAAAGGGTATTCCAAGTAATGGGGGTTAATTGGCTATTTT
>JBGAUP010000363.1:0-5286 GCA_044228585.1 Runella sp. | reverse complement strand
GACGGCGATGTGCGACGTGGCATTTTTGTTGCTGACCTTCTTTATTTTGACGGCTCAGTTTAAAGCACAAGATGCTGCCACCATCGAAACGCCTTCGTCTATCTCCGCGATAAAAGTTCCAGATAAGGATATTATGATTATTAGCATTGGTAAGGACGGCAAAGTTTATTTTGGAGTTGACAATCAGCAAACTCGCTTAGCGATGCTTGATAATATCTCGCAAACCGAAGGCGTTCAGTTTACTGATAAACAGAAGAAAGTATTTTCTCTGCAAGCCAACTTTGGCGTTCCTATCCGAGGTTTATCTCAATGGTTGCAAGTAGGAGTAACCAACCCTGATAAGATGAAGGAGGTAAATCAGCCTGGAATACCCACTGACTCAACCGCGCAAAACGAATTAGCAAAATGGATTTACCAAGCCCGTCGCGCTAACAACGGCCTCCGTATCGCTATCAAAGGTGATAACGTGTCTAAGTTTCCAGTCTTCAAAGATGTAATGAACTCACTCCAAGCTCAAAACATCAATAAATTCAATTTGATTACAGGAACAGAAGCTCCGCCGCAAGGCTGGAAGGCAGAATAAATCGTACCACTATTAAAATTTTTTAAGAAAATGGCAGAAATAGCACAAGGTGGTGGTGGTGGACATGGTGATAAGAAAGTCCGCAGTAAAAAAGCCTCAACACGTGTAGATATGACCCCGATGGTGGACTTGGGCTTTTTGCTCATTACGTTCTTCATTTTGGCAACTACTCTTAGCAAGCCCTCATCTATGTCGTTGGCAGTGCCTGACAAGCAGAACAAAGACCAACCTCAAGAAACGGAGCCTTTAAAAGCCTCAAAAGTATTGACTTTGTTCTTAGGAAAAGATAACACCGTTTGGGCACTTGACCGAATTGCGGCTGACGACGAGAAGGCTAAGACCGACCTAAAGAAAGTTTCTTATGGTCCGGATTTACGTACCTTTATTTTTCAATCGCAGGCGCAAGTAGATCGTGAGCATGGCAAAGACGACAAAGGGTTAAGCCAGTTTGTTGTCGTTATCAAACCATTGAAGAGCAGTACCTATAAAAATATGGTAGATGTACTCGACGAAATGGCCGTGACCAAGAGTAAACGCTATGCGCTTGTAGATGCTCTTACAACCAGTGAGAAAGAACTCTTGGGGGATAAAGCTAATTAAAACACTAATTAAATTAACCAAACGCAATGGCTGAAACTAAAGCATCCGCGATGACGCTCGATGACATAGTATTCGAGAATCGCAACAAGGCGTATGGTGCGTATGACCTGAGAAAAGTATATCGCCCAACACTTACTAAATCTATGTTGATTGGTGGAGCGTTGTTTATCTTAGCGATGCTTTCTCCGGCGCTTATCAGTCTAATTCCTAAGCAAGAAGACGAACAATTCATGCAGGAGATAGATTTGATGAAGCTTCCACCGCCGCCCATTGACCCTAATGAACCGCCACCACCGCCACCTCCACCAGTGGAGTTGCCTAAGGTGGCTACTATTAAGTTCCTTCCTCCTGAAGTAAAGAAGGATGAGGAGGTACCCGAAGAAACCCCTCCACCGGTAGTAGAAGAGTTGGAGAAAGCAGTGGTAGCTGATAAGACCCAAGAAGGTGACGAAAACGCCCAAGAAGCTATCATCGCTCCTGAAGAAACAGCTCCTGTGAAAGAAGAGGTTAAGGTAGTTGAAGCGGCTCCTGTGGAAGAACAAATTTTCCAAGTGGTAGAGCAAAACCCCGAATTCCCTGGTGGATTAGGAGCGCTTGGTCAGTATTTAGGTAAAAATATTAAATACCCAGCCGCCGCCTCACGCGCTAACGTATCTGGAAAGGTATTTTTGACATTCGTTGTTAATACCGATGGTAGTATCCAAGACGTAGCGGTATTGAAAGGTCTTGGCTTTGGTTGTGACGAAGAAGCTATCCGGGTTGTCAAGGGCATGCCAAAATGGAAGCCTGGTAAACAATCAGGACGTAACGTTCGGGTAAAATATAACTTACCAGTTAGCTTTGTATTGGAGTAGTTGAAGTATGAAGCGTAAACCACTTCACCAGCAGCTTTCTGCATCTCTTTCGATGGCAATTGGGCTGGCATATTTAGGAGGAGGCCTCTTTTTAGTGGCCTCCTCCGCTACTTTTGGGATGTTACCTTCGGGAATACTTAGGTATTTGTTTGGTGTGATGTTAATGTTGTACGGAGGGTATAGATTTTATCGTGGATATAGCCATTACAAAAGTGAAAATGAATAGAGTTATTTTTGGATGCTTTATCACAATTTTATTGGGGAGCTATTTTGTTTCGTGCAAGCAGGCCAATGATTCGGCCTTTCATGGTACGATAACGATTGCATCAGATGAATCATTACAACCGATGGTGGAGCAGCTATGTCAAGCCTATCAGGGTATTCATTCTGATACAAAATTCAATATTGTTTTTTGCCCCGAGCAGCAAGCAATATCTTACGTACTTCAAGATAGTATCCGATTGGCTTTCGTGACCCGCGAACTTACTTCGGCCGAGCAGACTGTGTTTAAAAAAAGAGGTATTAAATACAATCCTCAATTTATAGCTATTGATGGATTAGCACTTCTCACAAGTCGTACTAATCTTGACAGCCTTATTACGTTAAAAGAAATCGAAAGTATTTTTAGAGGAAAAATCAAAAATTGGTCACAACTTGAAGGTAGTACTCAAAATAAGGATATTATATTAGTGTTTGACAATGCCAATTCAAGTAATCTTAACTTTGTAATGGCCAAATTTGGTCTCACAGATTTAAAAGGATTGAATATTTTTTCGGCGGGTTCAAACAAGAAAGTGATAGAATACGTACGTCAAAATCCTAACGCAATAGGTTTTATCGGGGTCAATTGGATTAGCGATGGAAATGCTCCTCTCACAGAAGAGTTGTCAAAAGGGCTTAGAGTAATGGGCATCGCTGATAAAGATAAACCTACTCAACAAGATTATTTCCAACCTTTCCAGCAGGATTTAAGATTTAGAAACTATCCATTATCAAGGAAAATCTATGTGATAAACCGGGAAATGCACGCAGGTTTGGGTAGTGGTATGGTTAATTATATTATGCGGGATGTTGGAAGTTTAATTATCGAAAAATGTGGCCTTTGGCCCGCAAAACCGTTTAATAGGGAAGTAATTATAAAGAAAGAGATATAATATTTTTCGGTTAGCAGACAATTTTATAGTTTTGTTTCCCGTTTTCGAGTCACTAAATTTTTTTATATCACCCCACATTTATAACCTACTGAAAGATGAACATCAGATTCAAATCGTGGTTGGTAGCGTTTGCCGCAAGTGCGTTCGTTTACAGTCAGGCTTTTGCCCAAGACATTGCCACTGGTTTAAAGCAATTGGACGGCAATCAAGCATGCTTGGCGAAAGAAACTTTCGAAAAGCTGGCTGCTGCCACCCCTTCTGCCGACAATCAATTTTACTTAGGCTATTACTATCTTCGCACTAAGCAACCCGACCTTGCCAAGGCAGCTTTTGAAAAAGGCTTGGCGGCCGATCTTAAGAGCAAAGAAAATCTCAACAAAGTTGGAATGGGAGCGGTAGCTCTTGCTAAAGGCGATCGTACAGGTGCTCAAGCCATTTTTGCGGAAGTTCTTAAATCTACTAAGAGTAAAAATGTGGATGTATTGCAACGTATCAGCGAAGCGTACACGGGCTATGTAGTGATAGATTCTATGAAGCCTATCTACAAAACAACTGACCCTGCTGAATCTATTAGATTGGCCGATTTGGCGATTGCACTTATGTTGAAGGGCGCTCCCAAAAACCAAGAAGTGTATATGGCTAAAGGAGACGCTTTTTATATCAAAGGCGAGGCGGGACCTGCTGTATCGGCCTACGAGGATGCTGTTAATGTAAACCCAAGTTTAGGTAAGGCTTTTGCCAAAATTGCTAAAATTTACTGGGGAGGACGTAACTATGATTTGGCACAAACCAATTTTAAGAAAGCTATTGAGGTTGACCCAGATTATGGCCCAGCCAATAAAGAGTATGCAGAACTATACTTCTATGTCCGCCAGTATAAGCCAGCATCACGCTACATGGATGCTTATGTGGAGAAAATAGGGGTTTGTGCTACTGACGATGAAGTCCTTCGTAGTGCCCAGTTTAACTTCGTCGCCGAAGAATTTGCAAAAGTGAACTCTAAAATTGCAAAAGTGATGAGCAGTGGCCGGACGAGCGATGTCCTGTATCGTATGCAGGGATGGGCAGCTTACAAAGAAAACCAATACGAAAAGGCCATTGAGAACTTGAAAAAGTTTATACAACAAGCTCCCCAAAAAGCGATTGACAATGACTATCGTTATTTAGGTAATGCAATGCTTCGCATTTCTCCTGTTGATACAGTAGCGGCTGTGGCAAATTTAGAAAAAGCGGCAGAAATGGATACTGTTGACAATGGGTATAAAGAAATTGCAGCTTTTTACAATGCAGCTAAAAATCCTGAAAAAGCAATTGAATATTATGAGAAAGTAATCAAGCGGGAGAAGAATCCTACGATGCAAGATTTCGTGAATCTTTCTTTGCCGTATTACAACGTCGCTAACCGTCTTTTCCCTTCGGGAGCAGATTCGTTGGCAATGCGTCAGAAAAAACGTGATTACTTTATGAAGGCCGATGAGCTGTACAAAAAGATGATTGAACGCAAGGCCGATTATCTCTATGCACATGCCCAAAGAGCAAAGGCTAATTACTACGCTTATACGCGTGAAGAAGCCATGGAAAACGGAATAGCAATTCCTCTGATGGAAAACTACGTAAAAATGGCCGAAGCTGCCCCAGCACCTATGGAAGAAGCTGTAAAGCAGAACCTAAAGACCTTTTATCAAGTGCTTGGGGCTTACAGTGTAATTACATTGAAGGATGAGGCCAAAGCTAAGGAGTGGTTTACTAAATTATTAGCAATTGACCCAGGTAATAAAGTTGCGGATGACTATCTGAATCCTAAACCCGAAACACCTGCCCCTGCCCAACCTGCTCCTAAAACTCCAGCCAAAGCACCTGTCAAAAAAACGGGTAAATAATAAAGGAAATCTACAAAAAAGCCTCCCGTGCATATCACGGGAGGCTTTTTTGTGACTAAAGAGTCAACTGTTGCCTACTAAAGTACTGATTCAAGACAAAATGGTATTTGTCGCTAAAATGCTCATAACACCATGTTTTAAGTTGTTTCACTTCTTCGGGCAACAATACCCTGAGTGCTTTACGCAATTCTTTTTCAAACAGTTTTCTGTCAAAA
>JBGAUP010000362.1:0-5290 GCA_044228585.1 Runella sp. | reverse complement strand
TTCGTTTCCAGATATAATCTTTTGAGTCCCATTGTACGGGCTTCTTCAATAATAGACTTTCCTAACAACTCACCGATGCCCAAGCCTTTGGCTGCTTCGTTTACGCCCATTTTAGAAAGCTCCATGCTGTTTTTATCCATGTATTTCAAGGCAGCAGTACCTACTATTTTACCCTGATATTCGGCCAGTAGAATAAGCCCGCCTTTATCAAGGTAAAATTTTTGAGGGTTTTCGAGCGATTCCCTATCGAGGGGTTCAACCTTAAAATATTGCCCAATCCATTCGTAATTAATACGCTTAAAAGCCTCACAATGGGTGGGATTCTGCGGGTCAAATTGTAAAATTTTAACGGTTGAGTTTTGGTCAGTGTTTGGCATTGGGCAATATACAATTTGGTCTAAGAACGATTAAATGAGTATTGACGGGGCCGCTATAAAAAGTCTAAATATCCCATTACTTAATACTGAAATTGTACGGCATTTTCATAAAAACCTTTACCAATCAAATAGCACACAGATTTGACTGATTTTCACGGAACAACCAAACAAAAAATCAGCGTAAACCCGTTCAATCCGTGTCATCCGTGTGCAAATTTTTGTTATGAAAATGGCGTACTGAAATTGTTGTTGTAGGGCAAATTAAATCATTTTTCAAACCTTACCATGATTTTGACAACGGATTCCTGCTTTTCTACCTTGAACAGTATGAAAGATTGAAAGACCTTTGTGCCATCAATCACAACTCGAAAATAACACGACAATGAAAACGAATCATTTAATAACAGGACTTCACCACGTAACGGCCATTGCCGCTGACCCTCAAGAAAATGTAGATTTTTACGTAGGACTTTTGGGATTACGATTGGTAAAAAAAACGGTCAATTTCGATGCCCCCGACGTGTATCACCTTTATTACGGCGACGAAACGGGCAGTGCGGGGAGTATCCTGACTTTTTTCCCCTTTGGAAAAGGAAGTCAGAAAGGACGCCACGGAAAAGGCCAAGCCGCTACAACCTCTTTTTCTATCCCCACGGCCGCCATAGATTATTGGAGCAAACGGTTTGAGCAGTACGGTATTTTGTACAAAAACCCTCAACAACGTTTCAATGAAGTTTTTATTTACTTTGAAGACCCCGATGGATTGGGTTTGGAACTCGTTGCCAACGACACCGATTTACGCCCAGGATTTAGTTACGGTCATATTCCGCTCGAATACTCGATTCGTGGTTTTTGGAACATCGAAATGTGGGAAACAAGCTACGAACGTACCGAAGCATTGCTGGCTGCTTCGCTCAATTATGAGTTTGTAGCCGAGTCAGGTGCTCGCCGTCGCTATGCCCCCAAGGGCGGTGGTGCAGGTCAGTTTGTAGATATTGTCTGGGACAGCAACAACCGTTGGGGTCTCAGTGGGGCGGGCACGGTTCACCACATCGCTTTCGATACTCCCAGCGACGAATCCCAATTGGAAGTACGAGAAGCAGTACTTTCGGCAGGTTTTATGCCTACCCACGTGCTCGACCGTCAGTATTTTCATTCGATTTACTTTCGCGAACCAGGAGGGGTATTGTTTGAAGTAGCGACTACGCCTCCTGGGTTTTTGTTGGACGAAGAAAAAGCTAAATTGGGTCAAGCGTTGAAACTTCCCCCTTGGCAAGAAAGAAATCGTGGGCAAATTGAGCAATTATTGCAACCTATTTCGCTGGAAGCCGTTTATCAGAAATATAATATCCGTTAATTTTCTAACCGCGATAGACGCAGTAGAAATCGCCATAGACGCGACTCATGCCGTCCTCGCCCTTATACCTCGAATGCAATGCACGATGTAAAAAACACTGTTTGGGCGGGGCAGCCGCTCGCCCAAGCCAAACGCGTACTCATTATGACCCACGGACGTGGTGCAAGTGCGCAGAGTATATTGGGATTATCTGCCGAGCTTGATGTTGAGGATTTTGCCCTCGTAGCTCCCCAAGCCACGGGTAACACGTGGTATCCATACAGTTTCTTAACTCCCGAAACCCAAAATGAACCTGGACTATCGGCAGGGCTGAACGTATTGGGCCAACTGATAGCACAAATCAAAGCCGCGGGTTTTGATTCTCGTCAAATCTATTTTTTAGGTTTTTCGCAAGGGGCTTGTCTTACCTCTGAATTTATAGCAAGAAACGCCCAGTCGTTTGGCGGCGTCTTTATTTTGAGCGGAGGTGTCATTGGCGACAGCATAAAATCGGAGCGTTACACAGGTGATTTTGCCGAAACCCCCATTTTCTTAGGTTGTTCGGATGTAGATGCGCACGTACCCAAGCATCGAGTACAAGATAGCACCCAGATTTTTAGGAGTTTAGGCGCAAATGTGACCGAAAAAATTTACCCCAATGCACCGCACAGTATTTTTCAAGATGAAATCAATCATATCAACCTAATCTTGAACAACTCAAAATGAAAACATTTAAAAGTATCTCATATACTTGGGAAGGGCGTCCGCAGCAAGTAGGTGATGGTTTTGTGGGACAAAGCATGATTCCTTCCCAAAGGTTTCAGGATTTCAGCCCCTTTCTCATGCTCGACCACCACGGTCCAATGCAGGTAAAGCCGTCTCGCATTCCCAAAGGTGTAGATGAACATCCGCACCGAGGTATCGAAACAGTAACCGTGGTGTTTGAAGGAGCACTTCAACACCGTGACTCGGCAGGAAACAAAGGGGTTATTTTTGCGGGAGATGTTCAGTGGATGTCGGCTGCGTCGGGGTTAGTTCACGAAGAAAAACACGAAATCAATTTCTCTCGTCAGGGTGGCACGCTGGACTTTGTACAGTTGTGGGTAAACCTCCCACGAGCGCACAAAATGGAAAAACCTCGTTATCAAGAACTAACCTCCAGTCTAATTCCAACGGTGCAGCTCAATGACAACACTCAAGTACGGGTAATTTCGGGGGAATTAAATGGTCTGAAAGGGCCAGCGTTGACTTACTCTCCCGTGCTTTTGGCAGAAATAATCATTACGGGTAAAAGTGAGTTTGAATTGCAACTTCCCGAAGGTTTCAACGTGGCTATTCACTTAGCCAAAGGGCAAGTATTATTGAATCAAACCAAACAAGTAGCTGCCAAAAGCATTGCTAAATTGAGCCAGCAAGGCGAGTGGATAACCGTATCAACCGAATCTGACTATGCTCGTTTGTTAATTCTCGGTGGTTCCCCTATCAATGAACCCATCGCAAGTTACGGCCCTTTTGTGATGAATACGCAAGCCGAAATTATGCAAACCCTTCAAGACTACCAATCAGGAAAAATGGGCTTTTTGGACCCTGTAGAGTACGAGGAAGATTAACCAACTCGCTTTCTGAATAAACTATAAACCCCCATCGGCAATGCTGATGGGGGTTTTTTATCACCTTTTACCTTTTACTACTTTCTTTTTTTCTTTACCGTAAACGGAATACACAAATCTACTGCGCAACAATTGACACCAGGCTCAATGATGATGGGACAACAACCGCTTGCAGGACAGGTTTGATTAGTAGCCGTGTAAGTGTAAACTCCTACATCACTCAACATAACCACATTTCCTGTGGCAATTGGTGTTGAACTTCCATTTTTAAACCACTGCACATTGGTATAACTATTCGGTACACTGGCTTGTATTTTCTCCCCAGGGCACAACTTCACAGGTACTGTAAAACACTGACGGTCAATATCATCTTCAGTGTCTTTGCCATTACCTGGCGTGCTGTCCCTGTCTTTTTCGTTGGTTTTGCTAATCTCCGCCGTGTTGAAGTGTACTCCCTCTTGAGTGGCTTTGACGCGGTAAGTCAAAGTAACCGTATCGCCATTGGCGGCAATGTTGCCGATTACCCATTTGATGACATTGCCCGTGATATTCGCACTGCCGCGACTCGCCGTAAAACTTCCTGTTTGGAACTGTACCGAGGTGGCAATCGAGTCGGTCACTTCCACGCCCGTGGCGTTGGTGTTGGACTCGTTCCACACTTTCAGGGTGTAGGTCAGCACATCCCCGATTTGGGCAATTTTGGTGTTAATGGACTTCTTCAAAGCCAAATCTACTTCTTTGGTACAGTCTTGGGCGTTGATGGTGGCCATCACGCGACCCGTGCTAATGGCCGTTGGACAAGTGGGGTCAGTACTGCGGGCTTGGGCGTAGAAGACTCTTCCCATGCTTGGTACTGTTCCCGATGGCTTGTAATTAAGTCCCGTGAAGACCACTGTTCCGCCCGTTGGCTGCGTGAACCATTCCACCGTGGCAAGACCCACAACCATCGCTTTGATGGTTGGGAAGGTGTCGCCCGCACAAGCCGTCATGCTTGGAGTAATCAACAGAGGTAGTGGAGGGTTACAGTTACAGTTTGGCCCCGTGATGAGGGTGTCAAACTTACAAACCGCCGATAAACTGTCGGTGATTTTGAGCGTAGCCCCCGAAGGTATGCCCGTGACGGTGTATGGATTGCCACCTGTCAAAGTGCCTCTGTTAACTTTGAGGTTTCCAACTTTGTTGGTCACACTGAAAGTGATGCTGTAGGTTTGAACATCTGCCGAGCAAACGGGTGCACCCGTCAGGGTCACTTTTGATTTCACACAAGGCACAACCAAAGCCGCATCCACCGTGAGGATGTCCTTCTTGGTGGGGTCAAGAGGGTCAATGACGTAGTTGCCCGACTCACCCGTGATTCTGTCCACGTCGGAGTCTTTGGCGTCGTCTGATGGGGCGTCTTTCACACTCGAAATCTCACAACCCGCAGGAATCGAAGCTTTCAACACTTTGATTTTGTAAGTACCCGCCTCCAAATTGGTGAACAAGTACTTGCCTACTCCGTCGGTGGTCTGAGTGGCAAACAACGCTCCGTTTTTGTAGAGTTCGATTTGTACCCCCGCTACGCCACCACCGTTAGGAGTGGTCTCGTCTTGGATACCATTGTTGTTGAGGTCTTTCCAAACGAAGTCACCCAGACTACCCTTGGGCGAGTACAAGGCCGCATCCACCGTGAGGATGTCCTTCTTGGTGGGGTCGAATGGGTCAATGACGTAGTTGCCCGACTCACCCGTGGTTTTGTCCACGTCGGAGTCTTTGGCGTCGTCGCTTGGGGCGTCTTTCACACTCGAAATCTCACAACCCGCAGGAATCGAAGCTTTCAAGACCTTGATTTTGTACGTACCCGCGTCCAAATTCGTAAACAAGTATTTACCCGTGGCGTCGGTGGTCTGAGTGGCAAACAACGCTCCGTTTTTGTAGAGTTCGATTTGTACCCCCGCTACGCCACCACCGTTAGGAGTGGTCTCGTC
>JBGAUP010000361.1:0-6008 GCA_044228585.1 Runella sp. | reverse complement strand
CTTTCAGGATAAACACCTGATAATTAAATACTTATAGCATTGCCTAAATTCTTGTTCAGGTCTGCGGTCAGGTCCATTTATTCGATAGAACCATCCACATATCGTATGAGTTTCAACATATTGCGGAGGTCTTCTTTTCTGACGATGTGAAAATCATTTTCATAGGCATCAGAGTGTAATTCCATTGTTCCAATCGTCATCAGTTGATTCCGTTTAATGCGCTTAATCACGAAAAAATTCTTGAAAAATACGGCATAAACTCCCGACGCATAACACCAATTATTGGGGTCTTCAAGCCGAACCAGCACCTTCATTCCATTGGTAATTTTAGGGGCCATACTATTGCCTTCAACCTCCAACACGTAGCAATATTCAGCCGTTTTTTGATCTAAGCCATAAACAGGATACGTTTCTTGGGTCTCCTGAATAAAGTCTGGGTCATAGTTGCTTTTGAAAGTGGCTAAGGCTTTAATAGAAATAAAGGGTACGTCTATATAGCTAAATTCCCGTGTGCTCAGTTCTTCATCTTCTTCAACTTCGATGTCTATCAATGGTTGTCCAATCCCTTTTGCCAAATACTCAAAATTGATGTTAGGATATTCCTTTACTAATTGTTCGAGCGTTTTCCAAGAAGGGTCACTCTTTCCATTGATGACATTATAAAGTTTAATAGCATTCTGTGCCCCCAAGCCAATGCGTTCGGCAATAGCTGTCGGTTTCTGATTCAAAGCGTCAAAAACTTTGGCTAATCGAACACTAATATCCTTCTTTTCGGCTTTGTCCGGCTTATCTTCATTTGTTTCTTCCGAAAATTTTCCCATATCCCAAAAATAGTTACACACATTTTGCAATTTTATGAATAAAAATTCATAAAATTGCGGGCGACTAAATTGAATCAACCCTCAAAAATAATAATTTATGAATAACAATCCAAATAATTCTGAACAAATTGTGAATAATTTAACAATTAATTCACGAGTAAGGCAACTCATCCAGGAGTTGAAGAAAGCAAACGTCAAAGGTAATTCTAAAAATGTAATGCTTTCATTTGAAGATTGTAGTTGCAAATAAAGTATTTTATTGCCCCAATGTGGTTTTCCAGAGATTTAGAAAAACTCAATGCTTTTCTTACCAATCTGGATGCTCTTTGTCTTAATGTGCCATTAAAACGCTCAATATAAGCTGTCAAACCGCTATCTTTCCCAACCCCAAAATGGTTTTCATTTCCAAAGGTAGCTACATATGCCTGCCAATAGTCAGAGAAAATCCAACATTACCTTTGAAAATAGCGGTATTTCTTATAAAAATGTTGTGCATCTTCGTTCCTCGAACGACCTCCTACATAAAGGCAAAGGCTTATAATTTGTTCATTGATAGGGTTGGAGGGCTAACCATAGCCATTGTTTGTCGTTTTTTCACCTACAAAAGTCCACATCTCGTCTAATTGAATAACCATAAAATTCAACTCACCCCTCGCTCCTTACTATATAACTCATTGACTAATAAATCGTTGGTTTCTTATAATATCAACTAAATAGTCATTAGTAATGATATGCTCCGTAACTTCTCATTATCTAATACTTGAATATATTCTTGTAATGTACCCGAATTTTTTTATAGCTTTATCCTCCAATTTCTCATCCATTCTATCTGCCAAATATGTCTCAATATCAGGTAGCGTCAATCAAAGATTCAAATCATCGGGTAAACTCCCCATACAACGCTTTTCTTGATATAAGCTAATAACCACTGCTGGCTCACATCACATACTCGGCAAATACCAGACAAGCGAATCCGTTCTAAAAGTAATTTATTAATGAGTCTTTTATCAGATTCATTTACAAACCATTCTTGACCACCTCTACAAATTGGCGATTGCAACCATGGCATAGATAATTTTGCTTACCATAGTGTGTATGACCATTCTTTTTTGTATTTTCACTATTGCAATGACTACATTTCATCTTTGTCCTTTTTTTACAAAGATAATGACAGCATTACATTTTTAGCTCTACCACGTCAAAAACTATACAAGAAAAGTAGTGGAGAAATTGGCGGAAAAAGAGATAATCATTACCGAAGCTATGGTGTATAATGTGGTGAATGCGGGCCGTTTCCATGAAGAAATCATTGAAACGCTGGTTGAAATCCACCAAGAAGTATATGCCAAAAGGGCTTTGGCTTTAAACAAGCTCAACACGACCTTGGGAATTGCTGAAAATCAGTTGGAAACCAATCTCATAGAATAACTATGGACACATCTCAGCGAGTAATTATCATTCCCGAAAACGAATTTGACCTATTGTTGAAACGAGTTGAGAAACTTGAATTTTTTGCAAAAGCTGTGGAAGAAACCCCTAAAAAAGATAAAATCTACACGGTTCGTGAGGCAGCAGCTTATCTACGGATCGGAGAAGAGCAAGTACGAGTAGCTCGTCGAGAGGGGCGACTGTATGGCATCAGAATTTCAGACAAACAATGGGGGTTTAGAACATCTGAACTGGACCGCTACCTCAATAGATACAAGCGTACATGCCTTACCAACTCAAATATCTTGTAGCAGATGTACGGATTGGACAACTCCACCAGAGTTTGATGTTGGCGATTTTGGCAGAAGGGAAACAAGTTTTCGCCCCCGATACGAAGCAACTGCAAAAACAGTCGAAAATAGGGAATCGAAACAACTTCTATAAATGCCTCAATGACCTCCACCGCTTCGGCTACATCAACTATCGTCAAGGCACACGATATTCCGAATCTCAGATAGCATTGAGTATCAATTTTGATACGCTGACCCAAATACAAGGTATCAAATTTGATACCCCAACAGAAATGCTAAGTAGCAATGGTGATACCCAGAATAATTCTTTAAGTATCAAAAATGATGTGTTTAACTATGTCAAATCTGATACTCAAATCCCTGTTGAAGTATCAAAAGTGATACCCACAAATGAAAATCAACACATTGATAATCAAAGAACTAAGCCCGATTTTCTTAAAATGGAAGATTTCAAAAATACGCCAAACCTACCTCATATCTAATAATCAACCCCCAATACAGGAAGGTTCTCAGGAAACCAAAAAATCAAAACGAATACTCGGAAATAACGCCACAGATCACCAGTTTGCCGAGTCAGCACTTTTCGACCGACAGATATTCAAAAATACATTCGCAGAATCCGAAAAGTGGAAACAGATAGACTTCGATTATTACTACGAAAAAGTGTTGAATTGGAGGGACACCAAATCAGGCTTGCCACCAAAACGAACCGACTGGAAAGCCACCATCATTCAATTTTTCTTAAACGACTATCAGAAAGATAAGCTTGTAATCCAAAAAGAATATGCAACCAGTCCAAAACATCATTCAGGAAACACTACGCTCAAACCTACCGGACTTGCACCCTATCCGAAAAGTGGTCGAGAATTTGGGAAATGGTGAGCAAGCTCTGCAAACAGCATTAGATGAGTTGACAGAGGAGGAAATTACCCATATCCGCCTCCGCAGAGCAGAGGCCCAACGTCAGGCCGAAATCAAAGCCTTGCAAGATGCCTATTGGGCTAAGGTCAAAGCACCTTATCCAGTCTTCAATGCCCAGCAAATGCTTGATTTTATCACGACACAGGGCAAACAGTTTGCTGACAAAGAAGGCTGGACATTCGCCTTAGACGACATCAACCGCCCTGTCTATACGCTCCTAGCGCAATACTTTGCCCAAGACCCTGCCTTTGAAGAGCAAGGCTATTCACTCCGAAAAGGTTTGCTTGTTTTTGGCAACATTGGCACAGGCAAAACCACCATGATGCAGCTTTTTTCAGTAAATACCCGCCAAAGCTATACCATTTACTCCTGTCGCCGAATCTCTGATTTATATACAGAACAAGGCAACGAAATCATCCAACGAGCCTCCTCCATTATTCCTTCCATGTATGCAACACAGTATTTCGGCCAGCAGCACTTAGCCCTTTGTCTGGACGACCTTGGCACAGAAAATACCGCCAGTCATTTCCGCAATCAAAAGAACGTTATTGCTGAAATCATTCAAAACCGCTATGAAAATACAGAACTTCGAGGTATGACACACATTACCACTAACCTTACTGCAAATGAAATCAGAACCACCTATGGCGAACGAGTATATGACCGCCTACGAGAAATGATGAATGTCATCAGTTATTCGGCAGAGGCGGAGAGTAGGAGGAGGTAGTGATAAAGCAGACAGGTTTTGTACTCGTGAGGTTTGACAGTACGCATTTGCTTTTACAACAGTTGTTGAGTAATTTTAAATTCTAATTTTAAATTTACTCACTCGTGATTCTTCGCAACGATTTACCCGAGGTTACAAAACTTATTCAACACTTTGCCGCTGTGGGAATAGTAGGCCCACGGCAAGTAGGTAAAACCACCTTAGTCAAGCAGTTAGCTCCCCACCTCAGCAAGCCCGTTGCCTATTTTGACTTAGAAAACTTAGACGATTTTCAGAAGTTTGAACAGAACCCCGTTTGGTTTTTGGGACAGTACGAAAACCACACCGTCATCATTGACGAAATCCAACGGATGCTTTCGTTGATTCCGTTATTACGCTCACTCATTGACCAAAAACGAGAGGCAGGGCGTTTTATATTGTTAGGCTCGGCTTCGCCAGAATTTTTGGCTCGCAGCACCGAGACCCTCGCTGGGCGCATTGCCTACCTCGAATTACCACCCATTGGTTGGGATGAAGCCCAGAAAGCTCAAATCGAGCAATCAACCCACTGGTTTAGAGGAGGTTTTCCAGAAGCACTTTTAATGCCCGACGATGAGTTATGGTTTGAATGGCAGGCTAACTTTATTCGTACCTACGTGGACAGTGACCTGCGCTTGCTTGGGTTAATGGCACAACCGAGTACCATTGCTCGCTTGTTACGAATCCTCACGACGGTGCAGGGCAGTTTGCTCAACTACTCCGACATCGCCAATATATTGGATGTTTCGATGCCTACGGTTCGCAATTACATTGATTTTCTCGAACACGCCTTTATTGTGCAGAGACTGTATCCCTTTCATACCAATATGGGCAAGCGCCTGGTCAAAACACCGAAATTGTATTTTAGGGATACGGGTAACTTGCACTATTTGCTAAATGTACCCAACTACCAATCACTCATCAACCATGTTGCCTCGGGACATTCGTGGGAAGGTTATGTGGTTGAACAAATCGTAACTCGCCTCAAAAAGAATGTATTGGCCTACTTTTACCGTACGCAGCACGGCTCAGAGATAGACTTATTACTGACTCCTACTGAAGTGCCGTTAGTAAGCATCGAAATCAAACTATCCAACAACCCCAGCCTTAGTAAAGCAACCATTCAAGCGGCCCAAGATTTACAAACACCGCACAATTTTATCTTGACCCCCAACGGCGGCAATTACTTTTACCGACCAGATTGGCGTGTGTGTAATTTGCAAGAATTGAATGGGCATTTGCAGGATTTGAATTTGGTAAAAGCAAATGGTTAAAACGTTGTTACAGTAAGTCCGTAGATACGGCAGACCATCGATGTGATTGAGTCGTCGAAACGGTAGAGCGTTATCATATGCATCAAATAATTACCCTCTCCCTGAAAGGCCTTGGCACTGAAAACACTACCAGTCATTGCCAAGATCATCAATAATCGCTATGAAGCCCAGAATCTTAGAGGCATGACGCACATTACCACTAATCTCACAGCCAATGAAATCAGAACCACCTACGGCGAAAGAGTCTATGACCGCCTACGGTCATTAGTTATTCGGCAGAGGCGGGGAGTAGGAGGAGGTGAAATGAAAAATGTTATTTCTATTCCGATTAATAAACTAACTTTACAATTTAGGCAGATTATTAAATTCAATAGTTTGCAACGGTTTTGATAAAAAAATAGAAAACGTTAAATTGGAGTTACCACACCTCAACCAACGTTTTCTATGGAGAGTATCACAGTAACGACTGCCGCCCTCGTAAGTGCGATATTAGCAAAGTTGCCTAACA
>JBGAUP010000360.1:0-5433 GCA_044228585.1 Runella sp. | reverse complement strand
TACACCCAAAGGCCATTTGTCAACAACAATTATGTATTCCCGATTCGGCTGAAAGCCCACGAAAAAGCTAAATACTTTTTGCTTCTTGACCAGCGTAATGCGATTTTGTCATTTTTCATTCAGCTTTGGAATCGCCCTATATTTCTTCAAACCGACCGCGAAGAGTATTTTCTTTGGGGAGGATTTATTGGAGCTATCAGCATTATTTTCGTCATAAATTTAATCATGCTACTTGTTACCAAAGATTGGATATATTTTTGGTATAGTATGTACGGGCATTGTATGACAATGCACCTTTTTTCGGACGCGGGGCTGGGCTTTCAATATCTTTGGCCTACTCTCCCCATCATCAATCAATACGACCCCGTGTATTTGTACATCTGGGCTGCGATGATTGCTCAGATTACTTTTATGCAGTATTTCATTCATCAAAATCGCCGTAACAGCCGCATTTTTTGGTGGAACAACGCCTTCAAAATACTTCTGACCGTAGCACTCATAGCAGCTATCGGCATCCATTTTTTTGAGGTTGAAGGCAAAGAAGCCTACATGTATAAAGTAGTGTCGAAAGCCACTTCTTATTTTGTACTCATCATTGTGATTCTCACGACTATTAGTTTGTACGAGCGTTGGCATGAGCAAGAAAGAATGGTGCGGTACTATGGCTACGCTTTGGTCATTCAGTTTCTGGGGTATATGGCGGTGGCAGGCATTAACTTTTGTCAGTCGCAAGGGTGGGCATTGCCTTTTGACGTCGAAACCTACGTCATTATTGGTACAACGGTTATATTTGATATCGTCTTTTTTTCTTTTGGTTTAGCATACCGATACAACATTTTTCAACTTAGAAACAAAGCCCTTGAACTCAATTTGCTTCAAGCCCAGCAAGTGGGTCAGCAAAGGATTATTGAGGCTTTAGAGTACGAACGTCGCCGTTTGGCCCAAGACCTGCACGACGACGTGGGGGCAACGCTCTCGACCGCAAAAGGTTATCTTTCAGTGCTGAACCGCAGAGAAACAACGCCAAAATTAGTACAAGCTCAATGGCTACTCGATGAGGCTGCCGAAGAACTTCGAACGATTTCACATCAGCTTATGCCCAAGCATTTCGATAAAATAGGCTTGGCCAAGGCTATCGAAGAAACCGTCCGTAAAGTATCTAATGACAAGCTTTATGTGCAATTTATGTGTATTGGTCAAGTTCAAAAATTATCTACCGAAACCGAAACCTTCATTTTTAGAATGGTCAATGAGTTGGTCAGGAATGTACAAAAACACGCCCAAGCTACCGAAGCCACGGTACAGTTGGTATATCACGAGACTTTTTTGAACCTTATCGTAGAAGACAACGGAACGGGATTTGATTTGTCTCGAAGCAACGGGGTTGGATTGAAAATTTACGCACAAAAGCTGAATATTTGTTATGAGTTGGAGATTGATACCAATTCACAAGGTACATCGGTGATTTTGACCATTCCTATTTTAGCTTCACTACCCTTATGATTCGGAATTTGGTCGGTTTGTTATTATTGATAGTATTGGTAATTTGGGGAATGGGATGGTACCATTTGGATTCTACCAAAACCATCAAGGGGCAACCTTTGTCGTTGTTTCATTGGGAAGATAGTACCGCCAAAGCTACCTTATCGCAAGTGATGAAGCAGAGTAATTTCAAGGTAGCTCAACAACAACGTCACAATTTTGGCTATACGGAGTCTATTCATTGGTTCAAGTTTCATCTACAAACGCAAGGGATAGGGCAAGAATTATCGCTTGAAATCAAAAACCACCTTATCAACCACATTGAACTTTTTGAAGTTCGCGAGGGGAAAGTAACCTCTTTGGGAAAATCGGGGGATTGGCTACCTTTTTCGCAACGTCCTACCCCTTCTCGCACCTTTGTCTACCCTATTTCTTTGGAGGCTTACGATGAAGCGGATTATTACCTTCGACTTGATAAACGATACGAGAACCTCGCCACCGAAATGACGCTTTGGAAAACCAATGATTTTGAAGACCGCGACCAACGTGAATACTTACTTTGGGGGATTTTTATCGGAGTGGTACTCTTCGTTATCATATTAAATCTCATATTTTGGAACACTACGAAAGATACGGTTTATCTGTGGTACAGTGCCTACATTGCAGGTCTTACCTTACGACAGCTTGCCGACTCGGGCTTGGGTTTTCAGTATATTTGGCCTCACTTACCCACCCTCAACTATCCCGATGCCATCATTCAAGCTTTGTGGCTGTACGTACCTGCACAGCTTCAGTTCCAACAACAGTTTTTAGGATTAAAACAAACCCATCCTGCCAGTTATACAGTTACCCAAATCTTGAAATACACCTTCCTGATTTTTTCAGTTTTGTTAATATTACTTCAAATGTCAGGTATTGTTTATCAATATACTGCTGCTCCTATCATCCTTTCTCGCATCCATGCTGTGATTTCAACAGCTACGCTTTTTACTTTTGTGTGGGTCTTAACACTTCAGTTACAGTCGGATGATTCATTAAAAAAAATGTACGGGATAGGTTTGGGCTTACAAATGGTGGGGCAAATAGTGATTGTTGTTCAGAATCTTTTGAGAAACAAAGTCAACGGACTCCATTTTATAGATAGCTACCTGATTTTATTTTTTATATTTTTTATTGACTTGGTATTGTTTGCTTACTTGTTGGCGTACCGATACCGTAAATCACTTACTGAGAATCAACAACTTCAACTCCACCTTGCTCAGGCACAGCAGGTAACTAATCAAAAAATTATCGAAGTGTTAGAATCAGAACGCCAACAAGTCAATGAAATACTACTTAACGACGTAGGGCAGCGACTTGTCGCTTCGCAAAATTTGTTAATCAATAACGTGACTTCCTCATCCATTTGGGCAGACGCTTTGCGACTGATTGCCACCGCCAACGAAGATTTAAGCAGAATCACGGAAAATAAGCTACCTGTCGAATTTATCGAAAAAGGTTTGATGCAATCCCTTGCCGAATTGACTGTGCAATTGAACCAGAGCCAAAGTGTGCATTTTAGGTTTAAGTCCGTGGGAACGCTTCACAAATTACCCATCAAAGATGAAATTCAGCTGTACCGTATCAGTTTAGAATTGGTTAATAATATTTTGAAACATGCTCAAGCCACTCAAGCCGAAATACGACTCGAACAGCAGTCTAACTGCTTGATTTTGTGTGTAGAAGATAATGGAAAAGGCATAGACACAATGAAACTGAAAGAAGGTGGCGGTGGTATAGGATTCAAAAATCTCTACGCCCGCGCCCAAGAAATTGAGGCCGAGGTGATAGTGGACTCAATGGGTAAGGGAACAATTATTTCTTTAAAAATACAAACAAGTTAGTATTTTAGTAAGCGGTAGGTAGCCGTATTTTTGTCGAAACCAATTATCCCTTTGAGAAACGCTATTCACATATTTTTGCTGCTATCTTGCACCATTCACTTTGTTTATGCTCAAAAAGCCTATAAAGTACAGCCTGGACATAAACTCTCGTTAGATGGTTTTTTAGAAACGTATGAAGATAGTACTTGTCGCTTAAAATTGCCACAGGTAGTAGCACTCTACCACCAAAATAAGATTAAATCACTCCCTCAGCGTTTGCTTAATAGTGGCTATTCGGCCTCTCACCATTGGCTCCATTTTCGCCTGTATTCCAATACTGCCCAAAAAGTAGTGGTCGAGATTGACAATCCGCGCATCAATCAACTATGGTTTTACGAAACCCAAGGCGATAGTATTCTCCATGAAGTGATTACGGGCGATTTGCTACCTTTCGAGTCACGGGTTTTTCCAAATCACAATTGGATTTTTCCAGTAACTCTTAACCCTCAAATACCAACGGACATTTTTGTAATGGCCGCCAAACGCCACGAGGTGTTGGGTTTACGAGTAAAACTCTGGGAAACCGCTGAATTTGAAAGAAAAGACCGTACTATTTATCTTTTTTGGGGACTTCTGGGAGGCGTTACTTTGTTGATTTTAATCATTAATCTCATTGCGTGGATTGCTACCAAAGAAAATATTTACTTCTGGTTTATCTGTCTAATTTTGGCCATTTTGTTTCATATTTTGGGACAATCGGGTTTAGGGTTTCAATATTTTTGGACAAATTATCCCGCTTTTAATTGGCTCGACCCACAGTTGATTTCTGGCTGGTTTATCATGCTGGCGCAGATACACTTTATGCAAAAATTTATTGGCCAAAATGCCAATAATAGCCGAGCCTTTAAGGTAGTACAGTTTTTCAAAGCCGCCATGGTGGTTTATTTAGTACTCAATGTCTTGTTGAGGATTTACGATATATTTCCCACAACGCACTTCAAATGGACTTTCAATTCATTGCTCATCTCTTTGATTATTAGTGTATTATTGTCGTTTTGGAGCGTTTTCGAGCGCATCCGTCAGCGAGAGAAAGTAGTGATTTTTTATACATTTACCATTTGTATTCAGCTTATCGGGTATTTGTTTGTATTCCTGATAAATTTGGCTTTTGTGGAAGGCCAAAAACCACTGTTTGATATAGATAGCTATTATATTGTCGTTGTCAATTTCTTGTTCGACCTGATTTTTTTATCATCGGGTATTTTATTTTTTTGGTTTAAAAACTATCAAATGCAAAACGAAATCTTGCTAACAGCCCTGCATGAAAACGAGCAAGCCCAGTCGCAAAAAATTATCGAGGCCCTTGAAATTGAGCGCAATCGCATTGCCGAAGATCTTTATGACGATGTAGGAGCCATGCTTTCAACGGCCATTGGGTATCTTTCGAGTGCGGTGCGCAAGCCCGAAATCAAAGAACGTTTCCCTATTTTGGTGGAAGCACGTAAACTGCTCGACCGCGCTGTCGAAAACCTACGCACAGTATCGCACAATCTGATGCCCAAAAACTTTGCCCAGTTGGGTTTGGCAAAATCGCTGGCCGAAACCATTGATAAAGTGACGGCTACTACTGAGATTACCTTTCAATACATGGTTATAGGGCAGGAAAGACGCTTTAGCGCGGCTACCGAAGTTCAGATTTTTAGAATTGCAGCCGAGCTTATCAACGATATTTTGAAAAACTCAGGTGCGACTGAAGTGACTTTTCAATTGGTATATGGGGAAGAAAGTTTGAAAATCGTTTCAGAAGACAATGGCCCCTTGCCGCCAGTTTACAACAATCTTAACTCAAAAGTAGCTTTTATCAACGGACACCTCGACGTGGATGTGAGTCCTTCGGGGGTGACCGCCATCGTAGAAATCCCTTATCAATAGCCTAAAACGGCCAATCAAGTTATGGAAACACCCACAAAAATCCTTATTGCCGACGACCATCAGCTTTTCAACGACGGGATGAAAATGATGCTGTCTGTCGAATCTAATCTGCAAATTGTAGGGCAGGTTTTTACGGGAAAAGATGTTTTTGACGCAG
>JBGAUP010000359.1:0-5305 GCA_044228585.1 Runella sp. | reverse complement strand
GCAAAATTTTAAGAGCTTCGCCCAACTCACGTGGATTCATTCGGCCTACGGCTCCCTTTTGTTGGGTTTGCCAATTATATTTTTTGCCAAAAAGATTGAAGTAGCTGATTTCATCAAAATCATGGTCTTCGGTAGCCATCCAATACACAGGCACAAAATTGTAATCAGGGTAAGCCGCTTTGAGTTGGCGCGACAAATTGATGGTTGTAACAATCTTATAAATCACATACAAAGGGCCTGTGAAGATATTGAGCTGATGCCCCGTGGTAACGGTAAATGTATTTTCTTGACCCAAGACCGAAAAATCGGGTTTACTACTCAAATGAGCATATTGCCTTTCAAGGGCTTGCGTCAGCACATTCCTGTGACTTGAGTCAAAATGAGCTTTTTGTTTTAGTTGTTTTTCGAAATTTTCGATAACAGGAAAGTGCCCATAAAAAGGCTGTAAATGGGCTTTCTGTGCAATATAATCTAAAAAAAGGGGTGGGAACGCGCCCGTGGATGCGAGTGGTAAGGGTTGACAGTGCATGTGTTGAGAAAAATTTGGCATTAGGCCGCCGATACAGTAAGAGGTTAGCAGTCAAAATCTAACGTCTCCATCAAACGTCCATTGTCTAAATCCTTTAACCAAACACTTAGCCGTAAAGTTTCCCTATCTTTGCAAAGTCCTAACTGCAAACTGCAATCTTTTGAATATCATTGTTATCATCCCTGCCTACAACGAAGAAGACGCTATTGGGCGGGTAATTTCCGAAATTCCCAAAGAATGGGTGAGAGAAATTGTGGTAGTTGACAATCGTTCCACCGACAAAACTGCCCTACGTGCGACTGAAGCAGGCGCAACCGTAGTTTATGAACCTCTTCCCGCTTACGGACGGGCCTGTTTGCGTGGAATGTCTTACGTAAAATCCCTCCCTATTCCACCCAATATTATTGTTTTCGTGGACGGTGACCATTCCGATTATCCTGAGCAACTTCCAGAACTAATTAAGCCTATTTTGGAACAAGATTATGACATGGTGATTGGCTCGCGGGCTTTAGGGCAGCGAGAACGCGGCTCTATGACCCCTCAACAAGTGTTTGGCAACTGGTTGGCTACGTTCTTGCTGCGGCTATTGTATGGTGTACATTATACCGATTTAGGACCCTTTCGTGCCATCAAATGGGATAAGCTTTTGGCCTTAGATATGCAAGATACGACCTATGGCTGGACGGTTGAAATGCAACTCAAAGCCGCAAAAAAAGGCATGAAAACCATCGAAGTGCCCGTTCGTTATCGCAAACGCATTGGGTTTTCTAAAATTTCGGGTACGGTCAAGGGTGTTTTTTTGGCTGGATACAAGATTATCACGACAATTTTCAAGTATTGGTAAACGAGGCAGGTTTCTACGAATTTATCATGTAATTTTGCGAAAAAATTCAAAAAATGTCACAAAACACTCTCATAGATATACTTGGCTGGATAGGTTCAGTACTTGTGGTAGGGGCGTATGCCTTCAGTATTAGTGGGCGTTTACGGCCCAGTTCTAAGGTGTATCTATGGGCTAATTTGGTCGGTAGTGCCTTTCTCATTGTCAATACGCTTACTTATGGCGCTATTCCTTCCACAATGGTCAATATCATTTGGGTCGGGATTGCTCTTTGGGGAATGTTGAAGCGTCAACCCAATACCAACTAAATCAAATTTAATTCAATCACAACTCACCAATAATAATTCAGTATAAAAATGCAAGTTTGGAAATTTGGCGGCACGTCGGTAGGAAAACCCGAACGGATGCACTCAATCAGAACACTCATCACTGCCGATAGTGGGCGTAAAATTGTGGTATTGTCGGCCTTGTCGGGTACAACCAATGCCTTGATTTCGATGGGAGAATCGGCAAAGGCCAATAATGATGCCGAAGTTCAGGCAAAAATAGATGCTTTAAAAGCGCATTACGACGCGTTTATCAAAGAATTATACAGTACTGAAGAAAGCCTCAAAAAAGGCCAAGCGATTGTGGACAATGAATTTAACTTTATTCGTTCGGTCTTAAAAAGTCGCCCTTTTGGCCTCAAACAAGACAAAGAGTTGGTAGCCCAAGGCGAAATCTTGAGTACGCAGATGTTTCAGGTGTACTTAGAAGAACAAGGAGAAAGCTCGGTATTGTTGCCAGCCCTTGATTTTATGCGGATTGATGCTGACGGAGAACCCGAGTTAGAAACCATAGAGCAACTTTTGAGCGAGATGTTGAGCCATCATCCTGACAAGCAAATTGTGGTTACGCAAGGGTTTATTTGCCGTAATCCCCGCGGTGAGGTGGACAACCTCAAGCGAGGTGGTTCAGACTACACGGCCTCGTTGATTGGTGGGGCAATTCGTGCCGAAGAAATCCAAATTTGGACTGATATTGATGGAATGCACAACAATGACCCCCGCATCGTAAAACGTACCTTTCCTATTCGTGAACTGACGTTTGAGGAAGCTGCGGAACTGGCTTATTTTGGGGCGAAAATTTTGCATCCAAGTACCATTACTCCTGCAAAAATGCGTGGAGTGCCTGTTCGTCTCAAAAATACGATGGAACCCGAAGCGTTTGGTACGCTCATTGCTACCACTACTACCGACCGAGAAATTAAGGCGATTGCGGCCAAAGATGGTATTACGGCTATTTATATCCACTCTACACGTATGTTGAATGCGTACGGCTTTTTGCGTCGGGTGTTTGAGATTTTTGAAAAATATAAAACGCCCGTTGACATGATTACGACGTCCGAGGTGTCGGTGTCGGTGACCATTGACAACGATGCGCATTTGGCCGAAATCACCGCAGAATTGAGTGAATTTGCCGATTTGGAAGAACATGACCGTGATTTGACCATCATTTGTATCGTCGGGGATTTCAAAGCCGACAAAGAAGGTATTGCCTTGAAAGTTTTTGAAGCGATGAAACACATACCCATTCGGATGATTTCGTACGGTGCATCAGAACACAACCTTTCGATTTTGGTGTGGACCAAAGACAAAGCCGAAGCACTCAACGTACTCAATGAGCGTCTATTCTATTACGAAGATGCGATGAAGACGATTTTCAATGCACAGTAATTCATGGGGCTTGGAGCCTAACAAAAACGAATAATTTAAGAATGCTACAGTTAAACTTCATCCGCGAAAATCGCGAACTAACCATTGAAGGGTTGGAACGCAAATATTTTAAAGGGGCTACCGAAGCCGTAGATACCATTTTGGGATTAGACAAACAACGTCGTGATACCCAAAGTGAATTGGACGCAACGTTGGCGCAATCCAATCTCTTGGCCAAACAAATCGGGCAGTTGATGAAAGAAGGCAAAAAGCAAGAAGCCGAAGCTGCTAAAGCTCAAACATCCACCCTAAAGGTTCGTGCAAAATCGCTGGAAGAAAGTCTGAAAGAGGTAGAAGAACAACTTCAAGCTACCTTGGTATTGTTACCAAACCTCCCCCACGAAAGCGTTCCTCCAGGTCGCACGCCCGAAGAAAACGTAGAAGTGTATCTTTGGGGAGAAAAACCTACGCTTCCTGAGACAGCCAAGCCGCATTGGGACTTGATTGAGCAATATGATATAATTGATTTCAAACTCGGCACTAAAATCACGGGTGCGGGATTCCCAGTATATAAAGGGAAGGGAGCAAGATTACAGCGGGCCATGATTCAGTTTTTTTTAGATCAGGCTGTTGAAGCGGGGTATATGGAAATTCAACCGCCGATTCTTATCAATGCAGAGTCTGGTTTTGGAACGGGACAATTGCCCGACAAAGAAGGACAGATGTACCATGCTACTGCCGACGATTTATACCTCATTCCGACGGCTGAAGTGCCGATTACGAATCTGTATCGTGACGTGATTGTGGCCGAAAACGATTTGCCCATCAAAAATGTAGGTTATACCCCTTGTTTCCGTCGTGAGGCGGGAAGCTGGGGCGCACACGTACGTGGCCTTAACCGACTTCACCAATTTGATAAAGTGGAAATCGTACAAGTACGCAAGGCTGAAGAATCGTACCAAGCCCTCGACGAAATGGCCGAACACGTAAAAGGATTACTCCAAAAATTAGAATTGCCGTTTCGTATTATTCGGCTTTGCGGTGGCGATATGGGCTTTACTTCTGCTTTAACTTTCGATTTTGAAGTGTGGTCAGGCGCACAATCACGTTGGTTGGAATGTAGTTCAGTATCTAACTTTGAAACCTACCAAGCCAATCGCCTAAAACTTCGCTATAAAACCGAAGGTAAAACACAGCTCTTACACACCCTCAACGGTTCAGCCTTGGCATTGCCTCGCATTTTGGCGGCCATGCTCGAAAACAACCAAACGCCCGAAGGAATCCGTATTCCGAAGGTGTTGATTCCCTATTGTGGTTTTGAGATAATCAACTAAAGTTTTTTCAATGATTCCAGTACCGACACCGGTACTTTGAAAGCTGTTCCGTGACGTATCCCATCAGGAAATTTTACCTGATGAGATACGTCTTCCCATTTTTTGAGGTCTTTAGAGCGTACTGCCCCGTACTTGTGCTGTGTGTATTTATCAAAATAAACGTACACGTAGTCACCCACTTCAATCGCCGTAGGGCCTTCGGCCCAATAATTTCCTGTAATGGGAGCAGAAACTTCTGTAGGAAATGGCCCCAGCGCACTCTTAGCTTGCGTGACACGGATATTTTTTTCGGGTGGGTTTGGGTTCTCGTTCTTCAAAAACATCACATAGTTTTTGCCACGTTTCAAAATCGTTGCATCAATCACGCTGAAATCGGGGTTGAAAAACAACTTTGTTTCACTGAACGTCTTGAAATCTTTGGTAGTAACGTAGTACATGCGGTGATTCAGCCCTTTTTCACGCTCCGAATCTGCCACATCGGTATGTCGGCCAGGAATAGTCGTTGCCCAAAAAATCAGAAACTGTTTCGTTTTGTCATCGTAGGAGATTTCGGGTGCCCAGCTATTTTTAGCCGTGGGTTCATGCTCCATAACAGGAATTGCTCGCTGTTCTGACCAATTTACCAAGTCTTTCGAGGACGCATAACCGATAAACTTGTCCCACCATCCACTTGTCCATACCATGTGATACGTACCGTTTTTGTCTTGGTAAATACAAGGGTCACGCATCAACTTGTCTTTGCCTACGCTTGGAACTAAAAACGACTTCCCACCTTTCAATGTCTGCCAATCAAGTCCGTTAGTACTATACGCAAAATGTAGTCCATCTTCCCCATTTTTGATAAAGTAAGAGAATAAATAAGCTTCTTTTTGAGCTGTTGCTAACAATGGTAACAGTAATAGGATAG
>JBGAUP010000358.1:0-5484 GCA_044228585.1 Runella sp. | reverse complement strand
CTGTACTTTTCTTCCCTCCTTCGTCGGGACGGTGCGCCGCTGCGATGCCGCTTCGCGTCACCGAAAACTACAAGGCACTTCACGAGAGAACTAGAAAAGAAGGGCTAACGCCCATTTCGTTCTTTTTGCCTAACCTCTTCGCTTTATGAGTTCCTACGTTCCGAGATTGATAATGACTTGTTTTTTTCGCAGGGCTTTGCGGAAGAGGGGGTCGGAATATTCCTTGCCGAGGCGGACTAATTCGCGCAAGGCTGCGCCTGCGGTGGGAAAGTTGGATGTTTCACCACCATAGCCGATGATGGTAACAATAAAATTACTCCCCGAACCCGTCACCGTGGCGACGGCATCGAGGGTTGAGAGGTCTTGACTACTGACATTCCCCATGAACTCGGTGACGCCCCGTTCTTGGGCTTTGAGGATTTGGTTGGTCAAGGCGACGAGACCCCGCGGTTTGGGGTTCACTTCCCTTACTTTGCCTTTGGCATTGGTGTAGCTGTAAGACAGCGTAAATTGTTTGGCGGTGGGGTTGTAGGTGAGGGTTGCCATTTTATAGTGATGAATGATGAGAGAAAAATGATGAGTTTAGGTGCTTTTTAGGATGGCCGTTTTATGAGACATTGATATTAAACTGGAAATTTTTAACGGCGTTGCGGTGGTATTCGGAGCCATTTCGGGAAAGTGTGTACAGATAGCGGATTACATCCACAAGCGTACCCGAAGTGACTGTTAGGGGATTCCCATTCTCAAAACGATACAGGTAGCTCTCGTTGTAGTTGCCCTCCAACGAAAAAACAGGGCTTTCGACGGTTTGTTGCCATGAAAACTGGGTGACTCCTCTTCCTTTTGCCCGCAAGAGCTGCGTAGCTAAGGAGCGAACCGTTTTTACTTTTGGGTCTGCACTCCGTACTAATTTCCGTTTCGTTTGATACGTATAGGGCAGGTAAAACCGCTTTTCGGTGGGGTTGTAGGTGATGGTGACGATGGACATTGGAAAAGGAGAATTTAAGTGCTAAAGCACTTGTTATCCGTTATTAGAAAACAGTTATCCGTTTGGAAATTAAACAATTACAAAATTTCATTGTACTCGAAAACTTTTACTCTGCTGCTTATTAGCGAGCTGCGCAGGTATTTATCTTACGGCGGTTGGTTACGCTGAGGTGTCGCCATATCCAAGGAGGGACTGGTGCGGGGCAAGCCCAAAGGCCGCGATTGTACCAGCGGGCATCGGCTTGAAGGAGATCGGCATTGGCATCATAGCCCTTCAAGTTCCAGCCTCGTACTGACCATGCCCAACCTTTGGCGATAAGCAGGCTATCTAATGTAAGCGGATGGCCGTTGAGGTGGGTTACTTTCACTAACCAACGATGGTAATAGTCGTGTGCCAGTGGGTGACAAGTGATACACTGATTCAGCAGTAATTTTCGTAGCGAGTCCCCCGACGATTTTCCGAAGGGTTGACTGAGTTCGGGGGCATCTATTTCTACGATACGGCAACGGACTTTGGTAGAATTTTGCAACAACTCAAAGGTATCGCCGTCCAAAACTCGAACAACGCGGCCTTGCATCAGCGGCAATTGAGCGTAAGTTACCGATAGGGTTACTGTCCAAAGAATGCAAAAAAGTAATCGTTTCATGTGCTGTTTATTGGTTAATTTTGACACAACATTACAGGCTAAAGGCCGAAAGCCGTTAGTTTGCGTGAATGATGACCAACCGTGCTTATTTATGACACCATTACGGATAGTTTTGTACGCGTCAGACATTGTAGCCATGCTTGGCTGCTCAGAAGCCTCCGCTTATCGGCTGATTCGTAAAATTCGCAAAGAGAAGGGTAAACCCGCCAAGACCCACGTATCGGTGGGGGAGTTTTGCGAGTTTACCTATTTGAAATACGAAGAAGTGATGTTTGCCCTCAATCGAGGCAAAACGCCCTTGGAAGTCACGGTCATTCGTCGGGACCAACTCAGGACCGTGGCGGTGAAATGAGTACTATAAAGAGGCGAACATTGTAATAATTTGGCGTTGAATTTGCTTGAGCGATAGGCAATTATTAAACCCAAATCATTAATTAGATGAATGCCTTCATAGCTGACGCTCACAAACAGTATCAAGCTGCTTTTTCCCAACTTCAGTCATTACAAGAACAACTTATCAAGGAGACCTTCGCTGATTTTTCGGCCCAATTTACCTTTTTTAAAGAGACGTATTTGCCCCTTTTAGTCGAAGCCAAATTGGCTTACAGCATTTGGCAATTTGAACTACACTTCCCGTTGGGGGCGGTCGAACACAAGCACAAATACCTCCAAAATGCCTTTGAGTACCTTCACCATTTTTTTGAAAAATACCAGTCATTATTCGTCTGTTATCGCAACGGGGACACCTATTTTGAGGCAGATATGTGTCATGTCGAAAGTCCGCAACTGGAAATGTACGCCAACGTCATTGCGGCACTCTACTTTGAAGAATACCTTCATAAAAGAAGCGAGCAAGCCGCGGCGGTAACCCAAGCCTCCACTGCATGATGTGGATGAGAAACAAGTGGCGTTTGTGGAATTGGTTTATCGCTTTAGCAAATTAAAGCCTTCAACGGGGAGAATATTTCACTGACTGCCCTGACGAATGGATTAGCGGGTGTTTTGGGGTTAAACTCACGCAAGACCCCAATCGGATTTGGCAAGACATTAAAAGCCGAAAAAAACGCCAGACGTATTTCTCAAAGAGCTTTCAGCGAAGGTAGTAGCCAAAGCCATTCGCTAAAAAATTTGACCCCATGGGGTGATACCTTGGGAAAAATATCAAAATCGTTCGTAGAGATTTGTGACGACTTTTCGAAAAGGACTCATTCAAAGCCTTGTGCGCAGGGGCTTTGGCAGTGTTTATCCGTAAACTTTCAAAAAATGGCCGTAGAAATTCTAACAAAAGACGATTTACAAGTTTTCAAACAGGAACTTATTGCCGAACTAAAGCAAATGCTCGCAAAATCAGCGGGTTATTCCATCCATTCTCGTCCTTACCTACAAGCCTCTGACGTCAGGAAGATGTTGGGGATAAGTCCAGGAACACTTCAACACCTTCGAGTGACGGGTCAATTGCCTTTTACCAAAATTGGCGGAAAGACTTTTTACCAAGCGGAAGATATTCAGAAGATGATGGAGGGCAATAAACGATGACAAAAGAGTCCATTCTGGAACAGACCCACCGAGGCTTGGACGTATTTCGGCGATTTATTGCGGGGAATTGGCAGGTGGGGAAAAACTTCAAAAATCCTCATTACGACGACAAAAAGGCCTCTTGTAATGTGTATTTTGATTCCCAATCCAATCAATACAAAATCAAGGATTTTGGCGATGCTTATTATCAGGGCGATTGCTTTGCTTTTGTAGGTCAGATTAATGGCCTTGATGTGAGAGACGCCTCGGATTTTCAGGAAATCATGCGGTTGATTGTGCAGCACCTTGACTTGCGGATAGACCCCCAAATTGAAGCGAAATATCCCCCAAAAACGTACCTTCGACCCGAAGGGGCTAACTACGAATGGGTGATGGTGACCGATGCCTCCAAATACAAAGCGGCAAAAACGGAGCCTGTCAGCGTTGAGTTTGAGATAAAGACCCAACCCATGACCGAGGGCGACTTGTTGTTTTGGCGACAGTACGGTATTACGCCAAAAATACTTGACAGGTATCAGGTGGTGAGCATTCAGCGATTCAGTGCCATCAACAAAGAAGGCAAGAAATACACGGTGGTGCAGCGAGAGTCAGAACCCATTTTTGGGTATCAGCACAAAAGCTACGTAAAGGTATATCGGCCAAAATCAGAGCTACGGTTTCAGTTTTTGGGTCAAAAGCCCGACAATTATATTTTTGGCTTGGATTATTTACCCTCTCGTGGAGATGTGCTTTTTATTACGGGTGGAGAAAAAGACGTAATGAGCTTGGCCGCTCACGGTTTTTCGGCGATTTGTTTTAATTCGGAAAATGCCGCCATTCCTGCGGAATTCATCAAAAAATTGTCGTATCGTTTTCGGCACATTGTACTGCTGTATGACGTGGACAAAGCGGGGATTGAGGCAATGATTCACCATTTGAAATCCTTGAAAGACTACGACCTCAAGCACCTTACGTTGCCTTTGTCGGGGACGAAGCAAGAAAAAGATGTATCGGATTTTTTTCGGATGGGAAAGACGGCCGAGGATTTGAAGCGACTTTTCAATCAATTGTTGGAAAGCCTCTACGCCCAGACGTTTGCCATGCTACGTTCGTGCGAGATTGATTTTGAAAATCCACCGATTACGCCTAAGCCGTTGATAACGATTGCAGGGGTGACCGTTGGTAGTCCAGGTAATTTGTTGGGCATCACGGGCAGTGAAGGCTCGGGCAAATCAAACTTCTTGGGTGGCATGTTGGCAGGGGCATTGGCCAACCCTACCCAGATATTGGACGGTCGTACCGTGGATAGTTTGGGAACAAAGGTGTTACCCAATCATGCGGAAAAAACGGTTTTGTACTTCGATACCGAGCAGTCGGAAGACCAGTTGTATCGCAACTTGAACATCGTTTTACAGCGTTGTGCGCTCAGTAGTCCACCCGAATGGTTTAAGGCGTATTGCCTGACTAACCTCAGTAGAAGGGAACGGCTACAGGTGATATTGCAGTCGGTGGACAAGTTCCATCATCAGTTTGGGGGAGTCCATTTGGTGGTCATTGATGGCATCGGCGACCTGATTGGGAGCCTCAACGACGAGCGTGAGAGCATCAGCCTTGTTGAGGAATTGCACCGAACGGCTGGAATTTATCAGACGTGTATTTTGTGCGTATTGCACCTGGTACCGAACGGGGTAAAGCTGAGGGGGCATCTGGGTTCAGAGTTGCAGCGCAAGTCATCAGGCATACTTTGCATCGAGAAAGACGAAAATACCGACGTGAGTTGTGTGAAGGCGTTGAAGGTACGAAGTGGCAGTCCGCTTGATGTGCCATTGATTCAATTTGCGTGGAACAAAGAACTGGGTTATCATACCTACGTGGGGGAAAAGTCGAAGGATTTTAAGCTACAGCGTAAGATTGAGGATTTGACTTCTTTGGCGTCGGAAGTGTTTTCGACGAATGATAAAATCAGTTATACGGAGTTGATGAATCAGCTATCGGAGACGATGGGGGTGACGGAGCGGATGGCCAAGAATTACATCAAATTCATGCGGGAGCACGGTATTATTGAACAAAAACACAAAAGTGCTGATTTTGAGTTGATTAGCTCATAGGGTAAGTTTTGGGAAATTGGGAAATGACTATATAGGTGATTTCCCAATTTCCCAAACTTTTCAATGGGCTAAAAAAGGCAGGTGGTTTACTAAAAAAAGTGGAGAAAGTGGCTAAGGTATCAGTAATCAATAAAACAGAAAATACGGTAACAAAGGGGTATTGTAGGACTAGAATCGCCATTGGATAACTTTTTCAAATTTTTCTTGGAGTTAAAATAGCCCTTTAG
>JBGAUP010000014.1:0-38336 GCA_044228585.1 Runella sp. | reverse complement strand
AAGTTCTCCGTTTTTTTCGCCTATAAAATCAATCTCACGATTGCCTAAAGTCCCGATTCTGACCTGATACCCGACAGATTTGAGGTGATTGAAAACCAAATTTTTTAATACTTTGTGAATGTCTGTTAGACGATACCCAACAAGCGCGTGTCGAATACCGAGGTCTTCAAAATAATACTTTTCACCAATCTCAAATATCTTTTTTCCTCCTACTTCTTGCCGAGGTACTTTTCTGATGATGAAAGCATTGCACAGAAAAGTCAGGTAGTCGAGTACCGAATTGACCGATATACTGATTCGCTGTGATTTCAGAAAATCACTGATTTTCTTGGCCGATACAAGACTCCCCACATTGTCGGCCAAATAATGAATCAGGTTTTCCAAAAAAGCTACATTTCTGATTTGATTTCTTCTGATGACATCCCGAAATAAAATCGAATGATAAACATTTTGAAGATAATCGCTCTGTACGCGCTCGTCGTTGGGCAGTTCGACAAGCCCGGGTAACCCCCCAAACTGAATAAATTTTGAAAAATTTGCTTCCGAATCGGTCAATTGATAAAACTCCAAAAATTCGGGGTAGTTGAGGGGGGTTACTTCCAATTCGATGTAGCGACCACTCAGTAGTGTACCCAATTCTCCCGCAAGTAGATTGGCATTGCTACCCGAAATGTAAATATCAATACCGGGTTCGCTGTAAAGACTTCTGATGGCTTTCTCAAATTCTACTATCTCCTGAATCTCATCAATAAACAGCCCCAACTTCGTGCTTTTTTTGTGTTCTTGAATGTATGCCATCAAGTCTTGGTAGTTCCTGATGGCATCAAATTCGTATTTTTCTTTGTCGATAAAAATGATTTGATAGTCAGGGTCTTTGGCCGTTATCTCGTTGGCAATGTACCGCAACAAGTAACTTTTGCCAGAACGACGCTGCCCTACCAACGCTTTGATAAGTTTAGTGCCGATAAAAGGGCGTATAGTATCGAGGTATTTAGGCCGAGGATTAATTTTCATTATACTTAAAATTTTTTACAATTATAAGAAAATTTTAAGTATAATGAAAAAATGTCTATCAACCTACCCTTTCACTTATCTTTAGGGTTTCAAAACGACGTAAAAACAGAAGTGATTATGCAATAGGAGCGTGTTTAGTGGGCCAAAACCAATTCAAGGCTTTTCATTACGACTTCGCCCATACTACGACATTGCAGAAAGGTATTGTTGCGGTAGTGATGAGCTAATTCTCGTTTGAGTTGATTTAAGTTGTTTGGGAGGCATATTCTGTCTTCCATCATTACCTTCATGAGGTCTTGGATGCGCGCCCGTTCTACACGAATACGCCCCGAAATCAGCGAACGTTCCTCGCGTTGATACTGAAGCACACTTTCGGGAGTGAGGTATTTCATTCCCAGTTCGATGATGGCGTTGTTTTGCTTAAAATACTGGGGGAGATAAACCGCTTTTTTCCCCTCGTATGATTGTTGGTCAAAATCAATGGAACGGATACGGTAGTAAATCTCTTCAAAATCGGGGGTAATATCCACCACAAAATTGCTGGAGTGCATATCGCCCAACAACCGTACAAAGCAACGTTCGTTGAACTTCACAAATTCTTTGCAAAAGCGAACGATGTTAAGATTGGGTTCATTTAGGTAGTTTTTGATAAACATATCGCCAGGAATCCCTGCAATGTGTTCTTCAACCAACGTATCTTTACTGGTCATGTAGCTGATGCGATTGGGCGATAAAATATGCTCTAATTCAAGGCCATAAATCCGCGAAGCATCCGCATTTTTGATGTAGAAATAGTCGAAATTGTCATTGACTTTATTGACAATTCGTACCCTAAAAGGTTTGGAATTGCCGTACGAACACAAGTCCACGCGGTCAACGTACAGGTGTTTCATCACCGACAAATCTCCGTCAGCTTTCAAGTCAGCGTAGATTGTTTTGAGGGCGTGATAAATTTCGTCAATCTCACTATGGGGGTAAAACACGGTTTCCCACAGGGTATCACTGCCTTTTTTGTCATAAAGAGGAATCGCATTATCGAAACGCAACAAATAACTATAATCAATCGGCAAAGCGACTTCTCGGTTATAGTTTTCTAAATAATCCCGTAGGTCAGCGTTGATTTTGAAGGGGATTTTTTTGTTGGAGATAAATGCCATAGCGAGAAGTGAGTAGTGAGCAATAGGGTTCGTGCGGTTAGAAGATTGTTACTCACTTCTTCCTTCTCGCCGCACAGGCGGCCCCGTCCTCTCTCCTGATTGGGTTATGTTCTTGAGAGGGTGTAGGGCCTTTGGGCATCCAATTTAAGGAAAATAAACAAAAGAATAGTGAAGGCCCACATCGAAGAACCTCCGTAACTAAAAAATGGTAGGGGAATACCGATAACTACCATCAGCCCCACGGTCATACCGATATTGACTAAAAAGTGAAAAAACAGAATGCCCGCTACGCAATACCCGTAAGCGCGGGCAAAGCGTGTTCGTTGGCGTTCGGCCAAGAAAACTACCCGGCACATCAGTCCCAATAACAATAATACGACGGCACTACTTCCTACAAACCCATGTTCTTCACCGACGGTGCAGAAAATAAAATCGGTATGATGTTCGGGTACGAAGTTGAATTTTGTTTGCGTGCCATCCAAGAACCCTTTGCCCCATAACCTTCCTGAGCCAATGGCAATTTTGGACTGAATTACGTTCCAACCTGCGCCAGTAGGGTCAGCTTTGGGGTCAATCAGTACCTCAATGCGCTTACGTTGGTGAGGTTTTAGGATGTGTTTTATGATTAAATCTACGCTGGTAGAAAACAAAAGCATCATCCCGAATATGACACTTAAATTGATGATGGCCTTACGCCCTCGGTCATAGCGAGGAATCACAAAACGGTAGATGATGATTGCCAAGACGAGAAGCCCAATGCCTATGTAAAAGACGGAAAAAAAGAGCGATAGAATAAATAAAGTAATGGCAGTTAATAAGGTAGCAGGATAAATACCTTGGATTCCCTCTCGGTAAAGTGCAACCATAAAGGAAGCAAAAACCAACGCACAGCCTGTTTCTTTGGAAGCCAAAATGAGAAGAGCGGGCAGGATGATTAACCCAGCTGCCCAAATTTGGTCGCGAAACTTGGTCAGGTTAATGTTGGGCTGGGTAATGTATTGGGCAATCATCAAAGAAGTGCCGATTTTGGCAAATTCGGCGGGTTGCAGCGAAAAAGAACCTATCTTTATCCAAGACTTAGAACCATTAATGTCGCTTCCAATTACTAAAACCGCTAACAATAGGAAAATACATAATCCATAAATAATGGGAGCAAAGGCTTCCCAGAATTTATGGTCAATGACCAAAATCGCAATAATAATTAGTACAGCACTGCCCATAAACATCAGTTGACGTCCTGCACTGTTGGAGAGGTCAAAGAGTTTAGTTTGCTCTTCTGGGTCATAGATGGCGGCATAAATGTTAAAAAGTCCCATTATAACGCATGCCGCGTAAATCATGACGGATAACCAATCTATATTTTGAGTAATATGTCCTTCGTTCCGAGCCATTTTTTAGTTTACATTTTTTAGTCCACACTCAATAGTCCACAGTTGATTCGTCTCTCCAACAGCTTTTTGTATTAAGGCGCAGAGATAGGGCTATTTTTCTTTTCTACTTGTTTTACGATGGTTGCTTCGGGCTTAGGAGGAATGGGTTTGTCGTTTTTAGGTTTGGGCTGTTGTGATTTAGGGATAATGACGTTTTGCAAGAAATTTTTATTTTTCCATTCTTGTTCGTAGGCTTTGCGATCTACGTGTCCTTTAAGGTATTTTTCAATAATTAGAGAAGCAACAGGGGCGGCTGCAAAGCCTCCAAAACCCGCATTTTCAACAAACACAGCAATGGCAATTTTGGGGTTATCTTTGGGGGCAAAAGCGATAAAGATGGAGTGGTCTTTTCCTTTTTTGTTTTGAGAGGTTCCCGTTTTTCCGCACATCTGAATGTCAGGAATAATGGCCCCTCTTGATACTGTTCCGCGTATTACGGCCATTTCCATTCCATTGACAATCGGCTCAAAATAAGCGCTATTGACTCCTGTTTGATGTTTTTCGGTATATTCGGGTAGTGGATTATTGTTTTTAGCGACTCCCTTCACTAAGTGAGGGGCAATATACCAGCCGCGATTGGCGATGGTAGCAGCTAAGTTGGCCAATTTAAGAGGAGTAATTAGCAATTCTCCTTCCCCAATACTCAGTGAGTAAATGTTAGAAAACTTCCAGCGTTTTTCGCCATATACCTTATCGTAATAGTCCACATTGGGAAGCTTACCCACTGCCTCGCTGGGCAAATCCACGCCTAATTTGTGGCCAAATCCAAATTTTTCGGTGTAATCATGCCACTTTTTTAATCCAATGGCAGAAGCCTTAAACGTATTTTTTTCGGTATTGGCATAAATCATTCTTCGAAAAACGTGGTAAAAATAGGGGTTACACGACCATTGTATGGCACTGTGTACACCCGATAGCCCCCCGTGACCGTGACATTTCATAGGTGCTCCTGCGTGACTGAAAACACTTCCAGGGCCAATGGCCCCTTCCTGCATGGCGACCAGTGCTTGAACGGTTTTGAAAGTAGAGCCTGGGCGATAGTTGCCCATCACGGCTCGATTGAGCAAGGGGCGATAAGGGTTGAGGGCCAGTTTGGCGTAATTTTTAGAAAAATCACGGGTGGCGAATAGAGCAGGGTCGTAGCTTGGGGCCGAAGTAATGGTCAGTACTTCGCCAGACGAGGGTTCAATGGCAACTACCGCACCTGCTTTGTGTTGCATGAGGCTATCGGCGTACTGTTGGAGATCTAAATCTATGCTGGTATATAGGTTCTGACCTGCCAGTGCAATAGTATCCAATTCACCATCTTTCCATGGCCCTTTTGCAACACCGTCCACGTCTTGCATCACGTAGCGTACCCCTCGTCGTCCGCGTAGTTGTTCTTCATAATACTTTTCCAAACCACTTTGGCCTACCAAGTCGCCTTGCCGATAATAAGGGTACTCTTGGGCTTCTAATTGTTTTTTGGAGATTTCGCTTACGTACCCAAGCGCGTGAGCAAGTGTAGGGGACGAATAGGTACGAATCGAACTTTTTTGGTATTCAAATCCTGGATAATCAACCATAGCATCTTGAATACGGGCAAAATCTTCTTTGGATAACTGGCGGAGAAAAAGCGAGGGTTTCACCCGCGAATAGGCTCTTGCAGTTTTTATTAGGCTATCAAACTCCGTACGAGTTATGCTTAATAAATTACACAAAGCCAGGGTATCGGCTACTTTGAGTTTATTTGGAGTGACGTATAAATCATAGACCAGGGTGTTATACACAATCAATTTTCCATTGCGGTCATACATTTGTCCGCGCATGGGAATATCGGGTATTGCCTTGATTGAATTGCTGGAGGTTTCGTATGTATTATCAAGTACTTGGAGGTACAATAGGCGAATCAGATAGATAATTCCTACTATCACAAACAGTCCATACACAAAGAACTTTCTATTTTCTGACATTTAATTTGTTAAGCGCGGTTGCGGCTACGGTTAATGGTGAATCGTATTTGATAATGGGTGATTTAAAGTTCACTATTATGCAAAGTTCGGGGGTTTTGGCCGATTTTCAAGCGATTAACCAAATATATTAGCTGTTTTTTGTACCTACCATCCTGCCCCTTTTATCTTAGTTTTGATACGACACAAATACATATCAGCAGTAATATACAACGTAGAACCGTCGTCGCCCCAGTCACAGTTGGCGGTGGCTTCTCCAGTATCTATGCGTCCTAAAAGTTTTCCATCTGGGGAAATAATCAACACGCCTCCAGGTCCCGTAGTCCAAATATTTCCGTTTTGGTCAGTTTTCAGGCCATCTGGTAGTCCTGGTAGTCCTTGTTTTACCATTGGTGTGGCATCAAAAAGGGTTTTCCCTTGCCCTATCGAACCGTCTGCTTGTAATGGGAATGCCATGATCAGGGCTTTTTCGGGGTCAGATTGGGCTACGTAAAGCGTTTTTTCGTCGGGAGAGAAAGCCAAGCCGTTGGGGCGGGTCATATCTTTGGTCAATAGTGCCACTACACCATCCGTACCCACACGATACACCCCAAACCAATCAATTTCGCGGGTGGGGTCGTTTTGTTTGAGGGGCATTCCGTAGGGAGGGTCAGTAAAATAATAGGCACCGCTTGAGTGCTGTACGACGTCGTTGGGGCTATTGAAACGCTTCCCTTGAAAGTTGTCAGCAATAGTACGTTTGCCGCCGTTGGCCAAGGGCATGGCCGAAATACGGCGGTCGCCGTGTTCTGCTGAGATTAACCGCCCCTGTCGGTCGCGTGTCAGACCATTACTGCCAGGCTCGTCACCGTACGTTCCTGCTCCTGTAAAACCTGATGGTTTCAGGAAAGTAGTTAATCCTTCTTTGGCATTCCATTTTAAAACGGTGTTTTGAGGAACGTCCGAAAATAGCAGGTAATTTCCTTCTTTGATCCAAACAGGGCCTTCGGCCCAAGTAAATCCCGAAGCTAAGACCTCGATTTTGGCATCGGGGGCAATCAAGGCATCTAATTTAACATCGTTTCGGATTACTTTACCAATGGCAGGGTAAGTGTTTTGGGCGAAAGAAAAGGAGACGGAAAACAGCAGGGTTCCCGTCAATAGACGTAGGGTTTTCATCTTTATAAGGGTTTATGGCTTCTAAAGACATCGCCCCCTTTTTTTTAATAGACACAGGTTGGAGATTTTACTTGAAACGTTGATGATTGTCTCTTATGAGTTCTCCATGAAAACATGGATTTTTCGGCTATCCCTATTTTCATGGAAACTCACTGTGTTGGGTTTAGCTAATTTTAGCTATTAATTCTCGTCATTCGTTATGATTGCTCACGCCCTTGAAATTATTAAGAAAGAACTACAAGCTAATTTAAACCTCTATCAGAATTCTAATGGAGGATTTATCGTAGAATTAGCCAATGTGGCGAGTTACGTGCCAGCCAGCGGGCAGCAGGCAATGGATATACTGATTACTTTAGTGAATATCAAGGAAGAAAAAACACTCAAAAACCTGCCTAACTATGTAAAAGACGAAGTGAGGATGAAGGCATCTTATGAAAATCCTCCCGTTTTTCTCAACGTTGTTTTGCTCTTTAGCGTCGTCAAACCAGCTTATTCAATCGCCATCAATGGGCTATCGCGGGTGATTCGTTTTTTTCAGCACAAAAATGTTTTCACGCAAGATAGTGTACCACCTGAATTACTCAATTTTATCCCTGCCGACGACCAACTGGAGGCTTTCAAACTCATTTTTGACTTATATTCTCCTACTATGGAGGAGGTCAATCATCTCTGGGGAACACTGGGAGGCAAGCAGTATCCTTTTGTGCTTTATACGGTACGAATGTTAGACCTTAAATTTAAGAAAGCACCAACAATCGAGGAAAACCTTGTTTTGAAAATTACAAATCAGCTTTTACACAAAAAACAGGGGAACTGATTTTGCTAAAATCATCCAAGTTGTTTCAACTTATTTTTGAAGTAAACCCGTAATCAAACATAAATCCTAAAAAATTACAATCATGTCAGCAGGTGTGTATAAAACCCCAGGGGTCTATGTGGAAGAAATTCCTAAGTTTCCACCCTCCATTGCTCCCGTCGAGACGGCGATTCCCGCGTTTATTGGTTATACGGAGTTTGAGGTAGCGGGTGGGGAAAATATAAAAAGAAAACCCATTCGGATTGCTTCTCTTCGAGAGTATGAATCCATTTTTGGTTTTGGAGCCAACCCTAAATCCATTGAAGTAACACTAACCAGCGATAGTCAGGCCAATAAAGTCAAAATTATTCCCAACTATTATCTCTACAACAGCCTAAAAATGTTTTATGCCAATGGCGGGGGGCCTTGTTATATCGTGAGCGCAGGTAAATACAAAGACAATGGGGAGGTTTTGGATGATGATTTGATTAAGGGCATAGAAGCACTGGTAGAGTTCGACGAACCCACTCTGATTGTAGTTCCTGATAGTGTGCTTATCAATGATGCCGCCAAACTGGGGGCGGTTCAGACGGCGGCACTTCAGCAGTGTGCCAATCTTCAAGACCGGTTTGCCATTTTGGATATTTTAAACGGAGATAAAAAGAAAGAGAGCGATTCTCCCACGGCCAAAACGGTAGTGGAGGTTTTTAGAAACAATGTGAGTCTCAATTTAAAATACGGGGCCGCTTACTATCCTTTTATCCGTACTACGCTGAGTTATGAGGTGTCGTACAAAGATTTAAAATTAAAGAAATCGGATGGCTCGCCTACGGAATTGAAAAACATCATTTCGGTGGGGCTTGCCACAGAGTTGGATACATTCAATACGGACACAAAAACCATTAAAGATAAGTTTCATCAAGCAGATGGTTCGTTGGTCGTTACTTATAATTTAGCAAATGCTCCCCAAACGAAGGCGACTATAAAATCCAATGGAGACAAAATCAAGGCTTTTATTGGGGCTTTTATCGAATTGACTACGGGAGGAACGGCATTGAAAAATGCCAAAACCTTGGCGGCCATGAAAGCCAGAGTGGACGTAGGTTCTGAAATACACAATATTGCCAAGCAGCTTGCTAAATACGACTATGGCTATGCCGATGCTACCAATGCAGCGGGAGGGCGATTAGGCGTGATTATCGAAGATGCAGGAGGGGCTATTACTGATTTTAAAGCACCTGTAGATTATGCCTTAGACAAAACCCAGAAAGATGCTTCTATCTATAGTGGGGCAACCGAAGCCGACCACTTTAATTCATCCAAAGCGGCATTTCAGGGGCTGTTTGACAAAATGGTAACGTTGGTGAAATCTATTGATTCGGACGTTCAAAACCTAACCAAAAGTCTCGAAAAAGAACTGCAAGAACAAAGTGCGGTATATGCCAATATTGTCAATAAAATCAAACAAGAAGCCGTGACACTTCCGCCAAGTGGTGCTATGGCAGGTATTTATGCCAGTATTGACAACAGTAGAGGTGTTTGGAAAGCACCTGCCAACGTTGGAATTGCCAATGTGGTGGGGCCAAGTGTTATCGTTACCGACGAAGAAAATGCGGGATTGAATGTACACGAAACTGGAAAATCTATCAATGCCATTCGTGCTTTTACGGGTAAAGGTACACTCGTATGGGGCGCACGCACGCTGGCAGGGAACGATAATGAATGGAGATATGTGAGTGTAAGGCGTTTTTTCAATTTTGTGGAAGAATCCGTCAAAAAAGCCACTGAGACCTTTGTTTTTGAACCCAACGACGCCAATACGTGGGTGAAAGTACAGGCCATGATTGAGAATTTTCTCAATACCCAATGGCGGCAGGGTGCATTGCAGGGTATTAAGCCCGAACACGCTTTCTACGTAGCCGTAGGATTGGGTAAAACCATGACACCGCTCGACATTTTGGAAGGTCGCATGATTATTGAAATTGGCATGGCCGCTGTGCGTCCTGCCGAGTTTATTATCTTAAAGTTCTCGCATAAAATGGCGGAATCTTAGTTAGCAGTAGGCAGTTTACAGTAAACAACAAATGACCATAAAATCTATAACATAAAATCTTTCAATCAAAATGGCACAAGAATATCCTTTACCGCGGTTCCACTTTCAGGTGGATTGGGGCGGTGCAAAAATCAGCTTTACCGAGGTTACGGGCATGGACATGCAAGTAGAGGTCATTGAATATCGTCACAGTGATAGCAAGGATTTCAACAAAATCAAAATGCCAGGAATGCGTAAGTTTAGCAATATTACGATGAAGCGCGGCAAATTTGAAAACGATTTTGACTACAATAACTGGCTTGATTCCATCGCCAACGACCGTGCTAATGTCCGCCGTGACATCGTGATTCGACTCCTTAACGAAAAACATGTTCCAGTAGCAGCTTGGTCAGCTACGCGTTGCTTTCCCGTCAAGGTCACCGCTCCCGATCTCAAATCGGATGCCAACGAAGTGGCCATTGAAAGCATTGAAATAGCGCATGAAGGACTCAAATTGATGAAAATCTGATTGGTATAACGATGGCAGATGGCAATACAGGTGGGTACTACCCACCGCTCAGTTTTTACTTTAAAGTAGAGTTTCCGAATATCAGTAAAAACACCAATGACAGCAGTTTCCAGACAGTTTCTGGGTTGAGTGTTGAATTTGACGTGGATAGTATCAAAGAAGGTGGTGTGAACAATTTTGAACACAAACTGCCCACTCGTTCAAAAAGCCCCGATTTGGTACTTAAACGGGGGCTATTGACCAACTCGGATGTAATAAAATGGTGTCGAGATGCCTTTGAAAACATGATTTTTCAGCCGACGGACGTGTTGGTAAAACTACTAAACGAGAAAGGCGAACCGCTTAGAACGTGGAATATTATCCATGCTTGGCCCCGCAAGTGGACGGTTTCTGACTTTAATTCTACGGACAATGCCGTCGTGGTAGAAACATTAGAACTTAGCTATCACTATTTCAAAATTATTTGAGGTATGCCAATCGAAATCAGGGAGTTACATATCAAGGCGGTAATCAACCAAGGTGGACAAACTGTGGGAGCAAATGCAGGGAACGGAAGCCAAGGGAATGCTTCGGCAGATGTTCCTGACAAAGAGGATATTGTCGCAGAATGCGTGGAGAAAGTGCTGGCCATTTTAAGAGATAAAATTGAAAGATAGATGTCTGTGAACGGTGAATTGAAAAAAATGAAAATCGTGGCCTATACCAAGCCAGACTACAGTGATGGCTCTAAGGTAAAAGGTGGCGAGTTTCAGGCATTAGTCAATCCTGAGTCTTACGCGCTTGAATACAAGATAGAGTACAACGACAAGCAAGGACAGGGCGCGAGTAGTGCGCAGCAAAAATTCAAATTCACCAAACCAGAAGAACTTTCTTTTGAGTTTCTTTTCGATGCTACTGGGATTATACCCAAAACTCCCGATTCTAAATTAACGCCAAAACCTACTCCAAAACCTGGGGGTGAAGACATTACCGCTGATTTGCAGCAGTTCAAAGATTTGGTAACGGGGTATAATGGCACAAGTCATCAACCCAATTATCTCAAGCTGTTTTGGGGAACGTTGCTTTTCAAGGGACGGCTCACTTCCCTGCAAATCCAATTTAAGCTTTTTCGACCCGATGGACGACCGCTTCGTGCCGTAGCAAAAGCGACTTTCAAAGGTAGTGTCGAAGAAAATTTTCGGATTGCGTTAGAAAATGCCCAAAGTGCCGACCTGACCCACGTTCGAACCGTCAAGGCAGGCGATACTTTGCCTTTATTGTGTCACGAGATTTACGGGGATTCGGGCTACTACCTACAAGTGGCGACGGCCAATTCCTTATCCCATTTTCGAGATATTCAGCCTGGCGATGAATTGATTTTTCCACCCATTGAAAAAACCGAAGCTTGAGCAACAATCGCAATATAAACACGGTAGCCCAGGCGGATGTAGCTACATTTACCCTACTGTCAGAAGGGCAGGAGGTGTCGCGGACTTATCATTTGATTTCTTTGGCAGTGACTCACGAAGTCAATCGGATACCGTCTGCTACGCTCGTTTTAAGTGATGGAGAAGCGGCCAAAGAGACTTTTGAAATAAGTGATAAAAACGAATTTATACCAGGAAAAAACATTGAAATAAAGGCAGGATATCGCTCTACTGAAAAACGTATATTCAAGGGGGTCGTCATACGTCATAGTATCAAAGTCAGGAAAAACGGGTCATTCCTTATCATAGATTGCAAAGCCCCTTCCGTGAAGATGACGGTGGGCACAAAGAATAAATACTTTATCCAACAAAAAGACAGTGAAATTATTGAGGCATTGATACGCCAAAACGGCTTTCAATCGCAGGTAGAAGCTACATCTGTCACCCACAAAGAAATTGTGCAAATAGACATGACCGATTGGGATTTTATGCTGATGCGGGCAGATATGGCAGGTAAATTGGTTTTTGTAGAAGACGGGAAAATCACCGTAGCCAAGCCGAATTTTAACCAAGAACCCGTCCAGACCGTCGTTTTTGGCTCCAGCTTGTTGGAGTTGGATGCCGAAATAGATGCCCGATTGCAGTCTGAAAATGTAAAAGGTGTCAGTTGGGATGCGACCAATCAGGAGTTAACCGAAGTGGAGGGAAAGAAAGCACTGGCCAATAAATTGGGAAACCTGAAAGAGGATGATTTGGCACAAGTCATGGGTGCCGAGCCAAAAATACAGCACGGGGGCGATGTAGAGAGACCTGAATTGCAAACGTGGGCCGACACGGCTCGCCAAAAAGCCCAAATGGCCAAGGTAAAAGGCCGAGCTAAGTTTCAGGGAACTGAGAAAGCAAAACCAGGCGTCGTTGTCCGTTTACAAGGAATTGGAAACCGTTTTAAGGGAGATGCCTACATTACGGGTGTTCGACATTCGATTGCCGATGGAAACTGGGAAACTGACGTTCAATTTGGGCTGGAGCCAGAGTGGTACGCCAAAAAAATGGGACTAAGTAGTAGCAGTTCAGGTTTAGTTGTGCCGCTTGCAGGACTACACGTTGGAATAGTAACAGCCCTCGAAAACGACCCCGATGGTGAAGACCGAATCAAGCTGCGATTGCCACTCATTAGCCCCAATGCCGAAGGAATGTGGGCCAGAGTTGCTTCGTTGGATGCAGGTACGAATAGAGGGGCATTTTTTCGTCCAGAGATTGGAGATGAAGTAGTGGTGGGTTTTTTGGCAGGAGATGCCCGCCATCCTGTGGTGTTGGGCATGATGAATAGCAGTGCCAAACCTGCCCCAATGCAAGCCAAGGACGACAATCATCAAAAAGGGTTTGTCTCGCGTTCGGAAATGAAATGGCTATTTGACGATGAAAAAAAAAAGTATTTCTTTCGAGACGCCCGCGGGCAACAAAATTTTGCTCAGCGAAGAAAATAAAGGAATCAAAATAGAAGACCAAAACGGCAACTCCATCACGCTTGATTCGCAGGGAATTAACCTCAAAAGTGCCAAAGATGTAAAAGTTATGGCAGCGGCAAAGGCAGAGATAGAGGGACTTCAATTAAAACTCGCGGGGCAATCGGGCATGGAGTTAAACGGTGGGGTAGCGTTGAAAATCGAAGCTACTGGCTTGGCAGAAATTAAAGGAGGGTTGGTTAAAATTAATTAAAGGATTGATAGGATGGCTTTTGCGGCTCGAATAACAGATATGCACGTTTGCCCACTGGCAGATCCCAAACCACACGTAGGAGGGCCAATTTTGGGGCCAGGGGTGACCAATGTGCTGATTGCGGGCTTGCCCGCAGCAGTAATAGGCGATCAAGCAGTGTGTACGGGGCCGCCAGATGTGATTATCAAAGGCTCCGCTACGGTGTTGATTGGCGGTAAACCAGCAGCCAGAATGGGAGACACCACGGCTCATGGTGGTACTATTGTGGCAGGGTGTCCGACGGTATGGATTGGGGGATAAATGAATTGGATATATAAGCCAAAGTCGAAAATAAACCGATGGAACCGTATAGCTATTTAGGAAAAGGATGGGGGTTTCCTCCTACGTTTGGCAATCAAGGTCAGACCGTAGTGATGCTTTCTGCTTTTGATGATATTGAGAGTAGTCTTCGTATTTTGATTGGAACCGCCACGGGGGAGCGAGTGATGCAGCCTGACTTTGGTTGTAACATGGAAGAATTGGTCTTTGAGTCGCTGGATGCTACCATGAAAACCTACATGAAAGATAAGGTCTTCACGGCTATTCTGTATCACGAACCCCGCATTGATTTGTTGGATGTGGTTTTTCACGATGAACAAGAAAGTGAAGGGGTGGTTCTGATTGAAATCATCTATATCGTAAGAGGAACTAACTCACGGAAAAACATGGTCTATCCTTTTTATAAAAATGAAGCAATGAGCCAATGAAGATTTGATTTTATATAAACGTTTGAGAATGAGGCAGGTCTGACGGGACGTCTGGCCCGAAATAAAATAATGAGCAAAAAGTAGGAACCATGGCGAAAGTGAATGAACATAAAAATCCTTTACAGAGAGATGGCACGAGTCAGGAGCAGCGCCTATTGCCTGCACTTGACCCTACCCACTTGAAACTGGACGATCGTTCGGAAGAGGATTTTGTTTATTACGCATCGCAGTTGTCCAAGTTATTGAATTTCTACGATTTGGACGGAAAGGTTTCTGGAAATTGGTCAAGATTTTTTGAGTCTCTCAAGGAACAATCGGAAAGCGACTGGGACAAATCAGCCAATCATTCGCCGCATGAGGCGTTGTTTTTAACTTTTCTGAAACTCTATCGCCATTCTCAAAACCACTTAAATCATTTACCTGCGCGTCATCTTGATTTTTTTTATCAGAAAGTACTAAGATTAGCCCTAAAAAAAGAACAACCAGATAAAGTACACGTAGTTTTTGATCTAAATAAAAATGTCTTAGCGCATAAACTTGAAAAAGGGGCACTTCTACAAGCAGGAAAAGACAGCGACAATAATCCTTTGTTTTACAAATTAGAGGAGGATATTGTGGTGAATCAAGCGCAAATTACTCATTTGCGTTCGGTCTATAATGACAATGGCGAATTGCGATACGCATTGGCTGCCAACAGCAAAGATGGTTGGGGGGAAGCTTTTGAAACCCCAGAGACTGCCTGGGGCTTGTTTGGTAATGCCCAACTTCCCAAAGTGCAGGTGGGCTTTGCCATTTCGTCGTCGGTGTTATTGTTGTCGGGAGGACAGCGTTCGGTAACTTTTACGTTTTCTCTTTCTGGCGATAAAAACTTGCCCGATAATTTTTCAGAAACCGAATTTTTGGGCGGGTTTCGCCTGTTTGCTACTGGAGAAAAAGATTGGTTGGGGGCATTCAATCCTGTTCAGGCGGATGATAAAAGCCCCGTGTTTTCGAGAAATTTTGACGGCTGGAAACTAAAATTTAAGATAGACATTGACCCATCGCAGGGGGCAATTCTGCCATACAATGAGGCTGTTCTAAAAGAAAAATTTAATACTGCTTCGCCCCTGATTAAAATTTTGTTGAGTGCCACTTCACGGCAAATCTTACAAGGACTGCGGTTGGATTCCCTGAAAGTGTCAGTAAGTGTTTCCAACCTTACCAACTTTGTGGTAGAGAATGACTTAGGGCCGTTGAATATTGCTAAACCCTTTCTACCTTTTGGCCCTTTGGCCAGACGCGGTACCGCTTTTTATGTGGGTTCAGAAGAGGTATTTACCAAAAACTTTACCGATTTAAAACTCAAAGTAAAGTGGCAGGGGCTTCCCGATAGCTTCAGCGCACTGTACAAAGGTTATCCAAGTTTTGAAGCCAATAAAAACAAAATCAATTTTAAAGCATCAGTTTCGGTACGGGGAAAAGGGACTTGGCAACCTCCGCAAACTGAAACACTTCTTTTCCCCGATAACCTTAGCACACAAGAAGTGGAATTGCCCAAATCCGCCGCACCCATTGCGGCAAGAGGACTGATTGATGTGAAAGCAGCGATGTTTCAACAACAAAGTTTTCGGCCTGTTTTAATTCAAAAAAATGTGGTATTCAGCAGCTTCACTGCTTCCAATGCAGTGCTTCGGATTGCTCCCTTTTTTAGAACTACTTTGCCATTTATTCCCCTAATTTTAGAGAAAAAAACGTTCAGTCCTGAGTTAAAAGAGGGTTTTATGAAACTGACCCTCCTTCAAGACTTTGGGTTTGATGAATACAATGCCCAATCGGCCAAAATTGCGGCAGATATTGCCGCAGGTAAAAAAACGGCAAATGATCAGATAAACGCCCCCTACATTCCTCAAATAGAGTCTATCAAACTCAGCTATAAAGCTGAAACGGACGAGATTCCACTTCACCCAACCTCTGTTGAGGAAGAAAAAGCAGAAACGCAATTTAATAGCCGACAAGCTCAGTTTTTTCACTTAGCCCCTTTTGGTCATAGTGAAGAACATAGTTTTATCAAGCGGCACCTTGATTTTTTGCCCTCGTCAGAAGTACGACTCGTTCCGAGTTTTCAGAATGCGGGTGAAGTGTATATCGGGCTAAAAAATGCCGAGCCTTTGCGAATTATTAATGTGTTGTTCCAATTGGCCGAGGGGAGTGCCAATCCAGAACTTCCAACGCAACAAGTAGAATGGAGTGTGCTTAGTCAAAACCATTGGAAAGCGTTAAATGATAATTTTCTTTTGGCTGATTATACCAATGGCCTGCTAAAGTCGGGCATTATTCAGTTCTATTTACCCAAGGAAGCCACCAACGACAATGTCTTGTTGGACAGCGGTTTTTATTGGCTTCGGGCCGCCGTGGCGCAGTACCCAGCCGCAGTTTGTAAGGCCATAGGTCTGCATACGCAAGCGGTGAGTGCCGTGTGGGAAAATACAAATAATGCAAAGAACCATCTATCAACGGCACTTCTGGCGGGTTCGATTAAAAAACTGGATTTGGATGCTGGCCCTATCAAAAAAGTGATACAACCTTACTCTTCTTTTGGGGGAAAATCGCAAGAGAGTACACAGTCGTATTATGTGCGGGCAAGCGAGCGACTTCGCCACAAAAAACGCGCCTCCACTATCTGGGATTATGAACGATTGGTGTTGGAAGAGTTTCCGCAGGTGCATAAAGTAAAATGCCTGAACCACACGGGACCTAATGGCGAGATGTTGCCGGGGCAAGTGACACTTATTGTGGTTCCTCAATTACGTAATCGCAATGCTGTTGACATATTGAAACCAAAACTCAGTACGAATGATTTGTCGGAGATTAAGCAGTTTTTGGAAAAACGCTGCTCGAAGTTTGTGAAAATATACGTAGAAAATCCTGTTTACGAAGAAGTTAAAGTAGGTGTTTGGGTGAAATTTCGGCGAGGTTTTGAAGCGGGAACGTACAAAAAACAACTCAACGAAGATTTGATTCGTTTTCTTTCTCCTTGGGCTTTTAAACCCGACGTTGACATCCGTTTTGGAGGAACTGAAAACAAAAGCCGTATCATTTTTTTTATGGAACAACTGCTGTACGTGGATTACGTGGAGCAAGTTTCGCTTTTTCATGTCACAAAAGCTGGAACCTCGGCAGATGCAAATGAGATTACCACGGCGAGTTCAAGAGCCATTTTAGTGTCTGCCGAAACGCATACGATTAATGATATTTAGAGTTTGTTTAGATTTATAATTACTAAAAAACAATTAGAAGAATCATTTATCCGAAGCATATAATTCCCCAAAATGATTAAAAGTCCAACCATATCGCAAAAAAAGCCTGAATGGGCAGACCTTGACTTCCAACGGATGCGGCAGGAAGCCATAGGTTACATTGAGGCATTGGCTGGTGAAACTTGGACTGACTACAATACCCATGACCCTGGCATCACGCTTTTGGAAGTGCTTATTTATGGATTGACCGATTTGGGATACCGCATGGAGTTGCCCATTGAAGATATACTGACGCTGAAAACAGAGGAAGAAACCACCAAAAACCAGCAATTTTTGACGCCTGCTCAAGCACTTGCTTGTGAGCCTATTTCGGAAACCGACTATCGAAAATTGATTATTGATTGCCATGAAGATATTCTGAATGCTTGGTTGGTTAAAAACGAAGAAAAAAAGTTTAAGTCGTTAATTATTAATGGATTGTATGATATACTGCTTCAACTAAATCCAGTGGCAAAAGCCAACGAGGCGGAGATTATTGCCCGAGTGAAGCATGTATTTCATACGCACCGAAATCTTTGCGAAGACGTAGTAAATATCCACACCATTCCCCACGAAACGTTTTCAATTTGTGCTGATATTCAGATAGAAACAAGTGCCGATATTGAAGCCGTTCATGCCCAAATTTTGTGGGATATTCAACAATTTCTAACGCCTTCGGTGCGTCGTTATACTTTGCAGGAATTGCTGGATAAAGGCTATTCGACCGATGAAATCTTTGAAGGAGTCGTTCCGCAATTTGGTTTTTTTGATGAAAATGAACTGGAAAAATCGGCTACTCCCTTGGCAGGGATAACCATTCGTACCTCCGACCTGATTGGCGTACTTATGAAAGTGCCGGGAGTGTTGACCATCCCTAAAATTCACTTGAAAACAGCATCTTCACAGAACGAAACTTGGTCGTTACAAATTGCTGCTGGGAAACTGCCTTTGTTGAGTGATTGGGCAGAAATACGCAAACCGAAAAACGAAGCAAAAAATGGGTCACCTATTCGGTTTTACAAAGACCTTTTTCGATACAATTCGCAGGTAGATGAATTGGTGATTCAGATGGAACGGCTTTGGGAAATGGAGCATCAGAAGATGAAAAACCGCGACAATGCGGCCAAAGATTTGCCAATTCCGTCGGGAACATGGCGGAATGTGGGTAACTTTTCCACCATTCAAAAAGAATTACCAGCTATTTATGGAGTGGGAACCACGGGTGTGCCAGTAACGGGTAATTCCGCGCTTGATGTGGTTCGAAATTCCCAAGCCCAACAGTTGCAGGCCTATCTTTTGTTTTTTGAGCAAATTATGGCCAGTCATGCGGGCATGATTCAGGCATTGCCCGTCTTATTGAGTCCAAGAGTGCTAAATCAGGCACGATTAAGGAAGGTTTTTGTTGCAGGATTGCCCGAAAATGTAAACCGTAAAGAGGCACTTTTTTCGGCCTTGAATGGCGTGTCGGACGATAAAATGGCTGAAGAATGGTCAAAGTTATTGGATACGCTCAACAATTTGTCATTTAAAAGTGGCCTTGACAATGAGGTAGCGCATCAGAAAAAACGTAGCCAATTATTAGATCATTTGCTGGCGCGTTTTGGAGAAAATTTCAATGATTATGTATTGATGATGCACCCTGTTTTTGGCGGAAAACGGCAAGAATGGGAAATCATTGACGACAAAGATGATTTTTTGAACGAATATGAATTGCTAAGTAAACACCGCGCAAGGGCGTATAATTATCAAGGGCAAAACGAAGATGGACAAACACTAAAAGTTTGGTACAGTGAGGACGATTATCAATTGAATGCTGCAGAAACAAACGTAGCAGGAGTAGTACGAAGAGTAGCACGCTTGACCGGAATTGATAACTACCGAACCCGCAATTTTGCCAAAATAAACTACGAAACGCAGCAGGAAACCGATGCCAACGGCGTTGTGAGTTTTAAGTTCAGGGTGGTAGAACCCACCAAGAAAAAAAATCTGCTGACTGGTGTGACGAGCTATCCAAACGAGGCGGCGGCAGTCCTTGGGATGAAAACGGCACTCAACCGAGCGATGTTTCCCGACGGCTACGAACGCAAAGAAACCGCAAGTGGAGGAAAGAAAAAGCATTATTTTAATGTCGTCCAGCCAGATGGTCAAATACTTGCGCGGAGGATGGAGTATTTTGATAGTCCAGAAAAGCGAGACGAAGAAATCCAGTTTCTGATTGATTTTTTGATGCAACGCTACAGTGATGAAGGGTTTTATCTGATAGAACATTTGCTGCTGTTTCCACTCCAACAGAATGATAACTCTCTGAAAGCCTGCACCGATGAGGAATGTGAAGGCTGCGAAGATCCCTATTCATTTAGGGTAAGTGTGGTGCTGCCGGGTTACTCATCGCGTTTTACAAATTTGGTTTTTCGTGAATATTTCGAGCGTACACTGAGGGCCGAACTCCCAGCGCATATTTTGGCGAAAATCTGCTGGATAGGCGAATCTCAAATGGCCCTGTTTGAAGAAAAATACAAAGCTTGGGTGGACTACCGAGCGCGTATTGTAGGTACGGGCTTACCCGAAGTGGGCAATACCACTTTGAACGAATTGCTGGAAATCCTTGAAAAACTATTCACTATTTACCCGCCTGGTACTTTGCCCGATTGCGAAGAAAATACGAATACCCAAAGACGCCCTATGGTGTTGAGCAAATCGCATTTGGGAACTCAAAGTGAAGAAGACCTCAACCCTGACGACGGACTTCCTATTTTTCCACCAATATAAAATAGGGCGTCAACGGAATAAAATCTACGAATTTTTTACTGGTAAATTGAGTAAATCATGGCAACCGCACACATCCTGTTTCCTGAACCACTGGAAAGGTTCTACTATTTTAAAGAAAATCAGGTGCTGACCGCTGGACAGCTTAATCAACTGGCGGGACACTTTGATTATGAACAACGGCTGACCCGAACCAAGGCGTTGGGAGCGGGGATCATTAATGGTTTGGAAGTACAGGTGGACGCATCCAACGCGGGTGTTCGCTTGTCAAAAGGGGGGGGCATTACTTCGGCTGGCGACTTGTTGCAATTGGAACAACATGCTTTTTTTCAGCATGTTCGCCTTTTACAAGATACGGCCACAGTCGAAACCCCCGACGTTCGAGTGTTGAAACTGGGAAGTGAAACAACGCCAATAACAATGTGGAAGCTTTCAGCAGAAGCAACAAATGCGACCATACCCTTTTCGACGTTTGCCACCCAAAACTCACTTAATGATTTTGTATTGGTGCTTTACTTGGATAGTTATCAAAAAGAGCCAGACGATTGTGCCAACGGCAACTGTGATAACATGAGTGTCACCCAAATGAATGACATGCTGGCCGTTTTGATTCCCAAACAGCACTTAACTGCCGCTGAAAACAGCCCCAATCGCCGTCGTAATCTGCCCAAAGTCGCTATCAGAAATGTGGATTTGGCAACAACGACCATTACCAACTTACAAAACCTAATAGACCGCTACGAAAATGCGTTGAATGGCTCACGCAATGCGCTTGAAACTGCATTTAAACAAATCAATGAACGCTTTCCCAGTTTGGTAAAAGAGGCGTTTGGAGGAAATAGCCCTATTCCGAAATGGATTGAGCAGCTTCCTGTAGTGATAGCCAAACAAGAAAATAAACCGCAAATCCAATACGTTTATGACTTTTTTAAAGATTTGGCTTCCGCAGTAAATGAATGTTTGGAGACAATTGCCGAAATACCAGAGCAACATAGTTTTGCTACAGGAACGTTTCCTAAATACATCATGACGGGCGAGTTGGTGAGAGCCACGGGCGCTCGTTTTTCCGATTATCGGCATTATTTTATTGAAGCATCTGTATTCAATAAAAGTGGGAAGCATGTAGAAAAAGTACTCTTTTTACTGCGTCGGTTGGATGCGATGATGGGCAGTTTTGATCCAACACCAACTTTAAACAACGGAGAAGCGGCTATTCGGATTTCGCCTTCAAAAAACCAAGGAGCAAAGCTTGGAGATAGAGCCATTCCTTTTTATTATAACCTAACCGACGCCACTCCACTCTATCAATTTTGGAGTTTTGAAAAAAGTGAGCAAGGCGCAGAAAACACCCATCAAGGCTATTGGATGAGAGACATTTCGGGGCTTGATGAAGTGAAGGAACCATTTAGTTATGAGACAGATGCGTTCGGTTTTTATCGGGTAGAAGGGTTGTTGGGTTTAGATGTGAAGAAGGCACAAGCCCAGCTTGAAAAATTGCGGGTGGATAATAATCTCGGCTTTAAAATTGAAGCCATACAGATTGAAAATGACTTGGTTAAAGTAGTGCCGACTAAGCCGATTCGCTTTCCAGAATTAGATGTATTGTTCAGGCATTACCGCGAAGAACTGAGTTCAAATTTAGAATTGGTCAAGAATTACAATCAATCGTTAGGAGAGGCTTTGGGGGGAGTTGCCGAAAAGACCTTTGAAAATGTGAGAGACCCCGATGGAACTGAAGCATTTACCAATATTAAAAGCGCGGTACAGGACGGCAGCCAGCTTTTTTCCAATAAAATTGAGTCGGTTTCGGCAAAAATGTATCGGCCTCTGGCCAATTTTCAGGAAGACTTTGTGGGTTTCCGAAAAGAATACAACGACGTAGCACTTATTGGGCACAGCATTGATAAAAAAGTGACGTTTTCCAAACAGGCATCTATTGCCAGTCCCATTGATAAGTTGGTGTTAGACAACAGTTTTAAGAAGTTTGACCAATTGGTGGACCTGTTTGAAAACCGTAAAATAAAGGTATTAAAACAGTACATTTTTGACCAGTTTTTTAATAAGAACCCGGGGTTGAAACACCAATGCGGCGTTCCCGAAGGAGGTACTTTGGTCTTAGTCTATACCGATGGAAAGATTGTCGCCGATTTTTATTTGCCTTATTGCTGTACAGTAGAGGTGGAAGAAGACGATGACCATACAAGACCTGTCATACCTACTTTGCCAGGGATTGTTTTTCAGCCTTCGGCCATTCCAACTCAACCCAAACCATTTAAGTGGCTGGAAAAATTTGATGTAGTAAAAGACCCCCATTTGCTATCGAGGTTTAAAGGTATTGATGATGGAATTGTCCGAGTAAAAGAATTGGATGGTAGATTGGGCGTATTTGAAGGGAAGTTGCCCGAATGGGAAACCAAAATCAATCTTTGGGACAAAGCCAAGGTGGATTTTGAAAGTAAACTTGATTTTTGGGAGAGAAATAAGATCAATGTTTGGGAAGGAAGAATTAATAGTTGGGAGGCCACAAAAATCAATGTCTGGGACAGTAAATTCAGCAAGTTGCTAACAACTGCTACTACTCCTACGCCTGGGGTTGATTTTAGAGATATTTTTAATAGGGTAGAAGTGCTTGAAAATGAGCGAGTCGTGGTTAATGACAAAATAAATAATTTGGAAAATGTTCAATTGGCCGATTTCCGACGACAACTTGAAATTAAGGCCGACAAAAATGTAGTGGAGGCAAGATTGTTGGGAATAGAAGGAAAAACGAATGAACTCAATCTTAAAACGACGAAATTGGATGCTAATGTAGCAAGTTTTGGGGCAAAGGTAGGTACGTTAGAAAATAGTGTTAATGCCGTAGATAATAAAGTAACGGCATTTGATAATCGAATAAAAGGAGTGGAAGGAAAAGTGACTGTATTCGATACGAGATTTACCGCAGTTGATGCCAATGTAGCAGGCTTGAAAACCAATTTGGAGGGTAGATTAAATACGTTGAGTACGCAGGTTGTAAATAATAAGGCAGATGTTGATACGCGAATCAGCGGTATCAGGACTGATGTTACAAGACTGAATCGCCCTAATCTATAACGGTGAGCTATCCACAAAAACATATCATCCAACGCTTGGTTTTAGAGGCTGAAATCAATACCGAGTCAGTTGAGTTGAGTGCGAATGCTTGGCAGAATGAGGTTGAAAACTGGGTATATCAAGAATTGCTTCCGAGTTTGGAAGTAGCTTTGAATGAAGCTATGATAGTTTCCAATGAGACTTTGCGGATAGATAGGTTAGAATTGGAATTGGGGGTATTTAATTCAGAGCTTCTAAAGCAAAAATTGGGAAATAAGCTACGTGAACTTAAAACAGAAAGTGCTACTGACGATAAAAAACGAGAAGACAAAGTAGAGATTCCGTACTTGACCCAATCCCAAAAAACGATAGAGGCGTTTCTGTATTTTTTGGAAACTGGGAGACTTCCTTGGTGGGAAATTGCCGTACCTATGCAGGAATGGGAAACGAAAATTTTTATAGCCCTTTCCGAAATCAGTGAAGAAACCATTCAATTGCCCGATACAGTAGCCGTACGAAAAAGATTGTTGGGGTGCTTTTCAGAACGGTTTTTTGAGGAATTGACACAGAAATTTTTTGCGCGTTTTTACAAACAAAGCCTTGATTTTCAGGCTGATTTTCAAAGTCTATTGAAAACGACAAAATTTTCTCTGGCAAAGCAAAGGCAATTTATTGAAAAGGGTTCGTGAAATTATACTTCATTTTTGGACAAGAATTGCCGTCTGAACAATTGTCATTGAGCATTTGCCTAAAAAAGAGCTTTTAGTGCTTAAAACGGCAATAGCCGCTTTGCCAACGGCGATTCGAGAGAGCGTAGAAAGGAAGCAGATAATTCAACTTTTTAGCGATGTAAATGATAAAGAAATAAATAAACAACTTGTTGAAAATCAGGAAAAAGTGTCGAAAAGTCTTGTTGTGAATGATAAGGAAATGCAGGATGGAATCTACATTCCCAATGCAGGATTAGTGCTGTTACATCCTTTTATAGAACTGTTTTTTGAAGAATTGAAAATTACAAAAAACGGTCAATTGAAAAAAACACAACGAGGAGTTGTTTTATTACAATGGCTGGCAACGGGGCAGTTAAATGCGCCTGAGTATGAGTTGCCCCTTAACAAACTGTTCTGTGGAATACCGCTTCATACACCTCTCATCAACTCAATTAAGTTGACAAAACGGGAGAAAAACGAAGCTCAAAAATTACTTGAAGCTGTGGTACGGTACTGGGAAGCGTTGAAAAACACGTCGCCAGCGGGTTTGCAGGGGAATTTTCTTTGTCGCGAAGGGAAATTGATGCAAAAACAAGACGGAGATTGGTTGCTGCAAGTAGAGCGAAAAAGTATTGATATTCTTTTGGCGGATTTGCCTTGGGGTATTTCAATGGTGAAACTTCCTTGGATGCCGCAATTACTTTGGGTTGAATGGGGATAAAAGTATGAAAACGAATCCAGAAAAATCGCCCACTACGACGCCCCCCACGGCACATAAATCGAGCCAACCGTTTTTTGGAAAAGCGGGTGGGAGTGGTTTTTTTGAGCCAGCCTCTGCCAGTACTCTGCCTTTTGTACAGGCCAAAATGACGGTCAATAAGCCAGGAGATAAGTTTGAGCAAGAAGCCGATAAAATGGCCGACCGCGTGATGAGAATGCCTCAACCTGAGGAGAAAGTACAAAGGTCGGAAGTGAAAGAAGATAAAATACAGAAATCGGATCGTCGCACGGCGGAAGTCAAAGAAGAAAAAATACAAAAGGCTGATGCGAAAGAGGAAAAGATTCAAAAAGCAGAGGCCAAAGAAGAGAAAATCCAGCGGCGCGGTGAGGGTACGCCCTCGGTAAGCAGTCTTACTCAATCGGCCATTCATAATAAAACCACGGGTGGGCAGCCGTTGTCGTCCGATGTACGCAGCTACATGGAACCCCGTTTTGGTGCCGATTTTAGCAATGTACGGATCCACAGCGACCAAGAATCGGCCAGCCTCAATAACCAATTGAGTGCACGGGCATTTACCTATCAAAACCACATTTTTTTCTCCCGCGACCAATACCAACCTGGCACAAGTGAGGGTAAACAACTCTTGGCGCACGAACTGACTCACACAGTACAGCAGGGCGCGGCGATTCAACGCCAACCGACCACCATCTCAACTACTACCACGCCGCCGCCCATTCAGCGCTTGGGGGTACAGGATGCCCTTGATTATTTTGCCGACAAGGCATATAATATTCCTGGATTCCGCTTGCTTACTATCATTTTAGGGTTTAACCCCATCAATCAGCAACCGGTTTCGCGCAATGCCGCCAATATTCTTCGGGGCTTGGTAGAGCTCATTCCAGGGGGGCATTTGATTACGCAAGCCCTCGACAATCATGGGGTATTCAACAAAGCAGGAGCATGGGTAGAGCAGAAAATAAGTATCCTTGGCGATATTGGTAGTGAAATTGTAAACGGCCTAAAGCAGTTTCTGGATTCGCTTAGTTGGCGGGATATTTTCGATTTGGGTGGGGTGTGGGATAGGGCTAAACGCATCTTTACGGGACCGATTGGCCGCCTGATAGACTTTGGCGTTTCGGTAGCTGTCGAGATTCTGAAAATGGTCAAAGATGCCATCTTAAAACCACTTGCTGCTTTGGCGCAAGGAACCCGTGGCTATGACTTATTAAAAGCAGTTTTGGGAGAAGACCCCATCACGGGTGAGGCTGTACCACGCAATGCCGATACGCTAATTGGGGGCTTTATGAAGCTCATCGGGCAAGAAGAAATATGGCAAAACCTCAAACAAGGCAATGCCGTGGCGCGGGCGTGGGCGTGGTTTCAAGGGGCCTTGGGAGGACTTATGGGTTTTGTTCGTTCCATTCCGCGTAAGATTATTGATACCATCACCTCACTCACTTTTCAAGACATTATCACCGTAGCGGGGGCATTTACCAAAGTGGTGGGTGCATTTGTCAACATAGCTACCGATTTTATTAGCTGGGGGTTGAACCAAGTCATTAGCTTGCTCGAAATCCTGTTTTCGGTGGTGGCACCAGGGGCGATGCCTTACGTAGCTAAAGCAAAAGCGGCTTTCCGAACCATCATTCAAAACCCGATTGGCTTTGTGAACAATCTGGTAAGAGCGGGAAAACTGGGCTTTCAACTTTTTGCCAACAACATCGGCACACACCTCAAAACGGCTCTTATTAAGTGGCTTACGGGGCCATTGGGTGAGGCTGGCGTGTATATTCCGCAATCATTTAGTTTGATGGAAATCGTCAAATTGGTGTTGTCCGTATTGGGACTGACGTGGCAGAATATCCGTAGTAAATTGGTGAAAATCATTCCTGAACCCGTATTGGTGGGATTAGAAAAAACGGCGGGTATTTTGGTGACACTTGTCAAAGACGGCCCAGCGGCAGCGTGGGAACAAATCAAAGCCGAACTGACCGAATTGAAAGATCAGCTTGTGGCGCAAGTCACTGAGATGGTTACTACCGAAATCGTGAAAGCAGCGGTGACTAAGCTTGTTTCGATGCTCAATCCCGCTGGTGCGGTGATTCAGGCCATTATGGCGATTTATAACACGATTTCGTTTTTTATCCAAAAAATCAACCAAATTGCCGCTACCGTTGCGGCCTTCATTGATTCGATTTCGGCCATTGCCGCAGGGCAAATTGCCAACGCCGCTAAGAAAGTAGAAACCACCATGGCCAATACCTTGGTGGTGATTATTGGCTTTTTGGCCAAGTTTGCGGGTCTTGGGGGGATTCCCGATAAACTCGTGGGTATTGTCAAAAAAATCCGTCAGCCCATTGACAAAGGGCTGGATAAGATTGTAGCTTGGCTGGGAGGAGTGTTGAAGAAGATTGGTGGGGCTGTGGCACAAGCAGGACTGCCATCAGACCCTAATGAACGACTGAAGTTAGGGATGGCTGCGGGGCTGGCGGTGGTAAACAAACTGCCTGGAAATGCTATTGGAAAAGCCCTAATAACACCTGTTTTGATGCCAATCAAAATCCGATATGGGTTTCAAATGCTTGAACCTATCTTGCAAGATGGCAAGTGGTGGTTGAAGGGTCATATAAATCCTTCCATGACAGTAGAAACGGGCAAAAAAGTAGGCGGCAGTAATGAAGAAATTACATTCAGTGTCGGCGATTGGGTCAAATCAACATACATTGATGGGATGTGGATTGCTCAAATATCCACTATTTCTGAAAAGAATGTAACGATTTGGTACAACGACGACCGGAAAGGCCGAGAAATAATAGAACGTGATGAATTTGCCAAACGTGTTAAAAAGGGAGAGATATCTGCTTATGATTATGATAAAACCAACAGAGAGAAATACCTTGGTTCAAATATTTCAAGAACTGCACTTTTAGCGCATTACAAAAAAGAGGGGACAAACTATAGAAAAAGAAGCGGCATTGAAGAAGTTCAATTTCCAAAACAAGCATATGGTAAATGGTACGATTATAATGATTGTGATGCAAGCCATGAACCGAAAGATGCAGTGACTTATTGGAATGAAACAGGCCGCAAACATGGCGCACTTTCTACACAGGTGAGAGCATGGATGACAAACCCCAAAAACTATATTTTCGAGCCAGCAAGCCTAAATCGTTCTCGTGGTTCAAGAAAAGGTGAAACATATAAACCACCATTAAAAGTATGAAAGACGAAACGCTATCTGACCAGATAAGTGCCATTTCAAAAAAAGCTAAACATTTAGCGTTGAAAGGTAATTATGTTGATGCTATTGATGAATATCAAAAAGGTATTGATTTAGTTGGTCCAAACATTATGCAATCAAAATATGCTGTCATGCTGTTTTGTGGTATTGGAGAAATCTATTTTTTGCAAAGACAATGGAACGATGCCCTTCAATATTTTGGAAAAGCCATTCAAAGTGAAGGGGGATTGGGTGAGCCATATATTCATCTTAGATTGGGACAAATACGTCTCGAATTGGGACAACTCAAAAAAGCAACTGACGAATTAATGAGAGCCTATATGGGAGGCGGGAAACTTATTTTTCAAGGGGAAGACTCTAAGTATTTTGAAACAATACAATCATTGTTGTAGCATTGGCCAGTATTTTAGAAAATTCACCCCTCCAAACTCGACACTATGAAAATCGCCTCCCTCTCCACCGCCCTCGCCTACCTCCGCACTGTCGTTGTGGGGCGGTTGCGAGTGTATTTCAAACAAGCCGAAGCCATAGAAGTAAGCGGAGAGGCGTATTTGGAAGATAATTCGGTTTTTGCCCGTTTTCTGCAAACGCATCAACCCTCTTTTGAAGAGTACATTGTGTTGCTCTTAGCCCTTGTCCCGCACGTACAGCCGCAGTTTTTCAATCAAATCATCGCCGAATTTTTACCCGATGGTGGCGATTTGCCCGAATTTGGCGGTGTACGTGGCACAAATCACCGCGGGATTCTGCCCACAGGCGAAACGGCTCAATTTGTATTGGCAGGCGATGATTTGGCCAAACGATTGGAGATTCAAGACTTATTCAGCCCTTCGCATTGGTTTTTGCGGCAACATATTTTAAAACTGGAAGGCGTTCGGGAAGGTGAACCAGCCATGAGTGGGAGATTGTTGCTTGATGCTGAAATAGTTGAACTACTGACTGTTGGTACAATCAGCCCACCGCGATTCAGTATGGATTTTCCTGCCGAGCGCATTACCACGCAGTTGGAATGGGACGATTTGATTTTACATCCCAATACCCTTCACCAAATTAGAGACCTTGACAATTGGATGCGCTGGAACGAAACGTTGCTGAACGATTGGGGAATGAAAAAGTACGTCAAACGAGGCTATCGTTCGCTGTTTTATGGGCCACCTGGCACGGGTAAAACCCTCACGGCTACGCTTTTGGGCAAGTCCACGGGTAAAGACGTATATCGCGTAGATTTGTCGCAAACCGTATCGAAATATATCGGTGAAACCGAAAAAAATCTCTCCAAACTCTTTGATAAAGCCGAAAATAAAAACTGGATTCTGTTTTTTGATGAAGCCGATGCGCTTTTTGGTAAACGTACCGATATTCGTGATGCCCACGATAAGTACGCCAATCAAGAAGTGGCGTATTTGTTACAGCGCGTTGAGTCTTATAATGGTCTTGTGATTTTAGCATCCAATCAACGTACCAACATTGACGAAGCCTTCACCCGGAGATTTCAGTCTATTATCCATTTCCCTTTTCCTCGTGCCGAAGAACGGCTTGCTCTTTGGCAAAAAGCCCTCCCTCCACAAACCAATGTGGCGGCGACTGTTGACTGGCCACAAATAGCTACTCGGTTTGAATTGACGGGCGCTAATATAGTGAATGTGGTGCAACATAGTTTGCTGATGATGCTGGCAAATGGAAATCAAGTATTTGATTATCAGCAAATTGAGTCGGGGATTGTGCGTGAATTGGTTAAAGAAGGCAAACTTATTTAAAATTCCAGTGTCCCCAAAGTCGTTCTTGAACGGCCTTACGAACAAGACCCGCGGTATTTTTTACCTCTAACTTTTGAATAAGATTGAGACGGTGAGTTTCGATAGTGCAAGGACAGACAAACAACTTGTCAGCAATTTCTTTGGTGGAGTATTCTTCAACTATCAAGCTCAAAACTTCTTTTTCACGCGGAGTAAGTTGGTATTTGACCTGCTTCGGGGTTGAGGCCATCATCCAATTATTGACACACTGCAACAAGGTATTAGAAATAAAAATTTTTCCTTCTTCTACATGACGGATCATCTCAATAATGTCGTCCTGACTCGAAGTTTTGGGCAAATATCCACATACACCTTGCTGGTAATAACCGTGGATATCACTAATGGAATCGCCTTGGCCGAATACAATAATTTTGAGGTCTTTATTGAATTTTTTAAGGTTTTTAAGGAAATTTTTGCCTTTAATGACTGGATTAGTGCCATCCAACCATACCCAATCAGTTTTTTGGGGGAGTGAAGGTGTGAGCGCTTCATACTCCAGTGTCACAATTAAAGGGTGTACATTTGGAATGTTGGAGAGAAGCTGGCATAACATACTCCGCAAAAGCGGGATAGATTCAACGACCAATATAGTGTTCATTGTTTTGTGAGTTTTACGTTGGAGTAAGTTACTGACAATATTATATTTTTTGGGTATAGGTTGTATATTAAACTTAGTGAACGGTAAAAATCTGCTTCATGTCAGAAATAGCTTTGAATTTATATTAGAATATTTTTAAGATATTTGCAGCCCGATTAGAACAGAATACGCACATTTTTTGTTGGAAAATATAGAATTAACCGCAATACCAGAGCGATGAGCAAAGAAGTAGAATTGTTAGAAGAAATCACCAACTCGGAATATAAGTACGGTTTCGTAACCGACATTGAGGCTGATGAAGCAGCCCCTGGGCTTACTGAAGACACCGTTCGGTGGATTTCGGCAAAAAAGCAGGAACCTGAATGGATGACCGAATGGCGTTTGAAAGCATTTCGTATTTGGCAAGGAATGACCGAACCCAATTGGCCAAATGTTCACTATCCACCTATTGACTATCAAGTAATTAAGTATTATTCTGCCCCTAAACAAAAAAAAGAAGTAGGCTCTTTAGATGAAATTGACCCTGAACTACGTCGTACTTTCGAGCGTCTCGGGATATCTCTCAATGAACAAAAGAGATTGTCGGGGGTAGCAGTAGATGCCGTAATTGACTCTGTTTCAGTAACTACTACTTTTAAAGACGAGCTCAAAAAACAAGGAATTGTATTTTGCGCCATTAGTGAAGCTATCAAAGAACACCCCGAATTGGTAAAAAAATACTTAGGTTCGGTTGTACCCGCCAAAGACAATTTCTTTTCCGCACTCAACGCTGCCGTATTCTCAGATGGCTCGTTTTGTTACATCCCCAAAGGTGTACGTTGTCCCATGGAACTTTCGACCTATTTTCGCATCAATGCGGCTGGTACGGGACAATTTGAGCGGACGCTCATCATAGCCGACGAAGGTTCTTACGTAAGTTATTTGGAAGGCTGTACTGCTCCTATGCGCGACGAAAACCAACTGCACGCTGCCGTGGTAGAAATTGTAGCCCACGAACGAGCCGAAGTAAAATACAGTACTGTACAGAACTGGTATCCAGGCGATAAAGATGGGAAAGGGGGGATTTACAACTTCGTAACCAAACGCGGAATTTGTGAAGGAGCTAACTCTAAAATTTCTTGGACGCAGGTAGAAACAGGTTCGGCCATCACGTGGAAATATCCTTCGGTGATTCTGAAAGGTGATAATTCTATCGGAGAGTTTTATTCGGTAGCTGTTACTAACAATATGCAGCAGGCCGATACGGGTACAAAAATGATTCACATTGGTAAAAACACCAAGAGTCGTATTGTATCTAAAGGGATTTCGGCGGGAAAAAGTCAAAACTCTTATCGTGGATTGGTAGAAGTATTCAAACGTTCAGAAAACGCTCGTAACTTCTCACAGTGTGATTCTCTTTTACTCGGTGATACTTGTGGTGCGCATACCTTCCCCTATATTGAGGTCAATAACTCAAGCGCAACAGTAGAACATGAGGCCACGACGTCTAAAATCGGGGAAGACCAGTTGTTTTATTGTAACCAACGAGGTATTCCGACCGAACAAGCTGTGGCACTGATTGTGAATGGTTACGTGAAAGAAGTCCTGAATCAATTGCCCATGGAGTTTGCGGTAGAAGCCCAAAAACTACTCGAAATTAGCTTAGAGGGCTCTGTTGGATAAACTCCAAAACTATAAAGGCTTTAATATAGATTTAGAAAAGTACAGAAATAGTATTAACGAAGGGTGGTATGACTTTTATAACAATAGTCATACCACCATTTTTTTGTTTAAAAATCAGATGAAAAAAGAGCCAGTTACCCCTGAATTGACGCCCGAAACTTTTACGGGATTGGAAATAGAAGAACCCAAAGAGGTAGCAGTTGGATTGCCTGCGGTAGTAAACTCGGCCAAACATATTTTGAGAGCGATGGGGGCGGGCAGAGGGATGAAAGCCTTGCTCAATCTGAATCAAAAAGATGGTTTTGACTGTCCAAGTTGTGCATGGCCCGACCCTGACGACGAACGTTCGGTTATTGGCGAATACTGCGAAAACGGTGCAAAAGCCGTGGCCGAAGAAGCAACAACTAAGCGTCTGACGGCGGAATTTTTTGCTAAATATTCCATTAATGAGCTGGGTAATTGGAGCGATTACGAATTGAGCCAAGGGGGGAGAATTGCCGAGCCTCTCTACAAACCCCGTGGAGCAACGCATTATGAATCTATTACTTGGGACGATGCTTTTGCAAAAATTGCAAAGCACCTCAATGCGCTTGCCTCGCCTGATGAGGCCATATTTTATACCTCAGGCCGAACGAGTAATGAGGCAGCGTTTTTGTATCAACTTTTTGTACGCGAATACGGCACTAATAATCTTCCCGACTGCTCCAACATGTGCCATGAATCCAGCGGAGTAGCACTCAACGAAACTCTTGGAATTGGAAAAGGTTCGGTCAAATTAGAAGATTTCTACGTGGCAGACCTGATTATCGTAACAGGACAAAACCCAGGTACAAATCACCCAAGGATGTTGTCTGCGCTGGAAAAAGCCAAGAAAAATGGAGCTAAGGTACTGTCTATTAATCCCTTAAAAGAGACAGGCTTAGTAGCTTTTAGCAATCCACAAACGGTATCGGGTTTGTTGGGGGGGAAAACAGCACTTTCTGACATTTTTTTACAGGTAAGACTTAATGGAGATGTCCCGCTTTTCAAAGCTTTACTCAAACTACTTCACGAAGCCGAACTCAAACAAAGGGGCGTTTTTGATTGGGAATTCATCCAAACCAAAACCCAAGGAATAGATGAATTGCTCGAAGATTTAGAAAAATACGACCTTGAGCAACTTGTACAGGACAGCGGACTATCTCTTGAGCAGATAACCGAAGCTGCCAACTTGATTATTTCTTCCAAAAAAATCATCGTATGCTGGGCCATGGGCTTAACGCAGCACAAAAATGCCGTGGACAATATCCGAGAAATTGTCAATTTGTTGTTAATCAAGGGTTCTATTGGAAAACCTGGCGCAGGCACTTGCCCCGTACGAGGGCATAGCAATGTACAAGGCGACCGCACCATGGGTATTTGGGAAGCACCACCGAAGGCTTTTTTGGATAGCCTAAAAGCACAATTTGGTTTTGAACCGCCACGCCAGCCAGGATACAATACCGTAGAAGCGATAAAAGCTATGTACGAAGGAAATGCAAAAGTGTTCTTTGCTATGGGTGGAAATTTCTTGTCGGCTACCCCCGATACAGTTTTTACTGCCCAAGCCCTTCGACATTGTCAACTTACTGCGCATGTTTCAACCAAACTTAACCGAAGTCATTTGGTAACGGGTGAGGAAGCCTTGATTTTGCCCTGTTTGGGACGTACCGATTTGGACATTCAAAACGGAGAAGCACAGTTTGTGAGTGTCGAAAATTCGATGGGGGTAGTGCATCAATCCAAAGGAAAATTGCGGCCCGTTTCGGATTTGCTTCTCAGTGAACCTGATATAGTGCGACGATTGGCAAAGGCTACGCTGGGAGTTAAATCGAACGTGAATTGGGATGGATTGCTCCAACATTACGACCACATTCGCGATGCCATCGAACGTACAATCATTGGATTTGAAAATTATAACCAACGCGTTCGTATGCCTGGAGGTTTTTATTTGCCCAATGGCCCACGTGAGGGAAATTTTAAAACAGATATTAAAAAAGCCCGATTTACGATTAATCGTTACGCACCGTTTTCTCTAAAAGAAGATGAATATCTGATGATGACCATTCGTAGTCATGATCAATTCAATACGACCATCTACGGATTAGATGACCGCTACCGGGGTATTTACAACGAACGTCGCGTAGTTTTGATGAACGAAAAAGACATTGACAAGGCGGATTTAAAGGAGGGAATGGTGGTAGATTTATACAACTATCATGGTGGAATTGAGCGAAGAGCATCAAAGTTTATCATTGTACCGTATTCGATTCCAGAGCGTTGTGTAGCTACTTATTTTCCTGAGACGAACACATTGATTTCCATAGATAGCTACGCAGATAAAAGTATGACTCCTACTTCCAAAACAGTAGTCATAGAAATCAAGAAGAGAGCAGAAAGTCGTGCCTAAGACATTGTTCGTGTGCTACTTATAGTATCCACAAAAATTATGCCGTTTTTTTTAAGCATCAATTAGTGTAAATACCTATTCTCTTTCGCCGTTTTTATCCATTTTTCTATTCTTCACATTATCAATTGATTGAGTCGTAAAATGACCTTCATCGGTCGTTTGGATGATTTAATCATTTTTTTTGCACAGTTTTTGCTACAATGAAAAGGTAAATACCCCTTATTTTTAAAGATACCCCAGATGATTAAACGTGTAGCAAGAATCTTGTGTGTGCTTGCGTGGTTTGTTTCTGTTAAAAACTATGCAAAAAATAGTCCTAACTTTCCTATAACCCCTACGACCCATAATGTTGTTTTGAACGATGATAACCAACGCTATCTATGCGTTGCATTACTCAATACTACCGAAGGTGCAGAACAAGGCCTTAGTGTAATTAGAGAAGCAGCCAAACAAGGCTGTAATGCTGCCATGATTACCGTTCGCTGGGATGTAGTACACGAAACCCCCACCAGCCCTACCAATTGGACACAATTTGACAACCAAGTGCAGCTTTGCAAGGAATTAGGTCTCAAAATTTTCTTCCGCATTCATTTGGCCCGTTGCTGTAACCGTTCAGAGGGGTTTTGGCCTGAAAGCGAAGCTGCCAAGGATCAACGAGGGCGTATTTTGAAGGATATTTTTAGTATGTCGCATCAACCTTCAGTGGATAAAGCATTGGATTTTGTCAAGGAAGTTTGTGAACGCTATCAGCCTCATTTACAGGAGGGAAGGGTTTTGTGCGTGGCAGCTACAACCACTACTACGCAAGAATCAGGCTATCATTATGAAGGTTATGAACCCGACGGAGGTTTAGGTTTTGGCAATCCTTATTTATCTCTTTATGACTTTGCGCCTTCTATGCTGGTGGGTTATCGCAATTGGCTTCAAGCACGCTACGGAAGCCTAAAAGCGATAAATGAAGCTTGGAAATCAGACTACAGTGCTTTCAATGATATTATACCTGTCAAGAGTGATTATGAGCATCCCGAAAATAAACGTTGGTCAGATTGGTATGTGTATCGGCATACCATGCTGAAAAACTTTTTGGATGGAGTCAGCCGTACCGCCAAAGGAGTAAATAGTAACTACAAAGTTATCAATGACTATGGTTCTGTTTACGACGGACTCAGTTTTCGCCGGGGGACTTTTGCTTTCAAAGATTTGGCACGTAACACAGATGGGACTAAAATAAATGATTCTCAGTATTATAACCACTATTTGAGTGCAGATATATTGCGGAGTAATACCCCCGCCGACAAGTGGATTATGAACGAAGCTTTTCGAGAGCCAAATCTTTCGCAGTATGGAATGGAGCTCATGCTCAATCAACACTTTGAAAGGGGATGTAAGTTGGTCAACATTGTGGCCAACAGTATAGGGGATATCAACTGGTTTGCCCCAAGCATTAAGTCCGTGGTCAATAATTGGCTCAAGAAGCCGATGACACCCATTGTGCCTGTTCAAAAAATGGTGGTAAAACTCTCCGAACTGGTTAGAACCAGCGGTTATCATATTCCGGGGTATATTAGCCGTTGGGATGAAAAAAAAGCAGATGGCCCAGTAGAAATTAAATTAATTGAGGACCTTTTGGGCGAGCCAGAAATCAATCAGCCGCCTATTGTCAAAAGTCCATTAAAAGATTATAGTGTCACATCGGGCTTTGAAGCTTTATACCCCATTCCTCAAGATGCCTTTCAAGATCCTGATGGTACGATTGAATTTTACGAGGTAAATGGGCTGCCTGAGGGGCTGTTTTTGGATAAAAACACGATAAAGGGGAACACGACCCAAATAGGGAACTATAAAGTGACAGTAAAAGCAACTGACATGTACGAAGCCTCCACAAGTACAACTTTTACACTCACTGTCAATCCTCAAAAAGCAGCGAGTCTTGCACTTTACAAAGCAGGAAATTTTCAAACACGCACCCTCATTCGTAACTTAAAGAACAACGACACCCTTAATATTAATACCATCAATTTCGCCACCAATTTCATCGTTACCCCCGATGCTTCAGCCAAAGCAGTCGTCATGAAAATGTCGGGTGCTATCAACCAAACAAAAACGGAAACAGATGCTCCCTTTGCATTATTTGGCGATGACGGGGGTACTACCCTTAAAGTAGGAAGTTATGAATTAGTATTGGAATCGTATAATTCTACCACCATTGAGTCCACTAATGGAATCGGGCGAACTGTGTTCAATTTTGTGGTTCTTAACCAACGTACTAACCAAGTACCTACTGTTATTAATCAGATTGCTAATCAACAAGCTACCATCAATCGTACCTTCAGTTTTTCTATCCCAACCAACGTATTTCAAGACAAAGATGGACAAATTACCCGTTTAGCTATCACAGGTCTTCCTGAAGGCATCGTAGTAAATGGTTGGCAATTAAATGGTGTTCCTACAAAATCAGGAAATTTTACCATTTCTGTAGAAGCTTTTGACAATGAAAATGCTTCTGTAAAAACGCAGTTTGTTTTGCAGGTTGCAGCAGTAAACCAAGGTCCAGTTTCTACAATGACCATCCCTGATCAATCGGTGATTGTGCAACAACCCTACGAATATGCTATTCCGATTACTCTTTTCCAAGATTTAGATGGATACATAGTTCGGATTACTACCCAAAACGTTCCTCCAGGGGTGATGTTCCAAAGTGGGAAACTTACTGGAAAGCCCACTGCCACGGGTGAATATAGAATCGTAATTAGAGCCATGGATAATGAAGGCGCTTGGGGAGAGACTACTTTTCGCCTTAATGTCAAAGAAACATCCGCCAATTTGCCACCAATAATAGAAACTATAATTCCTAACCAAAAGCGAGTGGTGGGTGAGTCTTTCAATTATAAGCTTCCTGCTGTCTTATTTAGGGATCCCGAAGGCGGAGAAATACGTACCGAAATTCTCAACTTACCTTCGGGGCTGAGTGCCAAGGATGGAGTAATTTTTGGAACCCTTAATGTTGCGGGTGAATATAAAGTTGTTGTTCGTGGCTACGACGTCATTGGAGCTTTTTCTGAAACGTCTTTTTTCATCATAGTAACCTTGTCCAACAACAACGTACCTCCGAGCGTTGTAGAACCCATCCCCGATCAAAATGCCTCCGTAGGCCAGCCTTTTAGCTTAGTAATTCCTATTACTACATTTCGAGATTCCGATGGGTTCTTATTCGGGCTTCTTGTGCGCAATTTGCCGCCAGGCTTGGTATATCAAGGAGGGAGAATTACGGGTACTCCTACCACTGCGGGTAGTTATACCATTACGGTGAGAGCGATTGATAATCAAGGGGCTTCTGTGGATGATTATTTCGTCATTAAAGTGGTGAATCCTGAAGCGGCAACTACCAATTTTGTATTTAGCCTTTTTAAAGCAGGGGGTTCATCATCTCGCACATTTGTTCGAACATTGCGCAACAACGACAAAATCTCCGTCGCTTTATTACCTTCTTTCATCAATATTTTTGTAGAAGCAAGCCCCGTAGCAGATCGGATTGAATTTAGCCTTTTGGGGCCAATTGACGTCAATTTCACTGACTATACTTCGCCTTTTGGATTGTTTGATGATAATGGAGGTTTTAGTTCAATTCCAGGGGCTTACACCTTGAAAGTAAAGGGAATAAAAAATAATCAGACGATTGGAGAGAGTACAATTCAGTTTGAACTTGTAACAGGCAGTAGCAACAGAATCGGGGCAGAGGAAGTATCCGAACCAGAAAAGGATGCATGGAAACCGTCTCCCAATCCTTTTGTGTCTTCATTGAAAATTACATTACCATCTGATTATCAGTCGTCAGCTACCACCTTTTCGATTGTGGGGGTTTCGGGGCAAATTTCAATGGTAAAAGATATACATTGGAGAAATCAGGAAGCAGAATTAAATATTGAACCGCTCCAATTACCGAAAGGAATGTATTTGCTGCAAGTTCAGAACCCTGATTTTCCAAATAAGATAATTAAAATTCTGAAAATGGAATAAATAATTTAGGGTTTACGGTTTGAAGTTTATGGCCAACAGCACGATTTAACGCTGCCCTAAACTTTAAACCCTAAACCCTAAACCATTAAGCTACAAACCGATTTTTATACTACA
>JBGAUP010000357.1:0-5345 GCA_044228585.1 Runella sp. | reverse complement strand
GCTTTCAATTGGCCAAACTGTTTCAGAAATGGCACTTCGACGGTTCTGATAATCAGGACAGTACAATAAAAATCAAAAATTTATTAAGATTTTTTGGTTAAAATCTTGCAAACTTAAAAACAGACCTACATCTTTGCAGTCCCAAATCGCAACGGCGGTTTAATAGGGGTTCATAGCTCAGCTGGTTCAGAGCACCTGCCTTACAAGCAGGGGGTCCAAGGTTCGAATCCTTGTGGACCCACAAAGGGAGGTCATTCGTGGCTTCCCTTTTTAGTTCGGGATGTGGCGCAGCCCGGTAGCGCACACGTCTGGGGGGCGTGGGGTCGCAGGTTCAAATCCTGTCATCCCGACATTTTTCACTTCATTACTCTTCAAAACCCTTCAAACTGCCTGTTTGAGGGGTTTTCCCTTTCAAACTGATTTGCTTTTCTTTAACTTTTTTCGCAATTTTCGTCAGTTATTCGTCAGTAACAAATGAAAATCGTCAGTTGAAATGCGAAACGAGTCTTTTTCCCTCAAATTTTACGTTTACATCGCTCCTACTGGAAACGAAAGCCCAAAGGTGTATTGTCGTATCCGAATCAACAATCAAAAAGCGGAATTCTCGACTGGAAACACCATTAACCCAAAGGAATGGGATGCGGTAAGACAACGTTCTACCAAAGACAGACGCTTAAATGAGGAGCTAATCTCTATCCAAAACAAGATAAATGACATTAAAAGGGAGTTGCACTATGCTCAAAAACCCATCACAGCTAAAATAGTAAAAGACCTTTACACGGGAGCAACAGTGTCAGAAGTCTATCTCGTGAAGTATATAATAGCGTTTATTGATAAAATTGAAAACATGCCCTCAGAATTTTCTAAGGGTACAGTACAGAATTATCGCTCTACCCTAAAACACCTGCAAAGTTTTTTGCAGAAACAACAGACAAAAGATGTGCTTATAGAGCAGCTAAATTACAAGATGATTTCAGATTTTGACTATTACTTGCTCAATTGTATAAACCCACAAACAAAGCAGAAAATAGAGCGTAATACAGTCAATAAAATACACCAGCGATTGAAGGCGATATTGAACCGTGCCATAAAAGAAGAAATTTTGACAAAAAATCCATATCTAAATTTTACTTTTAAATTCAATAAAACTCAGCGTGATTTTCTTTCTGAAAACGAACTCGAGAAATTACAGAATCATTCATTAGGGGATAACCTAAGTCTTCTGAAGGTTCGGGATATATATATGTTTTCTGTGTACTCGGGCTTGCGATTTGGCGACGCTATCAATCTAAAAATTGATAACATCTCACTTGATAAGGATGGAAGCCGATGGATTCAGATAATTCAAGAGAAAACCAAAGAGCCGTTCCGTGTACCTATGCTTACACCTGCTGTTATACTTATGGATAAGTATGAAGCAGAAAGTAAAATTACAGGTTATATATTACCCAGAATATCACACCAAAAACTGAACGCCTACCTGAAAGTTATAGCGGAGATGGTGGGTATCCCTAAAAACCTGACTCATCATACTGCTCGCCATACGTTTGCCACTACTATTACATTGAGCAATGAGATGCCAATTGAAGTCGTCAGTAAAATGTTAGGGCATAACAATTTCCGAAGCGTTCAAGTATATGCCAAAATTACGAATCAGCATTTAAAAGGGATGACTGATAAATTGGATGAAAAACTAAGCAAATGAAAATTAGAGATAAAAAACTATTCGAGTTATCGAGTGGGCAAAATGATATTAGGGAGAAATGGGATTTAGTGCCAATCAAAAAATTGTGGAAAGAATTGATGGAAATCTTACATCCTATCATCTCCGAATCTAACGTAAATATGCTTGAATCTTGCAGGAATCAAGCGTGCGAGCATTTTAAATTGAACCTATCTCAACTTGAATTTATACCTAAACAATTATTAGCAAATGAAGATGTTGCTTTGCGGATATGTACAGAATTTAAAATTATCCTAACTGAAGCCATTTTAAAAGTTTTCAAATTACACGCCAGCATAGACAACATAGAAGCAACTTCACAAATAGTCCAAATAGATACAGTGTTTATTAGGCAGCGATTTTTCTTGTTTTTTTTAATAAAAACCTTTCGCAAGCGATTGATAGAGATAGATATTTTAGAAATTTGGAAAGATGGACGCAATACATGGTTGTTTTACCAGTCCACTAAACAAGGAAATAAATTCGTTCTTAAAAGCGTAACTGCTAAACATCAATTCCCCCTTTCTTCAACGTGGGCAAAACAAATGGTGCTTGGGATGGTACAAATGTTAGAGACGATGAAAGAACAAAAATACAATTTGAATGAAAACGATATTCAAGCTATTAACGAATTAGACATTGAAAAGATACTCCATTATCAAATCGAGAATTTCTTTCTGTTAGGTATTTTAGATGATATTGAACTAAAAAATAACAATAGTCTTGAAGGAAGGCTTATTGTACTTCAAACTATTTTTGAGCATACACACAAGATTGAATCACAAGACATTTTTATTGCTCGGAAAAAAGATTTTGGGGTGCTACCCTCAAATGCAACTTATAGCAAAGAATATCGCCAATATCTCAGAGACGAATTCAAGAAAATAGGGTTACTGTAATTTTACACAAAAAACCATCTTGCAAATTGACTTTTTTTTACAATCATTTTACAAGATTCTGCTTCAAAAATCATTGATTTACTTTGCCTCGTTGTTAAATAAATTGATTTAATACAAGGCGAAATGAATCAAGACGTATTATACCTTGTGCCTCGCTCGTATTTGGAGCGTTTGGAGGCAAGCCAAGCTAAAATCTTATCGCTACTTGAGAGTGGGCAAACCACCTCCAATACCTCAATAGGCGACTACATTTCTGAACAAGAGGCAAAAAAACTAATAGGCCGCAAATCTACTTGGTTTTGGCAAATGAGAACAAAGGGGCTGCTGGCCTACACAACCGTTGGCAATAAGGTCTATTATGCTCGCCAAGATATTTTAGCATTACTTGATAAAAATCGCAAAGAAGCGTTCGCAATGAAGCTGCGATAGCGAAGTATGTCTTCCCACCATCTCTCTAAACCATGTCTCATTCCATGACATCAACATCACACCATATTCCCATTGGGGATTTTCGTAGTGAATTAGCCACTCACGAAGTTGAAGAGGCAGTATCGCCAAAGGATGATGAGTTACCTTTGACTGTGTTTCCTGTCGTCATACAGAAAATTATTCTTGCCTTAAATGATTGTCTGAGATACCCCAAAGATTTCACAGCGGCGGGTATCTTATATGCTGTTTCTCTCGCAGTTGGCAACACACATAAACTAAAAGTTAAAAACGGCTGGAACGAAGGGGGAGTGCTATATCTCTGCTTGGTTGGGCAAGCTGGCACAAATAAATCGCACCCGTTGAGTTTCGCTCTATCGCCACTTCATAAGCGAGATGAAGCCAGTACTCAGCAATATATCAAAGAGCAGAATCAGTATCTCTCTTTAACTACCATGAGCAAAAAAGAGCGGCAAAATACTGGCCAAGATGCACCACAAAGGCCAATATTAAAAAAAATGCTCCTGTCAGATTATACACCCGAAACCGTTGCCATGTTGCACCTGAACAACCGAAAAGGCATCGGTATCTACGTTGATGAGTTGGCGGGTTGGTTCAAGAATTTCAATCGCTATAACAAAGGGAGTGAACAAGAACAATGGCTGTCAAATTGGTCAGGGAAACCCATCATAACTGACAGAAAATCAGGACAATCTATCTACATAAATAATCCACATATTAGCGTAGCTGGTACAATTCAAGATGCGGTACTTGATGAGGTTGTCAAGGAGTCGAGAGGAGGAAATGGGTTCATAGACCGCATACTATTTGTAATGCCTTCAAACTTGCAAAAAGAGTACTGGAGCGACGAAGAACTACCTCTAAAATACGTTACGGACTATGAGAATATCATCAATCGTTTGCTTGAGTTAGAATACGGCATCATGGAAAATGATACATTTCATTCCACGCTATTAGAGTTGAGTCCCAAGGCAAAAGAGTTACTCTTTGCATGGCAAAAACAAAATACAGACTTAAGTAATGGCACTGATAATGAACAGATTAAAGGTTTGTGCAGTAAACTGGAAGTATATATTAGTCGCTTTGCACTGCTACTTCAAATGCTTGATTGGGCTTGCGGTGAAGGTAATAAAGAGCGTATTTCAAGTACAACAATGGAAAAGGCAATCATTCTAATCGAATACTTTAGAATGACTGCCGAACGGGTACATACTAAGCTCATGGACTCGAGTCCGCTGGACAAATTACCACGGAATAAAGTCAGCCTATACGAAGCCCTACCCGAACAATTTAAGACGGAATTCGGCTTGCAAATTGCCTATAAAAAAGGCTTTAAGGAAAGAAGTTTTAAGAGTTTTTTAATGGCTAAAAATCTATTTGAAAGAGTAGGTCATGGCGAATATTCTAAATTATTATAGCCAAATGCACTTTGCATTTTCTACACTTTGTACATTTTAAAGTGCTGAAAATGTAGAAAATGCAATGTGCATTTCAAAAAAAGCGTTATGAAAATATATCCATACAGCTTAGATACCCAACGTCCCACCAGACATTTCCTTTGCCCCGAGTGTGGCAAGAAAGAGTTTGTGCTGTATCGAAATAACGATACAAGCGAATATGTATCTGAGCAAGTGGGTAAGTGTAATCGCATCGTTAAATGCAACTACCACTATACACCCAAACAGTATTTTGAGGATAATCGTATAGTGCCAACGGTTCACTACCAATACAAGCCTATTGAGCGTAATAAACCAACAACAGATTACTTACCTCCTACATTAGTAGAAGAATCAAAAAGGAAGTATGAAACCAATAACTTTTTGAAATATTTACAAGGGCTTTTTGAAAAAGACATAACCTATTCAATGGTGAATCGCTTTCAAATCGGAACATCAAAGCATTGGCAAGGGGCTACTGTTTTTTGGCAAATGGATGCTTTGGGGCGGGTGCGTACTGGTAAGATTATGCTTTATAACCCACAGACAGGCAAACGAGTAAAAGAACCATATAGCCATATTTCATGGGTTCATAGTGTACTAATCAAAAATGGGACGTTGGCCAATTTCAATTTAGAGCAATGCCTTTTTGGTGAGCATCAGCTACGTTTTGAACCCAAAACTAAGAAGATTGCACTCGTTGAGTCAGAGAAAACGGCGGTATTAGCAAGTGTGTTGCTCCCAGACGTGATATGGCTGGCCGTTGGCAGTTTGACAAATCTATCTATTGAGCGATGTGAGGTCTTGGCAGGCAGAAACCTGATTCTTTATCCTGATTTG
>JBGAUP010000356.1:0-5995 GCA_044228585.1 Runella sp. | reverse complement strand
TGCCAAGTAATCCACTACCTTTTTCATAGTTTCGCCCGACACTTTAATGGCGACTAATTCATTATCAAAAGGCATTACCTCATACACATTGCCCAAGGTAATGCTACCAGCAGGAAAACTGGTGCGGAGACCCCCATTGTTGGTAATGGCAACATCCACAGGCTTTCCGTAGCGTTCTTGCCCCATTTCACGCATAATATCTGCCACCAAGTTCCCCAATTCCGATTCGGGAACTCCCTTACTCAAACGCCGTGGCGAGTTCACTAATACCGTATTCATGCGAGCATCTAAAGTGTCGTGTAAGGGCTGAAGATAAGAGGCTATCTGCTGTGACAATTCACTCGCGGGAGCCAAAGCCGTATCGCTCACCGCCACAGGGCGCAATTGTACAGGTTTTCCAATAAAATAGCGCGTGCAAGAAGTAAAAGCAATGACAAGCCCTACTGCCAACAATACAATTTTTCTCATAGGTTTTAGTTTGTTCCAGTACCGAAAGTTACAAGAAAAATCCCAAAATTAGCCGTTAGCAAACAGCAACTCCCCCATTGGGGCGGTTCGACGCTTCGATTAGGGAACTGCCGAGGCTTTCGGCCACCACCTTTTCATAGTAGGCTTCGTATTGTGGTAAGATATTAGCCAAATCAAATTCTTTGGCTCTGGCCAAGGCGTTTTCTTTAAAACGCGGTAAATTTTCGTCTTGGAGGATATAAACGGCATTTTTTGCCATATCTTCAATATCGCCCACGTTGCTCATAAAGCCCGTTACACCTTGCACATTTAGCTCAGGCAAACCACCTGCATTAGAGGTAATCAAGGGTACTTCGCAAGCCATCGCTTCCAAAGCCGCCAAGCCAAAGCTTTCCGTTTCGGAAGGCATCACAAACAAATCTGCCACCGACAAGACTTCCTCTATTGCGTCTAAGTTGCCCAAAAAACGAACACAGTACATCAAATCTAATTCCCGACACATGTTTTCAATTTTAGTCCGTTCGGGGCCATCGCCTACCAACAAGAGTTTGCTCGGTATAACATGGCGTACTTTGTCGAACATCAAAACGATGTCTTCAATACGCTTTACTTTACGAAAATTAGAGGTGTGTACTAACAGCTTTTCACCATTAGGACAAATGGCTAACTTAAAGTGTTCTTTTTTCTGTTTCTTGAAGCGACTCAAATCAATAAAATTTGGTATTACTTCAATATCTTTAGTGACTGGGAAATAATCGTAGGTGGCTTTTTTCAAAAATTCAGAAACCGAAGTCACCCCATCAGACTGATTGATACTAAACGTAATGACAGGTTCGTAAGAATGGTCCTTACCCACCAGTGTAATGTCTGTACCGTGCAAAGTGGTAATAAATGGAATGTGAATCCCCTGCGATTTCAAAATTTGCTTTGCCATATAGGCCGTAGAAGCGTGTGGAATGGCATAGTGAACGTGTAACAGGTCCAAATGCTCGTTCTTTACCACATTGACCATCGCACTCGACAACGCTGATTCATAAGGAGCATATTGAAACAGCGGATAGTTGGGGATGTGTACTTCGTGGTAGAAAATGTTATCGCTAAAAAAATCTAAGCGGGTGGGTTGGGAATAAGTAATAAAATGTACTTGATGACCGACGGCAGCGAGGGCTTTGCCCAATTCAGTGGCTACAACGCCACTACCACCAAACGTAGGATAACAAACAATGCCGATTTTCATTCGCGAACGGGAGGTTAGATGAACTGATTTTAGAACTGTAACAAAAAAAATCCTACTTTTTCTCCTTACTGTGTATAAAGATTTTGTAAAGTCTCGAAACGCAACCTAAATATCGTTTGTTTTGCACTTAATATAGGTTTCATCCCCAAACCATTTTTCTTTGAAACATCGTCCCACCATACAGGCTATCTTTTCAGGGTTTTTGCGGCTGATTCGTTGGCCCAACTTGCTCATAATTGCCATGACGCAATACATGACCCGAATATTCTTGATTGGCCCCGTCAACGATTGGAAATCCATTTTAGTCGAAAGTAGTATTTTTCTGATTGTCCTTTCCACCGTTCTGATTGCGGCGGCGGGCTATGTAATCAATGATTATTTTGACGTTAAGATTGACCTTATCAACAAGCCCGACCGGGTGATTATCGGTAGGTATCTCAAACGCCGGGTTGCGATGACTACCCACCAAATTTTCAATGTATTGGGATGCCTCATTGGTTTTTGGGTAAACAAGTGGGTGTTTCTGGTGAGTCTTTCCTCTGTGACCCTCCTTTGGCTCTATGCCTCCTATTTCAAAAAACGCCCCTTCATCGGAAACTTCATCGTTTCACTACTAACAGGTTTGTCGCTCATTATCCTAACCGTCTATTATCCCCAAAACCGCCCCTTAGTCATACTGTATGCTATGTTTGCTTTCGGTATTTCGCTGATTCGGGAAATCATCAAAGACATGGAAGACGTACGGGGCGATGCTTCCCACGGCTGCCGTACTTTACCTATTGTATGGGGAATTCCCCGCACCAAAACTGCTTTGTACTTATTAATCGCCCTGTTTATTCCGAGTTTGTTCATCGCCGCCCATTGGCTCGAAACCTCCAACTCGCCTGATAAGCTTTAAGTCTGTCTTTTATTAGGTTGATTGGCTGGTTACATATCGCCTGATATGCGGGATACGAAACGGGAATTTGGCGCATTGAGTGATTTATGCAAAATCATCATGCTGATTGGGATGATGAGTATGATTTGGGTTGTTTATTAATTTCCATTATTTTTCCACTTTGGTCACTATTATTCAATTATCATTATCAATCACACAATGAAAAAGTTTTTCTTTTTCTGTTAGGTATTTGTGTCATCACTACCTCAGTCGAAGCCCAGAAATGTTTGGGGTCACGTTAAGGGCAGGAATGGGATTCGAAATGACCAATTATAACGCAAAAGACAAGCCTACTGGTAGAATTCTTTATACCATTAAAGAAGTTACTACCGACAATGGGGCAACCATAATGAAGATGGAATTGCAATCATTTGATGCCAAAGACAAGCTCCCAAATGGACCAACACCTACCAGTGTCAATGCAAGCAGCAACGAAATGATGATGGACATGACGGCGATGACGGCAGCTCAAGAAAACCCCATGCTCAAAGATGCCAAGATGACTTTACGTCCAACGACCTTATTTACGGCGACAATTATACCGTTGGCGCAACGCTCAAAGATGCTTCCCTCAACGGCGAAGGGGTCATTGGAGGAGGGATGAATTTGTCGTACAGCATGACCATGAAAAACCGTAAAGTAGTAGCTCAAGAAAATCTGACTGTGCCAGCGGGAACGTTCAACGCCTACAAAGTAACTTCTGACATGACTATCAACAATAAAACGATAGTCAACCTGTCTATTGATTTTCAAACGGTTAGCTACCGCTCTCCCAGTGTACTATGGGACATTAAAACCGAAACTTACCGAAAAGATAAACTCATGGGATACAGCGTTTTGAGCAAGATTTTTTAGGCGAATGGTAAGTTTATTTACGCCATTTGAGCGTATTGAGCATGTGCAAAACGTCTTTTTTAAGATAGTCTATAGCAGGCTGAATAGAGTCCTGCTTATCAGCAACTGTAAAATACAATGCTCCCCGTAAGTAATGGGTAGTGGTATCGGTCGTAATAAACTGTACATAGCTCGGCACGTCCCCTGCCAATTCCAACAAGACAGCCGTTTGCCCAGATTTAGTTTTAATCACCTGTTCTCGGATACCTGTTGCTCTGACTTGGTGCTTACCTGCTAACTTGTAAGCATCGTTGATAAAGCCCATAAGACGTTGAGGGTTGTTTTGAACAGGCTTGTAAGTCAATTGGATACTGGCTTTCAACGATGGATAAGCTACAAAAATCCAGTGAGGCTCAGAATCAATAAACGTATCGGGCAATAGCACCGCGCTTTTTGAATATTCAAACGAATAGGGATGTACTTCGGTCATTGCCTGATACGCCTGAGGCGGCAAATCCAACCGAGGATATCCCTTGGGCTTTGGAGCATAGTCCGATTGAGAAGATGAGCAGGCTGTGAAGAACAGGCAGCAGGCAGTAAGCAGTAGGAAGCAAGAAGTAAGAGCTGACTCCATACCTCCGACTTCATGCTTCCGACTTCTGACCTCTAATTCCTGATGACTCACTCCTAACTTAAAGTACATAGCTAATTTCCTTAAAATCAAAATATTCTAAACGATTGTCTATTTGTATTGCCAATAGTCCGGTATCGGTTACCCCCACAATCATTCCCCTAAAAGGTACATCGTTGTGGCAAAAAAGGTGAGTTTCCTGATACCGAAAAAGGTTTTGTAAATAACGCGTTTTGAGCAGTCCATAATGTCCATTGCGAAGCAAAAGATAATTTTTTTCCAAGAAGGCTAATAAATCTGGCAACAACTCATCGAGGGCATAGCTCTTCAATGTCAATCGTCTCAAAGAGGTAGCCTGCGGGTGTTCAAACTCTATTTGGTTGATATTCAAACCCATACCAATCACCGAACTCTCCATTCTACCGCGTTGAACGGTATTTTCTACCAAAACACCTCCCAATTTTTGATTTCCAAAATAGAGGTCATTGGGCCATTTTATTTTAAGACGTTCGTCCAAAAACGACTCAAAAAAATCGTATATACCCAGCGAAATAGCAATATTGAGGTAGAACTGTTGAGTGGCCAACAGAAAATTGGGGCGCAGGATAAGCGACAGCGTAAAGTTTTCTCCCGCTTGCGCCAACCACTGATTTCCGCGCTGTCCACGCCCTGCGGTCTGATAGTCAGTTATGACAACCGTACCTTCCACGCCCTTGCCGAGACGCAACAAATCCGCCGCTTCATCGTTAGTGGACTGACAAGTTGGCAGATAAAGCAGTTTTTTTCCAATAAAAAGGGTTTTGGACTTAATTTTGTACAATATTTCTTAATTTTAGGGATGCAATTTAAAACTTACGCATGAAACAACGCAAATCAAACATTATATCTTCAGAACAACTGTGCCAATTAGTAGTAAAAGGAATGCAGGAAAAAAAGGCCGTGGACGTGGTGGTGATGGATCTTCGCGAAATCAAAAATGCCATTACTGACTTTTTTGTCATTTGTACAGGTAACTCCGACACCCAAATTGACGCCATCGCCGACTCCATTGAAGCAGAAGTCTATAAGCTAATCGGGGAGCATCCTTGGCAACGCGAAGGAAAAGAAGCCAAAGAATGGATATTAATTGACTACGTGGACGTGGTGGCACACGTTTTCAAAAAAGACCGCCGTGAATACTATGGTCTCGAACAACTTTGGGGAGACGCCCAAGTGACTTACGTCGAGGAAGAATTTGCCTAATTGAACATTACTGATAAAAATAGTGTTGACTCTATTTTAATTAATTGATAAATAATCATGTCCGAAAACAATGGAAATCCGCTCAATTCCAACAACCGCAACCCCCGCCGTTCAGGCTATCAAGGGTGGATTATTGCGGCGTTGGTATTAGCAATTTTGGGAATAACTTTTTTTAGCCGCAATACGGCCGTGCGCCCCATTACCCAAAAGAAATTTGAGAAAATGGTTCAAGCACACGAAGTGCAAAATATTGTCATTGTCAATAACGAATTTGTAGAAGTTACCCTAACCGCAAAAGCATTAGAAGACCCTAAATATCGCGCACTATTTGCCGATAAACCCTATTTTAACAATGGAGGGCCTCAGTTTCAATTTGAAATCACATCGGCTGATAAATTTTTAGACGACTTCCAAAAACTTAAACCCGATAGCGATTCTATTGATTATGACTTCGACCGCCGTAGCGACTGGACAGGCTTCTTGAGTACTTGGGGCTTTTTGATCATCATGGTTTTGGCTATGTACTTCTTGTTGGGTCGTATGACGGGTGGCGGTGGCCCAGGAGGACAAATTTTCAACATTGGTCGCTCAAAAGCTACGCTATTTGATGCCGAAAATAAGGTCAAAATCACCTTTAGTGACGTAG
>JBGAUP010000355.1:0-5355 GCA_044228585.1 Runella sp. | reverse complement strand
AATACGTTGAAAAAGACAGCCCATTAGTGAGTTTAGCAAGAGCTGCCTCCTGAGCCTGTAGAACATCTTTTCCTGCCAATCGTTCTTGCTCAAAAATAGAAGCAGCCTGATTTACTCGCTCTGAAACAAGTTTTTCTATTTCTTCTGTGGTGAGTTTAGCCAGCACATCAGGAAAATCGCTTTGCAGGTAGCTTTGTAAGTAAATGGTAAAGTAATCCTGTTCCATAGTTGTATCAAAAGCCAATTTTGTTCTTTCCTTGTATAAACCCCTGTGATTCAGAATTTCTCATTTCCTCCTGTTTTGATTTTTGAATCTCTTGATAGGATTTAATCACAGGCGGTTCGGGTAATTTAAGATTATGAGATGATGGCAACGCCTGACCATTACGCTCTTTCAGCACCTCGTTCAAATCTTTTTGCTGACGGGTTGGGCGCACGAGCTGAAACAGTTTTTGTTCTTGCCGTTTTTCTATTTCATCACTAATCCTATTTAGTGCTTTGGTCAATAATTTAGTATCATTCGGAAAGTGAATAATGGTACGGGTAATCATGTATTTCATGTTTTCATCTAACATGGTTTCCCGTTGAAACTCATTGATTTTCTTTTCTTTATCGTTCAAGTCCGTGCTGTATCTTTTCACAAATAAATTCATGTCTTCAACCAAATCTTTTATAAAGCCTTCGTTTAGTTCCTGTGCTTTTCTTGCACCCAACGCTAAGGGATAGCGAAGCTCTAAATTCAATCGATTCGTTCCTACGGATTCTTGGTTCTCGGTATTTTCCTCCGTTTTTTTGGTTTGCTGATTAGTAGGAGATGAATACGTCAGGTAGGGCTTAATCTTCATTTCGGGGTTTTCGGACGGATGGTCTAAGGCCAAGTAATTCACCGCAAATCGTAGCCCCGCATTATCGCCATCCTGTGCAATCACTAATTGAGCTTGTGGATTTCGATTGAGGATTTCTTGCAAAAAGGCCACTTGTTTCCCGCCGGGCTGCCCACCTGTTGCTACGTAAAAACGTCGTTCATTGGCTTGCTCAGGGTTCAATTGTTTTAACGAAATCGCATCAATGGCTGATTCTGAAATGACAATTCGTTGAACAGGGACTTCATAAAACCCCGCTTTTGCTTGCTCAATGGGTAGAATAACTCGCTTTTCTTCGCCTAGTTCTCCATATATAAACACCACATTTTTAGCATCTTGGCGGTAAATTGTGCCAATAGTTCCTTGTGGAATTTTTTGCCCTTTTTCGTCTTTTAGTGCTTCCGTACGACGGTCCGATTTTGCTTCAAAAAAGCGATTTGAGTGCCAAAGTGCCTCTCCTCGCTCACCTTCGGGAAACGCTTTGTAAGCCAAATTACGAATATCCATTGATGCAATATTTCCATCACGGGCATACATAGGAAACGCCGTATTCACATGCCGAATCACACCGGTATCAAACGCCACATTTTTGATACGTCCCTCAAATTCTTTGGAAAAAAGCACTTCTTTTGTAATAGTCCGACCTTCCAAGTATTCAGTATCAGTTAGCGGGGCAATTTGATATTTGCTGTACAAATCCTGCTCTCGGAGGAGCGTATCTTTCAAAAAATAATTGGCAGGAACTTCAATCATCGGCTCAACCATACGCTTCCTTTCGGCGAATCCATCCTGCAACATGATTGAATCAATTGTCTGAAAAATATGGCGGTAATTTCCGTGTTCCATCCGTTCCATGAACTTAAAAATATCGCCTTTGAATTGCGGGTCGTTTAAGTCCACAAAAAACTTTGTTCCGTAATCCTTTACGGCTGCTACTGCCAATCGTTGCTTATCACCTTTGATTCCAGTTTCATACAGCCGCCAAGCATCGTTTGGGCGAGACTTCTTTTTATCTAACTGATAACCATAATGTTGTAGTACAATTTCTAAATCTAAATCTTGCTTTATTTGGCTCAAATCTCGGGTCATGCGTCCGCCTTTTCGTTGGGTTTGGGATGATATAGCTACTTTATCTCGCTCTGTAATTTCACTACCATCAGTTTTTTTTAGGATCAAATCATTTTTAGCAGCAAATCGCTCAATAGTTTCCAGATTCCAAACCTTATGAACCGACTTTGATTCTTGAACATTGTGATACAAGTCGTTCATATTTAACTGCTTGTACCCAACAGAACCATCTAATTTACCCGTTTGACTTGGCAAATACGCTCGGCCTTTTTCGCTTCGTTGATACACCTCTTTAAACTCAGCAGGATGAAAGCCACTGATTGCGGGATAAACAGCAACTCGTACTTCACCACTGCCCAGCGTTAAAGTACGTTTGGCTTCTGGATTGGCAACGACGCTCTGAGGCAATTGAGTAATGCTCCTTGCCCCGTACATATTTTTGATGGCCTTATTGCACCTTTCAACATTATCGGGTGTAGGTTCAATCCAGAGTTGAACATTTCCAATCGTGCGGCTATTATCAAGGCCATTTAAAGCAAAATCACCGAATGCGATGTAGCGCACTGATTCTTTGTTTAAATGTCGAAGGATGGCTAATTGCTCTCTCGAAGCTCGGTTTTTGACATCTTGCATGGTCTTTTCGGACTTAGAGGTTAGTCAGGAATTTCAAAACCACCGTCGGGTTCATTGACATCGAACAGTGAGTTTAACAAGTCTTTGGTATCGAAAAGGGTATCCAAATGAGCTGTATAGAGTAGATTTTGCTCGTCATTAGACAGTGATTCCCATAGTTCAGGGTCATTGATAGAAGCATTTATCACATATTTACTTGGGTCGAGCGGTTCTTCACCGTCAGCAATGTAAAGCGGCTGAATAGCTACGTTGATTCGTTCGGCCCCGTACCTTTTTGTTAGGTCATTAAGAGATAACATCATCAATTGTTATGGATTAGCAGTTGAAAAATGGCTCAACTTATTTTTCAATCACAAAGTAAGTTAAGTCATTTTAATAAAACAAATTATTTATTTTTGCCTTTATGATTAAATATATATTGAAAATAATCTTATTTTTATTTCCAATAATAACCAACGCCCAAGCAGTGTTAGATAGTATTCTGCACTCAGAAAGGTCGTTAATGAGCGAATTACAACGATTATCTCATGCCGAGATTATTCGTCAATTTCCTTATTTTTTTGAATCAAATCCAGTCGTGGCTTTTACAATTCCCTGCCTACCACCTGTTGGTTTTTGGGAGGGAAACCGAATTTCTTCGGGATTCGGCTGGCGTAAACATCCATTGAAGGGCAAGTTTCAGCACCATAGCGGAATTGACATTGCAGGAAACTATCAATATGTCCGAACGACAGCAACAGGTTTAGTAGAGCAAGTGGGCTATGATAACGCCCTCGGTTTATTCGTTATTGTTAATCATGGTAACTCATATCAGACCATTTACGGCCATCTGGCTGATATTCAGGTGAAAAAAAATCAATTTTTAAACGTTGGCGAGAAGATTGGAATATTGGGGAGTACAGGTCATTCCACGGGGAAACACTTACATTATGCCATCAAGAAAAACAGTATTTATGTAAATCCCGCTGAATACTTGACACTCGGGATTCGATTTTTGGAAGGTTATTTTCGAAAACAATAATCTATCTCTCTTTTAGGTTATCACAAATCTCGGTAAAGCAATTTTGATTTGCTTACACCGAGATTTGTAAGCAAATCAGAAAAACAAATCCTTCAATTCTTCGCTCGTATATTTATCACTTTGCAGCAATTGATAATAAGAATACGCCTTATTGATGAGCGTATCGGTATATTGTAGCGAAATAAAATTGACTCCATTTTCGTACAAAAATGACTGATATTGCAACAAATTCTTGGCATTCCCCCGACCTGAGTACATGTTTTTAAAATTATGATACTCAATTCCCACAGTCTCCGCTAACTGCTTTAGGTTCATTTTTTTGATTGACTCAAGGGTAGTAGTATCAGCTCTGTCAAAAATAGCATCTGTCATTTTACGATTTTTATACACAAAAAAAGAATACGTAAAAACCAGCTTCCAATAATACTCACTTGCTTCCGTATTTTCCTTGATAGTTGCTAATTTGGCTTGTAACTCGGCCTGTTCTTCAGGCTGTTCTGAAGAAATCTGTAACGTTTTTAGCACATCTTCGCCAACCAAAATCGGATTGTAGTTTCCTTTTTCGTCGGCAGCTAACTTAGGTCTTCCTCTTGGATTCATTGTATTTTACTTTTTCAAGGTAAACCGCTTGAGCGGTGGTTAGATTAGTTACTTTTTAGTGGGTATGGTTATTTGGTATTCCGCCATTTCGTACTCTATGAGTAGCGAAATATCTTGTTTCACTCGATGATAATGTTCTTGTAGGAGTTTATTCTTATAAGAAACCTTTTCAGGCTCGGTAAGGGCATAGTAATCTATCTCGTACTTCTTCTCTACCAACCTCCCTAAATCGTTGATTTTAGGTAACTTCTCCGATTTTTGAAGTTGGTCTTTTTCTACGCTCACAAATGCTTTGAACGTCTTCAAATCAAACTCTTCGCCAAAATTATCCACAAACTGCCCCACAAACTCTCCTTGTTTTAAGGTAGAAATTTTTGAGGCAGGTATTACATCCGCTTGCTGTGTCGATACATTGATGGTAGTATCATTTTTAGAGTACGTTATCGACTCTTTCTCTTGGTTTGTTTTACCAAATCGACGAGCCAACTTTTCGGCAGTTTCAAAAACTACCGTCCCTGAGAAAATATTACCTACAATATTGATAATTACTTTAGCCTCCCTTTCGCCATAGTCGCGAACTAGCTGTTCAAAATCTTGCAATCCTAACCATGTCGCTACTTTATTACTCCGTGCAGTAGCAATGAGCATGTCTATTCCTTTGATAAACATCGTCGGCAACTCATCCCAAAAAAGTGCTGATTTTAGTTTACCCTTCTTGTTCACCAATTTCATCATGCGAGACGTGTAAAGCGAAAAGGCGGTTCCATACACGCTGACACGCTCAGGATTATTTCCCGTACATAGTATTTTAGGTTCGTCGGGGTTATTAATATCTAAGCTAAAATCATTGCCTGTCATCACCCAGTACAACGTTGGCGACGAAAGCCGCGCCATCGGAATACGAACTGATGAAATCTGTCCTTCCAACTGTTCCATTGCCCCTCCTGCTTTAGCATCAATAAAAGGACGTACATAAATCTCGACTTCGGGGTACTGTTCCATTACTTGGAATGTTTCATCATAACGTCGATTTGTAAATTCCAGCGTATGGGGGAACGTACAAATTTGTCCCAGTCGCTTAAAGTCTTGTAACAATTTGGGACTTTGTTCACCTTCCCCCTTCTGCTTCTCTTGTTCGTACAATTCCTGATATTTCATACTTACAGTGCG
>JBGAUP010000354.1:0-5425 GCA_044228585.1 Runella sp. | reverse complement strand
TCAAACGATTATGACCAATTTTATGGGTCAAGTGTGGTAAAATGTAAGTCTCAAAATCTGATTCTGAAACATTCACAGGTAACTTATTCATAGGTTTTTTTATGATAAAGATACTTGAAATTCAACTAAACAACTTTATACTTAAATGTTCATCAGAAAAACTTTTAAACTTACTGATATTCAAAGCTATAAGAATTAAAAGTAGAGGCAAAATCAGATGAAGCAAATCAAGAAAATAATGTAGCGAATGGCTTCGATTAAATCCTTATTTTTTATATGTTTGACCCAAGCCCCAAGCTAAGGTGCCTTTTGAGTAACATCTACTACAAAACCCATGAAGAGAATTCATACCATTGACGTCGTCCGCGGTCTGGTCATGATTGTTATGGCATTAGACCATGTGCGTGATTTAATGCACACAACAGCATTTACCCAAGACCCTACTGATTTGAAAACGACGACGGCAGCACTGTTCATGACCCGTTGGATAACTCACCTCTGTGCTCCAAGCTTCGTGTTTTTATCAGGCACATCGGCATACCTCACTTTCAAAACCCAAAACAATTGGTCAAAGACGAAGCATTTCTTACTCACTCGGGGTCTTTGGCTAATGCTGTTGGAGGTGACAGTTATCAATTTTGCTTTTTGGTTTGATATACATTTTCGCACCATTATCCTGCAGGTCATTTTTGCCATTGGCTTAGGATTTGTGGTCCTGTCTTGGCTGCTTAAAATCCCTCCCCGATTATTGGGAATCGTAGGTGGGCTGATTGTCTTATTTCATGGTCTTACTTTACTAATATCTACGCCTGAAAATCAAACATTAGCAATTAGTTGGTCATTTTTGTTTAGCACTAACGTATTTGCAATTACGCCCAATTTTACGTTAGGTACCTTATATCCTTTCATTCCATGGTTAGGAATAATGCTCTTAGGTTCTGCTTTCGGAGAAGTATTTCAATTACCTGCGCCCCAACGTCGGCAATTCCTGTGGCGAGCAGCGTCCGTCTTTCTGATACTTTTTGTAGTAGTTCGATGGGCTAATGTTTACGGCGACCCCGCTCCTTGGAAGATTCAGAAATCAAACCTGTTTACTTTTTTGTCGTTTATCAACGTTTCTAAATACCCACCATCCTTACTCTACACCCTCCTTATGCTCGGAATGATGTTTGTACTATTGGCGGTAGCAGATACTACACCCACTTGGCTCACTAATTTATTAGCTACTTACGGTAAAGTTCCCCTATTTTATTATCTTCTGCACTGGTATTTGATTCACAGTCTGATGTTTGGAATGGTGTTTTTGCAAGGATACACGTGGAAAGATATACCAATTGGAACATTCAGTTTCGGTCGCCCACCCAAATCAGGAATAGAATTAGACGTTATTTATTTCGTGTGGTTAGGCGTGGTAGCAGCCTTGTATCCTATATGCCGTTGGTTTGCACGGTACAAAGCTACTCACAAGCATCTCTCGTGGCTTTCTTATTTGTGATGCTTCACTTTTTCGTAAACCAACTGAATAATTCCATCTTTTAGGCCCAAATCAGGAACCAAAATTTTATCAGCCCCTGCCCACTTCATAACTGAAATATAAATATCCGAAGCCGGCACAATCACATCCGCGCGGTCAGCGTTGAGGCGAAGTTTGTGTACACGTTCTTCCTGGCTAAACGAAGCAATGTAATTACGCATTCTTTCTAACTCGGCCAAGGAAGTGGAGTTTTCGGAGGTCTTAGAAACTAAGTTAAAGAGTTTAGAAATGTTTCCGCCCGTCCCCACGGCTGTGATTGGTTCTAAACTATCTATGTTGTCCTCAATCCAACGTGCCATTTTTTGCCAAGCTCCCTTACTTTCTTTACCTTCAAGCAAGCGCACAGAACCTATTTTAAAAGATTTAGAAGCCATTTTTTGCCGATTAAAGTACAGGTTAAGCTCGGTACTCCCCCCCCCCACATCAATGTGTACGTATTGACCATCTTCCAGTGCCTGTACTACCACATTATTGATAAGTTGTGCTTCTCTGGCTCCATCAATCACGTGAATTTTGATTCCAGTTGATTGAGCAATACGCTCGACCACTTCATGGCCATTGGACGATTCCCGCATGGCCGATGTGGCGCAGGCCATATATCCTTCTACTTCGTGTAGCTCCATAAGAAGCCGATAACACTCCATTAATTTGACCGTACGAGCTTCACTTTCGGGAGTTATACTACCATAGCTAAATACATCGTGTCCTAATCGGAGCGGAAAACGAACGTACTCCACTTTCTTGAAGCTGGTAAAGCTCCCGTCGTACAAAACGGATGAGATTTGCAGACGAGCGGCATTAGAACCTATATCAATAGCGGCTATTTTCAACTTTTTGAGATTGTTTAATTTACACAAAAGTAAAAGTTAGAGCCATACCTTTAAATAACCTTTTCTTTAATTTTTGAAAAATCAGGCATTCCTGCGTAGTTTTGCCGTTGCATTTAATCCTTTCTGAATGAAGATACTTGGTATTTCTGCATTTTATCACGACTCCGCTGCCGCATTAATTGACAACGGCGAAATAGTAGCAGCCGCACAAGAAGAGCGTTTTACTCGCAAAAAACACGACCCCAATTTCCCCGCCAATGCGGTCAAATACTGTTTAGAATACGGCGGTACTACACTCAATGAGTTGGACGCTATTGTATTTTACGACAAGCCTCTCCTCAAATTTGAACGCTTACTCGAAACTTACTATACCTTTGCTCCCAAAGGATTGCGCTCTTTTATTACGGCAATTCCAGTCTGGATAAAAGAAAAAATGTTCCTTAAACGCCTCATTAATGAGGAGTTAGAAAAAATTGGCTACGATAAAAAGAAGCCAGTAAAAATTCTTTTCCCCGAACACCACCTCTCTCACGCAGCCAGTGCGTTTTATCCTTCTCCTTACGAAAAGGCCGCCATTTTGACCATTGACGGTGTAGGTGAATGGGCTACGGCTTCTATTTGCTCGGGCGAAGGAAACAAAATTACGATTTTGAAAGAACTCCGCTTTCCGCATTCGTTGGGGCTTCTATATTCGGCTTTTACTTATTTCTTAGGCTTCAAAGTAAACTCAGGTGAATACAAATTGATGGGTTTAGCCCCTTATGGTAATCCATCGTCACCAGAAGTTGACAAATACGTTGAAACCATCAAGAAAGAATTGATAGAAGTCAAAGAAGACGGTTCTATTTGGCTCGACCAAAAATACTTCGATTATGCCACGGGACTAAAAATGGTCAATGAAGGTGAATGGGAACGCATGTTTGGCATGAAAACCCGTAAACCCGAAGACCCTTTGGAATCCCATCACTGCAACTTAGGTTTGGCGATTCAGCGTGTCACCGAAGAAGTAGTAGTGAAAATGGCCAAAGAAGCCAAACGCCTCACGGGGGCCGATTATTTATGTTTGGCAGGTGGTGTAGCCCTCAACTGTGTTTCTAACGGAAAATTACAAAAATCAAACGTTTTCAAAGAAGTGTTTATTCAGCCCGCCGCAGGTGATGCTGGAGGAGCACTGGGAGCTGCTTTGACCGCTTATTATATTTATTTTGACCAAAAACGCGTCATCAACTACACCCAAGATGCCATGAGTGGGTCATACTTAGGACCGACTTTTTCAGATTTGGACGTAGAGTTAGTCTCAAAAAAATACAAAGCTTCTTTCAAGAAATTCGACAATTTTGAGGAACTGACCAAAGAAGTAGCGCAAATTTTGGCCGATGGTAACGTGGTAGGTTGGGTACAAGGGCGTATGGAATTTGGACCACGGGCATTGGGTGCACGTAGCATCTTGGGCGACCCTCGTAACGCCGAAATGCAGAAAAAGCTCAACGTAAAAATCAAGTACCGCGAGTCGTTCCGTCCGTTTGCTCCCTCCGTTTTGGCCGAAAAAGTAGGGGAGTATTTCGATTACGAAGGTATCTCACCGTATATGTTATTAGTGCATCCCGTCAAAGAGTCACGTCGCAAGCCTTTACCGAAAGATTTTGACAGTTTCGACCTCCGCAATAAGTTGTACTATTTGCGGTCGGACTTGCCTTCGATTACCCATATTGATTTTTCGGCACGAATCCAGACGGTGCATAAACAAACCAATCCGCGTTATTATCAGCTTATCAGCGACTTTGAGAAGTTGACGGGCTATGGCGTGATTGTCAATACCAGTTTCAACGTACGTGGCGAACCTATCGTAAGTACGCCCAACGATGCCTACCGCTGTTTCATGCGTACTGAAATGGATTACTTAGTGGTAGGAAATTATGTTTTTGACAAACGTCAACAACCCGAATGGCAGGACACTGACAACTGGAAGGAAGAGTTTACATTAGATTAAAATGACCTCAAAACTCATCACCTCGGTTTTAAGATTATTGTTATTGGGTGTTCCTTTTGTCTTTTTGTTTTTCCCCGATAAATGGAGCATCAAGTTCGACTACCCTTATGCAGGATTAGTTGATAATTTTTACGTGCGCCTTGCCAAAACCATGACATTGCTGCTGGTGCTCGTAGAGCTGCTTCGTATGTTCTATTACGGGGTTATCAAAAACCCAAAAAGCAACAAGTTAGTTGCCAATCTGGCAACACTCGGAATCATGGTGATATGGCTGGTGGGTTTGTTGGAAATCGCTTTCATGTTCATTTCGCAAAGCCATGAAGGTGATTTGAGCAAAGCGTCTCAAATTTGGTTTGCCAAATATTGGAAACCTATCACCGCCGAAGGTTACCGTGATTTTCCGAAAACGAATGCCGAGAAGAAAAAGAAAGTACTGGTCTTGGGCGATTCTTTTGCGGCAGGACATGGCTTAGAAAATACAGAAGACAGATTCTCTAATCAGTTAGAGCAAAAATTAGGTGGCGACAACTACGCGGTTTATAACTTAGGTGTTTCGGGTTCAGATACACGCGACGAATTTCAGCGGTTGCAAAAATTCCCTGTGAAGCCCGACATCTTGGTATTAGAATACTTCCCCAACGACATAGAAAAAGCTGCTCGTGATGCCAAGTTGACGTTGGCGCAGTTTCAACCTTACGATGACATCAAAATGCCAGGTGTAGGGTCGTTGGTCATGCGGTTTTATTTCCCCAATTACATTTACTGGCAGTTTCCGCACATGCCCCCTGCATCTATCACCGATTTTGTGCAGAAATCCTATACTGATACCACAATTCTTAATCCACACTTGCGCGACTTACAAAAAATTGTGGACTATGCACGGCAACACAATGCCGCAATGTATGTGGTGATGGTGCCATTTTTGCAGAATGTTGAAAAAAGCAATGGCTATACTAAGCCCATTGAAAACTTTTTTGTAAATCAAAAAATACCTGTGGTACGTCTAAGCGATCATCTTGGAAGTATTCCACCCAAGGAGAGAATCGTAGGTAAAAACGACGGACACGCCAG
>JBGAUP010000353.1:0-5435 GCA_044228585.1 Runella sp. | reverse complement strand
TAGAAATCGGCCCAGCGTGGCTTCGTGGCTTTATTGGGGCGCACAGTCAGTCCTTCTGATAGGGCGAGATTATTCAGCAAACTGTGTCAAAGTTGCGTTAAAGTAACTTTGACACAGTTGAGCGAAGGGACACTCCAAGCAATTCATCACAGGTGTATTCCACCTGCTACTTCCACTCTCTGGCCATTAATCCACTTCGATTCGTCGCTACAAAGAAATGCTGCTACGCTCCCAATATCATCCGCTAAGCCTACTCGCCCAAGGGCTGTTCTCGAAGCAAGCAAATCGCTCAATTCTTTGTTATCTCGTACTCTTCCCCCTCCAAAATCGGTGGCAATGGCTCCTGGTGCTACCGAATTGACCCTGATTTTGCGCTGACCCAATTCTAACGCTTGGTATCGGGTGAGCATATCAACAGCAGCTTTTATACTGCCATAGGCCGACGACCCAGCATACGCAAACCGAGCCAATCCTGAGGAAGTATTGAGAATAGTCCCGCCGTCGTTGATGAATGGAAGCAGTTTTTGAGTAAGAAAATAAGGAGATTTCAGGTGAATGTTCATCATTTTATCAAAATCTTCTTCGCTTGTTTGGGTGTAAGGTGCATAAAACCCCGACCCTGCATTGTTGATAAGCGCATCTATTTTTTCTGCGCTAAAAGCCGTAGCTAATACCTTTTTTAAGGCAATAACAAATTCGTCAAATCCTTTTGTCGTAGAAATATCCAAAGACAAAGCGGCTGATTTTCTGCCCAATGCCTGTATGGCTGCTACTACTTTTTCGGCTTCGGTTTGATTGCTTTGATAGGTGATGATTACGTCGAATCCTTTTTTTGCTAATTGAATAGCTTCGTCTTTGCCTAACCCTCGGCTACCGCCAGTTACTAATGCAATTTTGTCCATCTGTTTGTTGTTTAATTTTGACAATGCAAAATTGGGACAAATGCACGCTCGACTGTTTGCAAAAACGAAAGCATTATTTGTAAAAATCAAACTGTTTGTCTTCGCTATCAAGGGATAACAGCAACTTGTATTGACTCCAACTCAATTGTGCATACAGTGTTGACACAATTGAGTTCTATAATCAGCACGCTCTTTTCCTTGCTTGATGGCGTTAATTTCTGAACATTAAAGGCGAAAGGCTCATTTGCTTTTTAAAGAAATTAGAAAAATGAGCTACTTCCTCGAAGCCCAGCGAATAGGCAATCTCTGAAACGTTCCAGTCGGTTTGTTTCAGCAGGATTTTGGCTTCTTGCGTCACCCGACTACTAATGATTTCGGTCGTAGTCTTACCTGTATGGTCTTTCAACACTTTATTCAAGTGGTTGACATGGACCGCCAAACGATCGGCGTAATCTTTGGCAGTCCGAAGGTTGAGTTTTTGGTTGGGCGATTCAATGGGAAATTGCCTTTCTAACAACTCCAAGAACAAAGAGGATACCCTTGAAGCTGCGTTGTGCGTTGAGTATAAAGCCGTGGCGGGTTGCAATTTTTGCCCATAATGAATCAGTTCAAGTACATAATTGCGGAGCAAGTCGTATTTGTAGGCATAATCAGAGGCAATTTCTCGGTGCATTTTTTTGAAAATCCCCTTGATTTCCGCTACGTTTTCATCAGAAAGCTGGAAAATCGGAAAACCATCGGGACGAAAAATCGGTAGCTCGTCAATGGCCATTCCTGTTTTGCTTTTCAGCACAAACTCGGGCGTAAATACACAAAAATACCCACTTTGGTTGGCATCTTGCGGCACGTAATGGTAGGGGATTTGGGGCGTAGCAAAAAGTAGCGCATTGTGTTCAATATCAATCACTTTATCGGCATATTCGGCCCGATTTCGCCCAATAATCAGGCTGATTTTGTAGTAAGCCCTACGATTGTAGAGCATGAGGTTTTTCTCCCGAAGTTTTCGGATAAAATCATCAATCTCAAACACATTAAAATGCCCAATTTCTTTTCGGAAACCTTCGGGAAGGGAAACATTTATTTCCTTATAAAACTCTTCAACAGAGATACTGCTCATAGCATGGTTGTAAAATTCAAATATACAACAAAACTATGATTCTGTTGGTTTTACGCCTTCACATCCACGCCTTGTTTCAAATTTAGCTTACTTTTAGGAAAAACTGTAACGTCACCAACATCTTCTAAAACTTCAAAAAACAGACAGGTTATTTACTTATTTTCATATTCCGATAATATGCTTCGGTGCCACCACCCACCCAAAGTGCTATACCGCCAGTGGTGGTTTTATTCAACATATCCTTTACAATTAAAGTAGGTTGTTCTTGCCCGTGCACGTACAACTTTGTAGTTCTGTCTTTAACCACAATTTTGAGTTTAATCCATTCATTGGGCACTATGTCCACATAAGTTTCATATTTTTCAGGAAATTTTTCTCTCAAAATTTGAAAATCAAAACCAGGTTGAGCCATATACTGCACGGTGTGGTTACGCCTTATTTGGTCTTCGGCCCGTCCGTTGGTAGCTCTCAAATAGATAACATCAAAGGCTGTTGTGTCTTTTGAAATATGAAAAGCCAAACCCGCAAAACCTCTGCTTTCAGGATGGGAATCTACGGCTCGATCGGCAGCCATTTCAAATTCGATTGTTCCTTCTGCAAAATCTAAAATGGGCAGCAACACCATAGCCGTTTTATTGTTTTTAATGGCTTTTACTTTTAATGCCTCCTTGCCTTTGTGTTTTTGTTCTGTTGTTTCAGTATTTATTGGAATTATTCCATCTGTTTTTTTGAGACTGATTTTTTGAGCAAAAGCAGTAGTCCCAAAAAGGAATAAGGTGAAAGCAAAAAGAAGCTTAGTTTGTGTCATTTTTTGTTGTTTAAAATGGTAGTTTCAAGTCTGTTAAATTCTGTTTGGGGCTATCCATCTGATGCCCCACAACCAATCCCGTTTTTTTATTCTTTCACAAACTCTCTTTTCTCCGTTCCTTCTATCAAAACCAATTTCTTTTCGTTGGGCTTGAACTCAATGTTTACGCCAATTTGATCAATTCTAAAAACATGATTCCCTGCCGCTTGCATGGCAAATTCTTGGGGGGAATTAGAGGTTTTTGCCAGCAGTGTTTTCTCCTTTTGGGAAAACGTGAGTTTAATCGGCAAAGAAGCACTCGAATAAGTTCCTAAGTAAGGTTCCAAATTGAGCGTTGAGATTTCTTTGGCTGTTTTCAATATAGCTCCAATTTCATCTACCGAATTGATTCCTTCTGTGCTTTCAAGCCGAGCCACAAATCCCCAGCCATAAAAATCGTTGGCAATGGCAATCATCAATTCATTCTCTCCTTGTTTAAGATTTATTCCAAAACTTGCATTGTCTTTCGACATTCTCCCTTCGGGGTATTTTCGCATGGCTGGCTGCTGAAATAAGTTTTTGTCAACAAAAACCATTTGGTTATTCAAAAACACCCATACTTCATCGCTAAAACCCAGTTGGAGCTTTGTTTTTACGGCTTCTTTGGTCATGATTTTGGTTTTGAGCCAAATCACTTTTCGCTCTTTATTTCCGCCAAATTTTCGGGTAAGATTGATAAAACCACTCCTTTCTGCCGAAATGCTATCCAAATAATGGTCAGGTTTAGGTTGTTGACCCAAGTGAACCTCATTGCCCAATGGCAAAGGTAAGGGAGTTGTCATTGCCCACTTTCGTAAAAAATTGGCATCGTGGTTCGTTAGGTCAATGCCTTCTTGGTACGAAAGCCCTTCTACTTCATTGGGCTTTACTACTACATTTGTCATGTACGAAGGGCCTTCAAACGCAATACTTCCTTCTGTTAGATTTCCTTCTAATTTAGGGATTTCAAGCACAGGTCGGGGCTGATGGTTCATATAGACTTTCATTTGGTTGCCCGCAATCACCAGCTTCAAGTGGTTCCATTCGTCTTTCTTGATGGGCGCAGGCGCTTGATACTGTGGATACATATCCCACATATTGATGCCGTCAAAGTAAGGGGTATATTGTATAGCGGTATTGGCCAGTTTATTGCCAATTACATTCAGCCTTAGGTACACAATTTCTTGTTCTTTTTCATCTTTGCGATGAAAATAAATGGATTGTGCAAAATTGGGGAGTATCGGTTCAACATCAAACTCTATCGTTCCATCTTTGAATATGACATCTTTCAAAACCACTTGCCCCGCATTCTGGGCTATTTTTATGGCTTTTTGCCCCTTGTATTCCACAAATGCTACTTTTCCCTCTTGAAAAGCCCACTTTTCGGGCGTGAGCGGAATCGTAAAATCTGTCGGTTGTGAGGGCAAACCCGCTGCTTTATTCTTATTTTTTTGAGCAATGCTTTGAATTGTAAGTAAAATTAGGATAACTTGAAGTAGCTTTTTCATGGACATCTGGCCGTTTGGTTTTGGGCAAAGATGAACTTTAAAAGCCGATTAGCAGGGTTCAAATTCGTGTCAAGTTCGATTCAAGTACGTTTCATCGCCTATAAGTCTTAATTTTGTCGCTTATGACCAGTACAGCCATCCCTCATCCTGTTTCAACACTGAAAAGCCGCATCGAAGCGCAACTCCATTGGGGCGAAAGCTCGTCGTGGGGCAACTATGATTTTGAAAAATTGAGTGAACAAATCGCCGAAAAAACGGGTGTTTCGTTGAGTGTTTCTACCCTGAAACGAATTTTCGGAAAGGTAAATTACAAAAGTGAGCCTTCGCTCACGACCCTCAATGCCTTGGCACAGTTTCTTGATTATGCCGATTGGAGGGACTTCCTGAGCAAAAACACTGAAACCGTCGCTATTGCTCCTCCAAAAGAAGAAAGTCTCCCCGCTATTCCCACGGCTGTTGTTCCCTCATGGAATCGTCAGCGGTGGGCTTTGCTGGTCTTGATAGTGGTTTCTTTGGGGATTTTTAGTTTTTTATTCCTTTCCAACAAGCCCAAATACAACCCCGACAATTTTCGTTTTTCTTCTAAAACCATCCTCACCGAAGGATTGCCCAACTCGGTCGTCTTTGATTTTGATGCTTCCAAGGCCAATGCCCAAGATTCTGTTTTTATTTGCCAACTGTGGGATACACGGCGGAAAGCGTGGGTCAACAAAAACGACAAGCACCATTCCGCTATTTATTACTATCCAGGGTATTTTAAGGCAAAGCTGATGATTGGGAAGGAAATCATCAAAGAGCATGATATTCAAATAAAAACCGATGGCTGGTTGGGTGTTGTAGAAGCCGATTGGGGAGTAGAGCCGCTCTATTTTAAACAATCCGAAATTCTAACCTCCCAAATGGTAGAAGTCAACAAAGAGTTGCTGACTCGCTACAATTTACCACTTAGCCCAACTCCGCCTAAGATTCGTTTTTTCAATCAGAAAGACATCAAGGGCGTTATGACTGACAACTTTACGTTTGAGACGGAGCTAAAAAGTGGATTTGCAGAGGGAGTCAATTCATGCCAGAAGGTAACGGTT
>JBGAUP010000352.1:0-5437 GCA_044228585.1 Runella sp. | reverse complement strand
GTAAACCTTATAGGTTTCAAGGGATAGAAATGCTTAGCTATTTGTAAATTGATTGATTTTGCTTATTTTTTACTTTTTTTTGCCTAATGTAGAAGCTAAATAAAGCGGAACTTTGTGTTGTGTTATTTTAATAAATTTTTGCAAAATTTCAATTGAAATTAAACAATGCAACCCTCTACGCGGGCTTCGTGGTATGCTGTTTTTGTACTTACGTTAGCAAACATTTCTTCCTTTATTGATCGCCAAATCTTGAGCTTGTTGGTGAAGCCCATCAAGCGAGATTTACATCTTTCGGATACTGAAATGAGCCTGCTGATGGGGCTGAGTTTTGCCATCTTTTACACATTGTTTGGTATGTTTATCGGAAGACTTGCCGACCGAAGTAGTCGCCGAAATATCATCATGGCAGGGATTACCATCTGGTCGGCTATGACGGCATTGTGTGCGGGTATCGGTAACTACTTCCAATTTTTTATGGCACGAATGGGCGTAGGAGTAGGAGAATCTACATTGTCGCCGTCGGCGTTTTCTTTGATTGCCGATTTATTTCCCAAAAATCGCTTGGCTACTGCCATGAGCGTTTTTTCGATGGGTGTGTTTCTTGGGTCGGGTTTAGCGATGCTCATCGGCTCGGGTATTGTTGCTAAATTGCCCACCGAAGGAATGGTTTCGGTGCCAGTATTTGGGGAAATCTTCCCTTGGCAATTGATTTTTCTGTACATTGGATTGCCAGGGTTGGTCATTGCCTTGCTGCTTTTAACGGTGAAAGAACCCGCCCGTACAAATACTTTGCTGGTTAAAAATCAGGCAATTAAACTTTCGCTTTCGGAGTCGTTGACCATCATTTTTAAACACCGAAAAGCGTATTTACTGATTTGTTTTGCTACTTCGTGCCAAGCATTGATTAATTACGGAAGTAATGCTTGGATACCCACATTCGTTGTCCGTACCTTCGGTTGGGAAGCTCCCAAAGCAGGCGCGTTTTACGGAGCGGTAGTAGTGATATCTTCGCTTTTGGGGGTATTGTTTGGGGGCTGGTATGCAGACAAACTTACCAAACAAGGCATTCTGGATGGGCGATTGCGCGTGGGAGTGTTAGGCATCTCAATGGCGCTCTTTGCTTTTTTTATCCCACTTTTGCCCAAAGCCGAATGGGCTTTATTGGCTGTTTCCATTCCTGTTTTTGGGTTAGCAGCGCCTTTTGGTGCAGCAACGGCAGCCATTCAGGAAATCATGCCCAACCAAGTGCGGGCGCTGGCGTCCTCTATTTTTCTCTTTATTCTTAATCTCATTGGTATTGGTTTAGGGCCGTTGTTGGTGGCCTTTTTTACGGATTTTGTGTTCAAAGACGAAGCCATGATTCGCTACTCCATTATGTTTTTATACCTCATCGGCGGAGGGTTTGGATTGCTATTTAGTTGGTTATCATTGAAGCCTTACCGTTTGGCGGTACAGGAATATAAATAAAAGCACGACCATGTTACAAACCGAAATAAAAGAAGAGATTCTGTTCGTCAAAATCAATCGCCCTGAAAAGCGCAACGCTATCAATGATGAGTTGCTTTTGACTATTGAGACTGTTTTTTCCAACATACCTACTGGAATAAAATGCGCCATTATTTACGGTGAAGGTGCTCATTTCAGTGCGGGGCTTGACCTTTCGGCGTTGCGGGAAAGAAGCGTGGTGGAGGGGTTACATCATTCGCGGATGTGGCATCGAGTAACGGATCGAATTCAGTTTGGGTCGGTGCCAGTAATAGCCGTACTACACGGGGCTTGTGTGGGGGGAGGGTTGGAAATTGCGGCGGCGTGTCATGTTCGAGTGGCCGAAAAAACTACGTTTTACGCGCTTCCTGAGGGGCAACGAGGAATATTTGTGGGAGGAGGGGCGTCTGTACGCTTGCCCAAACTGATTGGGATGGCGCGCATGACGGATATGATGCTGACGGGGAGGGTGCTGACTGCCGAAGAAGGCGTGACCTACGGCCTTTCGCAGTATGTGGTTGACGAGGGGCAAGGGTTGGAAAAAGCCGTGGAATTGGCTAAAAAAATTGCCTCTAACGCTGAGATAACCAACTATGCTTTGATGCACGTTTTGCCCAAAATTGTTGACTCGGGGCAGACCGAAGGGTTGATGTTGGAATCATTGATGGCAGCGATTTCGTCGGCAAGCCCTGAAGCGCAAAAACGATTGCAGGATTTCTTAGAAGGACGAGCTAAAAAGGTGATTTAACCCAACCGTACGAGATGAGAGCTATGTATAAAAATACAGCTTTTGGCCCCACCGCTACCCAGAAAACAGCGCAGGCTGACGGTACCATTCGTTACAAATTGGTACAGCCTTTGGGGGCATTTCCCGATAAGCTGACTCATAAATTGAGCTATTGGGCAGATAAAGAGCCTAATAAAGTCTTTATGGCACGTCGTCATTCGGTTACGAATAGCTGGGAAGGGCTTTCGTATGCGGAAACCCTCCAAAAAGTACGTTCTATCGCTCAATACCTTCTTGACCTGAATTTTGCAGCGGGAGAAACCCTCGTTATTCTTTCCGAAAATAGTCTCGAACACGCCCTTTTGGCCTTGGCGGCGGTACATATTGGCATTCCTTATTCGCCCGTATCGCCTCCGTATTCATTGGTTTCGGACGACTTAGGTAAATTGAAACATTGTTTGGAATTAATGACGCCCAAAGTCGTTTTTGCCCAAAATGGAAGCGTGTATGCTGAAGCGTTGAAACTGGTCAAACGACTTTTTCCAGAAGCCACAATTGTCACGGTGGATGAAACAAATGAGGTAGATTTTGCCACGTTGCTATCGGTAGAACCTACCGAAGCCGTGGAAACTGCCCACGCCAATGTTACGCCCGATACGGTGGCTAAAGTGCTTTTTACCTCAGGGTCAACGGGTTTGCCTAAAGGAGTGATTAATACCCAACGGATGTGGTGCGCTAATTTACAGCAGATTACGCAGGTCTTTCCATTTATGGAATCTGAGCCACCTGTTTTTGTGGATTGGCTGCCGTGGAACCACACCTTTGGCGGAAATCATAATTTTGGTTTGACGCTTTACAATGGAGGAACGCTCTACATTGACGATGGAAAACCGACCCCAAAGGGTATTGAAACGACGGTGCAAAACTTGCGGGAACTTTCGCCTACGGCCTATTTCAATGTCCCGAAGGGATTTGAAATGTTGATTCCTTATTTTGAAAAAGAACCCGCGTTGCGTGAAAAATTTTTTAAGCGATTGCAAATTTTATTTTACGCGGGCGCTTCATTGGCGCAACCCGTATGGAACCGTTTAGAAGAACTGGCCGAAGAAACGACGGGTGAGCGTGTGCCCATCATCACGGGGTTGGGATGTACGGAGTCGGGGCCTTCGGCGATGTTTGCCAATTGGGCAGGAAGTTTTTCGGGGCTTTTGGGCGTACCCGTGGCGGGTATGGAGGTTAAATTAGTACCCGATGGCGACAAAATGGAGGCGCGTTACAAAGCCCCAAATGTAACGCCAGGCTATTGGCGACAGCCCGAACTGACCGAGAAAGCATTTGATGAGGAGGGGTATTATAAAACAGGAGATGCGGTGAAGTTTGTGGACGAAACCAACCCCAGTAAAGGGTTAGTTTTCGACGGACGTATTGCCGAGGATTTTAAACTTTCAACGGGTACTTGGGTGAACGTGGGCGTTTTAAAAGCCAAAGTGCTAACGGCAGGTTCACCGATTGTGCAAGATGTTGTCATTGCTGGCCTTGACCGTGAGTATGTGGGAGCGATTCTGTTTTTAAATCCAGAAGCTTGTCGAAAACTGGCTGGTTTAGCAGATGATATACCTAACGAAGTGGCGTTTTTGCACGAGTCAGTACAGCAGTTTATTGATGAAATGTTGAAAGAACTAAAAACACAAGCCACGGGAAGTGCGACCTTGGTGGCCAAAGCAGTCATTGCGATTGAACCTCCTTCAATTGACTTAGGTGAAATCACCGATAAAGGTTCATTAAATCAACGCGCAGTTTTGAAATATAGAGCTAACTTGGTGGAAAAATTGTACAACCCCCTGTCCCCCAATCGGGGAGTAAATGTAGGTTAGGGCTTAATTATAAACAAAAATACCCCCATTGGGGGACAGGGCGGTTCGCCGCTGCGAGGCTTTATGAACATACAACAAAAAACTTTTTTAGTAACAGGGGGGGCTTCGGGCCTTGGATTAGCCACGGCAACAATGTTTGTCGAAAACGGTGGTAATGTCGTTTTACTGGATGTAAACGAAGAGGCAGGCCAAAAGGCAGAAAGGGAATTGGGAACACAAGCCCGTTTTGCCAAAACCGACGTAAGCAACGAGGAACAAGTACAATCTGCTATTGAATTGGCTATCAGTACGTTTGGTGGTATCAATGGAGTTGCCAATTGCGCAGGGATAGGGCCAGCTCAGCGGGTAGTGGGAAAAAATGGCCCGCACGCGTTAGGGCTGTTCTCGAAAGTGATTCAAATCAATCTTATTGGTACTTTCAACGTGATTCGATTGGCGGCGGCAGTAATGCAAAACAACGAAGCAGGCGAAAGCGGCGAGCGTGGTGTAATTATCAACACCGCGTCGGTTGCCGCTTTTGATGGTCAAATCGGTCAAGCGGCTTATTCCGCTTCCAAAGGTGGTATTGTTGGGATGACCTTGCCGATTGCGCGTGAACTCGCGCGATTTGGCATCAGAGTAATGACTATTGCTCCAGGGATTTTTGAAACTCCTTTGCTAATGGGTATGCCCGATGATGTAAAGGAATCGTTGGGCCAGCAAGTGCCGTTTCCGTCGCGGTTGGGACAGCCGCATGAGTACGCCGCATTGGTTAAACATATCATTGAAAATCAAATGCTTAATGGCGAAGTGATTCGCCTCGACGGAGCCATCCGAATGGCAGCGAAATAAAAGCCCCCACCCCCAATGGGGCTATTTTTAACAAAAACTCCCCCATTGGGGGTGGGGGGCTATACAACTATGAATCCTCCTTTTAGAGCCGACCATGTCGGTAGCTTGTTACGTACGCCAGAAGTCAAAGAAAATCGCCTAAAATGGAAAAAAGGCGAGATTTCGGACGAAGAACTCCGTTCCATTGAAGATGCGGGCATTGCCGAAACCGTAAAAAAATTGGAAGCAACAGGCATGAAATCTATCACCGATGGAGAATTTCGTCGGGATTATTTCCACCTTGATTTTTTGAAAGAACTTGAGGGGGTCACCGTAACGGGTGGTATCGAAGCCAATCCAAACGCTAAAGCTGCCGAAGACGGTTTTACCCCGCCAAAGTTGAGCGTAACGGGCAAACTAAAGCACGTAAAAGACATTCAAGTAGCTGATTTTAATTATTTGAAGTCAATCGTGACCCAAACGCCAAAGGTGTCTATTCCCTCGCCTACGATGGTACATTTTAGGGGCGGACGCAAATCCA
>JBGAUP010000351.1:0-5442 GCA_044228585.1 Runella sp. | reverse complement strand
GTTACTTTTTGGCCTTACTTTTTGCGGTTTTGCTCGGCTGGCGTGGCTGGCACGAAGAGCGTCTTTCGGATAAACTCTTGGGTTTGGTGATGTTTTTGTTGGCCATGGAAATTCAGGATTACACCTTTGGGTTTTCAGGAATCAACATTCTTTGGGAAAAATTCGACGGCTTTCCGCGCTATTTTCACTTGGCCTTTGCGCCCACCATTTACTTCTACCTAAAAGCCCAAATCAACCGCAATTTCCATTTTCGGCGGATTCATTGGCTACATTACGTACCCTACGGAGTTTATTTCTTAATCAATATAGTGGTGTTTTTGCAGGGTAAAAACGCCGTAGATACCTTTCGTAGTTCTGAGTTGTCGTATTGGCTGGGTTGGCTGGAAAGCATTGCTATTTGGAGTTCTTACCTCTATTATTTTTACCAATCTTTGCATTTATACCAAGAGTATCGCCGTTGGGCAGAAACCCAATTCTCTGATACCGAAACCATTAGCTTTGTTTGGTTACGAAATTTCATTTATCTCATCATTGCGGGAGAAGTTTTTAAATTGGCTTGGCAAATCGCCGATATGATGCTGGGCGACTTACCTTTTGAACAAGATTGGTGGTGGCATCTATTGACAGTTGTAATCATCTGCTACGTGGGTATCAAAGGATACGCGCAACACCAGCCTACTAAGTTGGTATTTAAGGAAGAGGCTTTTGAGCATCAAACTTTATCTTTGAAAAATGGGGCTTCAACGCCAGCGGACAGTCTTCCCACTTTGCCGAACAATGATTATTCGGAATGGAAACCGAGGATTGAGCAACTGTTTAAAGAACAAAGGCTGTACTTAGAACCCGAACTTTCGTTGAGCGATTTGGCTACCAAACTCAAAACCAATACTTCGGTGCTGTCGGCGGCCATCAATCAGAATTTTGGCAAAAATTTCAACGATTTTGTGAACGAATACCGTGTGGAAGAAGTCAAACGCCAACTCAAAGACCCCGCCAACGCGCACTTATCGCTGCTGGGAGTGGCGTTGGAATGTGGCTTCAATTCCAAATCCACCTTCAATCGGGCGTTTAAGAAATTTACGGGAAAATCGCCGAAGGAGTTTGTAACCTTATAACCTTGTCAGGGTTGGGAGTGTATTTAAACCGCTAATAAGTCATTAATTTTTTCCATAAAACGCCCTGCTATAGTTTCGAACCCATTACTATTAGGATGACCTTCATCATACCATTGGTCATCTTTCACCGCGTTGCGTTGGTTTATGTAATGTACGTTTGTAAATTCTGATGCTACATATTGCAGTCGCGTGTTGAACTCGTCAATGATGTACCTCAGCACGGCTTTTCGGTCGGCTTGACTGGTCATGCCTTTTTCAATCATGTAACGCCCCAGCCAGCCTTTCTTGGTGGTTTCGAGCGGAATAATATAATCATAGCCGTGGCATAACACGTGAATTTCAGCGCGAACCGCGAACAACTCCGTGAACATCTTGCGATAAATCCGCTGCAAGTTGTCAAGCTCTTGAATAAGCGAAGGTTCTAAATAGTCTTGCGGTGGTAAGCCCGTGGGGTGCGGTCCTTTTTTGATGTGATTGCGAAACTGCTCGCCCAGTACGTCGTTGCCGCCACCACTAATGAGAAAGAAAGTCGGCTTATTGTATTCTACGGCTTCGAGCCATTCGCCTTCGGCATCGTAGTTTTGGAGGGTGTCACCCGCCGCCGCTACGCAATAAATGGCATAAGTTCTTGATAAATGGTCAACAATATCAGTGATTAATGGATGATAGAGCCAAGAATCTCCCAACGAGACAATTTTGGGAATTTTTGGAAAACGCAAACGCATCATTTGGTACTTGCTGTTGCGTACTGTGCGGGCAGCTTGGTTGGCTACGTTGAGCAGGGTATCACTGATAAACCCTTTTTCGTCCAAATACGCATCCGTTTTGCGGAGTTGAACATCCGTTTTGAGCTGATACGAGGGTTTTAAAATCGCCTTATTTACTACATTGAAATAATTCCCCAAGGCGTACTCAGCCAAGTTTTCATCTTGTAGCATGGCTTCCAGTTCGCTTTCGCGCACGGTGTTATATTCTGGGTTGATAAATTCCAACGTTAGCTGTTGGGTAGTCCACGTAGCAGCTTGGACTTTATTGATTTCTTCTTCGCCCAGCCCCAAACCACGCATAGTTGCTTTCTTTTTGAGGGTAAAAGGCGTCGGCAAAGACTCCATCGTGAGTTCTTCGACGTTAGAAAGGTCGGTGGTGCTGACTATAAATTGCAGATATTCCACGTTTTTGGACCAATTGTACAACCGAACGTGGCTTTCCAAAAACATCGGAATGGTGGTATTGCCTTTGTACGAAAGTTGGGTAGAAGCGCCTGGGTCTAATGGGGTAACTGTGGGTTCAAGCAGCTCTAACGACGACCCAAAACGCGTATCCAGATACACGCAGCAGAAATACAGTTTTAGGCTGGTCGTATTGGTAATTTTTACGCCAATTCCCCCTTTCCACTGATTATTGATGAGTTCGTAGTGCAATTGAGCCGTATTGTTTTGAAGCACAATAGGTTCACCATTGGCATCGATCATCTCTATTTTCAAAGGATTTTTGAGTGTCGAGTCGTTTTGTAAATTTTTCAGAAAATGCCAGTTAGACAGGTGCTTAAGAACTCTTACCAACTCATTGGCAAAGTCTTCGGAGTCAAGGGCAATAGGTTCTACCAACGGACGAAAAGTATCGAGCGGTCGAGTCAACACGGCACGGCCATTGCGCAAGGAGAGTGTGTAATCAGCTCTTTTTTCTTCAGTCTCCAATTCTACTTGGTTTGAAAGTTCAATCAACAGTTTTTCGGCTAATAATTGACTATCTGTCAGAATATTGTCTATATTTTTTAAATGTATTTTTAAGCAATCAGTCTTTTCTCTGTTAGATATATTATTAGATATATTAAAAACATTGATTGATGTTAAGAGATATTTATATTCTGATGAAATATATAAATTAGGAGTTTGACCAAATGCATTATCTGTCATTTGTTGAATACGTCCTCGTAAAGCTGAATAGGAGATTTGTCCCTTAGAAGTTTCAAGGGTTTTGAGTAAATATTTTGTAAAGATTCCTTCTCCTTCTACTTCTACTGCTGATTCTTCTGATTTACAGGCGGAAAGGCTAACGTACTGATTTGGGGGAAATACGTTGTCAATGTGCATTCCTTGAAAATCGGCGGGGTCTAAACTGTTATTAAAGATAAATTTATCCCAAGTTCGCTGTGGAAATACATATGGTACCCGCCGTTCAATGACTTCCTTATAGGTAGTTTTTACAATGTCAGAATTGCGAGTATTATCACCCGAATAACAACAGTCAGACAATATAACAACATGAGCTTTAGTTTTGACAACTTGGTGAATAAGATAACGTAACTCTTTGTCTACCAATAGATAATCATCTTTTGATTGCTCGTCACAATAACATACCAAACAATCATGTTTGCCATTAGACTCTCCAATCCATATATCTGTATCAGCTTTTTCTTGCGTTCCGTGCCCCGAATAATAAAACACCACTACGTCGTCTTTTTGGGCTTTGCCTAATTCCAAAAACGCCTTCACCACTTCCGCTTTAGTAGCTTGTTGGTCGGTGAGTAGGGTGATATTTTTCATACCAAAAGCCGTTTCATTTTCGAGATACTTTTTTACCTTCTGGGCGTCGCTAACGCAACCACGCAAGCGAGGAAAAATCACTCTTTTATTCATCACAATTCGGTCTTCGTAAGCATTTATTCCAACAATTAAGGCATAGATATTACTCATATTTTGTTTAGAGGTTTTATAACTTTCATCCTCAATTGGTTTGAAGTTTTCCCAAATTTCCTTCGGGATGGGGACGTTAAAACCACTTTCACGGGGCACATGTAGCAGATGAGCAAGGCTGGAAAATGTAGCATTGGCTTCCGAAACTTGGCCTTTTTCGTACTGTTGGATACCTTCGGCGATTTGCGCTAAGTCAGAAAGAGAATCGCGTTGGGTGGTTGTTTCGGAAAACGTTTGGTTGGCCCATTGGTTACGATTTTTGACCCAACTCAATACGTAGTCAGCCATGATTTTGCTTCCTGCGTTCGTTTTTCGTTCCGAAAGCAACTGACGTAGCAACTGTGCTACTTTTTGGGGGTGCAGGAAAGACTCCGCCCAAATGCGCTGTGCTTCGGTAAAAGCATCAGAAGGAGATTTGTCTCGGCAAAAATCCAAATAACGCAAAGTAAACTCGGCCAATGAAGCTACCACGGCAGGAGGAAGACTTTGCCACAACAATGCCCGTGTTTCGGGATACATTTCGTACAAATCGTAGCCAATCTCACGGCACAATGGCGATAGTAAAATGTCTCCAACGACATTGATGGGAATATCCAAGGTCTCCCCCGTATCAGTTTGCCGAAAATTCAGCCAAATTTTGTAAAGTAAATCCGTTGTAAGTGCTACTGGAAACGCTGCACAACGTGCCAACCATAGATGTTCGGGGGTCGAATACATTTGTCCGAAAGCTTCTAACCGAAGTCGTTCGGTAGAATCGGTTACTGGCGTTAGAAGGTCGGAAAGAGATTTCATAGGGACAAAATCAAGCGTTTGAGGTCTTCATTGCTGGGGTAACGCACAGGCATAAGAAACGATAAATAATCGGCGACTGTGCCACTCGTATTTTTGACGGGATTGAGCCAAACCAAACGTTGCGTTGTATTTTTGAGAGCGTTAATCAAGGTCAAAAAAATGGGTAAACGCTCGGTATCAAATCGGCGACGAGCAGCCCCGCCATCGCTAAAGAAGAAAACGGCAGTTTGCTTGTTGCACGTTTTTAAAATCGCCGAAAGTGTCTTTACCTCGGTATGGGTACGATTGGTAAAAAATCGAAAATCGTTTCCGTCCTGCGATGGATAATCATGAAAAAAATACTGCTCTGTTTGCTGAATACTGGGCGTGTTTTTGACAATGGCTAATAGCTGTTTCTCCCATAATTCGTAAGGCAACATGGAGCCTCCGTGGTCGGATAGCCAAATTACCCGCTGAATCCCTACATTTTTGCGCTGATACACCAGTTTACTCACCATTCCTTCTTGGGCTACTTGTTGCGTCAAAGCGAGGATGTCAAGGACGGAGGTAGGACGTCGTTCGGTAGGTACGCGTAATTTCCTGACCGTCTGCGCTACTTTGCGAACCGTAAAAGGCAAATGTTTTTGTTCAGAAAACAAGAAAGTTACCTCTTTAGCAGATGGTATTTGGGTAATCTCTTCTGTGACATTACCCTCTGAGCTATTGTCAATATTGAGGGATATTTCGACCGTTTCATTCTTGAACCTGGTAGGGGGGCTTACAATTTCATTCGGCTGAGCAACTTTAGGCGAAGATGTGATATCTTCGCCTAAAGTGTCCTCCCTTTGCGGAGTTTGGGG
>JBGAUP010000350.1:0-5472 GCA_044228585.1 Runella sp. | reverse complement strand
CCGCCGAAGGCGTGCGCACAGGAGCTTATATTTTAGGAAACAATCAGCCCGATTTTCAAATGTCGTGGAGTAACGAAATCAATTTCTTCAAAAACTTCGATTTCAATATGCTTTGGCATTGGAAAAAAGGAGGGGACAATATCAACTTAACTGAGTTTTTGTGGGATGGAGGTGGAACCTCGCCCGACTGGGATGATGATGACAACGGCGACGGCGTCCCTAATGGTCGTCAGCGTGGATTAGCACCGCACAATGGCGCCGACCGTTGGGTACAAGATGCTACTTACCTTCGTTTGCGCGAAGCTGCTTTGTACTACACAGTACCTTCTAATTCGTTGACCAAATGGTTCAATAATAAAATATCACGAGTACGGGTAGGCTTCTCGTGCCAAAACCCGTTGACATTCTCTAAGTACCGTGGTTACGACCCTGAAACTTCTACGTTCGGGTTGCAGGCTGTAGCGTCGGGGGTTGACATCGCTCCTTACCCTACCCAGCGTCGTTTTTTTGGTCATTTAGTTGTTGAATTTTAAAATATTATAAAGACAATGAAAAATACAAACACTGAACAGCAAACTTTTCCCCCATTGGGGACAAAGGGGCTAAAAGCACTCTTATATACTCCGATTTTTGCAGGGATAATGTTACTGATGAGTTCTTGTAACTTTTTCAGCCTTGATACGCCCAACGATCCCAATAACCCTTCGTTGGGAAGTGTGAGTCAGAATGCGTCTCGCACCCAAGTACAAAACTTAGTAACAGGCCTTGAATCTCGTCACCGTGATTATCTTTTTACCGTGACGATGTTGTACGGAACAATGGGGCGAGAACTCTGGTATTTAAATGCCTCTGACCCCCGTTGGCAGACCGACTGGCTCGGAATGAATGGACGACAAGCGACTGCTAATATGTTTGGATATTTGAACACCTATCAGCAACCCTATTTTGCGATTCGTCAGGCGTTGACAGTCATAGATGCAGTGAACAACACCAATACGTTTACTACCGAAGAGAAAAACGCTATTTCGGGCTTTGCCAAAACCCTCATGGCGTATCAATACTTGATTGTAGCGATGGGTCAGTATGAAAATGGGATTCGGATTGACGTAAAAGATGTTCAGAATCCAGGGCCTTTCCTACCTCTTGCTGAATCTCTTACTCAAATCAAACGTATTTTGGACGAAGGGAATACCGAACTGGGAGGAACAGGAAATTTTCCACTGCGTCTAACAAGTGGGTTTACTGCAAATGGTTTTGGAACCATTGCCTCTATCCGTCAAATGAATCGTGCTATTGCAGCGCGTTTGGCATTGTATCGTCAGGATTGGCAAGGTGCTTTGGATGCTGTCAATAGCTCGTTTTACAGCGCAACTGGAAGTTTAGAAGCAGGACCTGCGCATACTTATGGAGCTCCACCAGATGCGTTTAATCCATTGTTTTTTGTGCGTAATGCCAATGTGAGTACGATGATGGTGGTACATCCGTCGGTACTACGCGACACGATTGCAGGCGATGCACGTGTACGTGCGAAGTTTTTCCGCCGTACCTCACCCGTGTCGGTTACTTCCGATGGTACACCTCTTGCAGGCTTGTATCAAGATAATCGCTTTGCCCTCAATACCAGTGAAATTAAGTTTTTTCGTAACGAAGAGTTGGTGCTGATAGCTGCAGAAGCCAATGCCCAGCTTAATAAAACACAAGAAGCAGTGGCAGCCATTAATCGTATCCGTACCGCTGCAGGCATTGGAAATTACACAGGCTCTACTACGAAAGATGCACTTATTAACGAAATTTTATTTCAACGCCGCTATTCACTTTGGGCTGAGCCTTGGGGGCATCGTTGGATAGACTTGCGTCGCTATAATCTATTGAATGCCCAAAACGTGGATGTGACGCTTGACCGTGGTACTATCTTCAAACAGTTAGCTCGCCCACAGGCGGAAATCAACTGGGATGAATATGTGAAAACGAGATAACGGTTTATTAGTCAGTTAGTCAATGTCCCTGCTACCCTAAGTGGCAGGGACTCTTATTAAAGATATCCTCAATGATAATTGCTGCCTTCTTATTGTAATTCGCTTGTTGTTAGTACACTAAAAACAAAGAGTAGGGTAAGGATATTTGGCAATAGTATTTCTTTCAACTTTGGGCGTAGTAGTATTGAAAAACCCTTATTTATCATGTTCCAACGATTCGTTCTCTTAGCTGTACTGCTGTTAGGCTTGAAATTACAGGCGCAAAGTGACCTTCAAGGTACTTATCTGCGATGTGAATATAAAATCAACCCCGTTACCGACGTAGCAAATCCGAGGTTAAGTTGGGAGTTAACTTCTGCCGTCAATAGTCAATATCAGACAGCTTATCAGGTGCTTGTGGCTACTTCGCCATTGCTTTTAGAAGAAGACAAAGCCGATTTGTGGGATAGCAAAAAGGTGATGAGTAACGCTACCGCCCAAATTCAATACGGAGGTAAGCCGCTGGAGTCGAGGCAAATATGCTATTGGCGGGTTCGGAGTTGGGACAAAACTGGTAAAGTAGGCGCGTGGAGTCAAGTAGCTACTTGGGAGATGGGTTTACTACAAAAAGAAGATTGGAAAGCCCGTTTTATTGGCCTTAATTTAAATCACTTAGGCAAGGGCAAAGAATATCACCTTCCCCCCGCCCCGTTTCTTCGTAAAAACATCGAAATAAAAACTCCCGTCAAAAAAGCTCGCTTGTACATTACGGCTTTGGGGTTGTACGAGTTTCAAATCAATGGTCGAAAAATAGGCAAAGACTATTTTACCCCTGGTTGGACAGATTACAACAAACGACTTTATTATCAAGTATTTGACGTAAGCAAAGAGCTAAGAGCAGGAAAAAATACGCTGGGGTCTATCCTGTCGTATGGCTGGTATGCAGGGTATTTGGGATATGCTTTGTTGGTAGGAAATCCCGTCGTGAAAAATTTTTATGGTGATGTGCCTGCACTCAAAGCACAGTTGGAGATAGAATACACCAACGGTCAAAAAGAAACTATCATCACCGACGAAACTTGGAAAGCTACCCATGGACCCATTGTAGAATCAGACATCCTGAATGGCGAAGTATATGATGCTACCAAAGAACTAACAGGGTGGAATCAAGCAGATTATAATGATGCAGCTTGGAAAAAAATAACTGTTATTGCGGACAAACCAGAACGGAAAATTCAGGTGTATCCTGGGCCACCCGTACAGGAAGTGGCGCAACTTACCCCCAAAAGCATCAAATCTATCGGGGCCAAAAGCTACTTGGTGGACATGGGACAAAACTTTGCGGGTATTATTAAGATTCGTTTTAAAGCTGCTAAAGGCGATTCGATTCTGTTTCGATTTGGCGAAATGCTGTACCCTGACGGCAAGTTGATGACCGAAAACCTGCGCAAAGCGCGAGGCACAGACCTCTATATCGCCAAAGGCGACCCCAATGGGGAGTTTTATCAGCCACGGTTTACTTATCACGGGTTCCAATATGTACAGGTAGAAGGGATGAGTTATGGACTTAGAAATCAGGATATTATTGGCCTTGTGTTGTCGTCGGTTACGCCCAAGGTAGGGACTTTTGAGACAGACAACGCGTACGTCAATCAATTGTATCACAACATCGTTTGGACGCAGCAATCCAACTACTTTGAAGTCCCCACTGATTGTCCCCAACGCGACGAACGACTCGGCTGGACGGGCGATGCCCAAGCGTACGTGAAAAGTGCGACTTTCAACAACGATATTGCTGCATTTGGTAATAAATGGCTGGTGGACTTGAACGACGCCCAACTCCCCAATGGCGCGTATCCCATATATGCACCTGCGCCCTCCGTACGCGTAACCGATACCTATTCACCAGGTTGGATGGAGGCGGGCCTGATTTATCCTTACCAGCTCTTTCGTTCCTACCACGATATCCAAGTCATCAAGGCACACTGGACCGAAATGAAGAAGTTTATGCAGTTTTTGGAAACAAAAAGCAAAGGCGAGTACGTGTTTAAAGAAACGGCTTTTGCCGAAGTGGACCCCAAAGGAGGGTTTGGTGATTGGCTGAGTGTAGGTAAAAAAACACCTCCAGATATGCTTGCTACCATGTATTATGCGTACTCGGCGAGTTTGATGCAGGAAATGGCCACCGCTATTGGCGACGAAAAAGAAGCCCAACACTTCAAAGAAATCTTCACGAAAGTCAAAGCGGCATTAATTAAGCACTACACCAATGCCGAGGGGAAGTTTATCTGCAACGCCGCTGCCTATGGCGATGGAAAAGGCTACGTGGACGGAGAAATGGGCTTTGAAGGCCATACCCAAACAGCTTATGCCAATGCGATTTTTATGAAATTGCTCGACAGCACCCATACGCTCAAAGCAGCGAAATGGCTGAATGAGCTGGTAGTAAAAAACGGCAATAAACTAACCACGGGTTTTTTGGGGGTTCGCCCCATACTACCCGCGCTTTCGGCTACGGGATACAGTGAAACGGCGTATAAGTTGTTGTTCCAAAAAGAGTACCCATCTTGGGGCTTTGAAATTGAAAATGGGGCCAATACGATATGGGAACGTTGGAATAGTTTTACCAAAGAAGGCGGCTTTCCTGCGGGTATGAACTCCTTCAACCACTACGCTTTTGGGTCAATTTGCGAATGGATGTTTGAAAACATGGCAGGAATTAGAGAAACATCTGTGGGTTTTAAAACCTTCGTGATTCAACCAGAACTGATGACGGCCAATATTAACTCCCTAAAAGCAGCGTACCGCTCCATCAATGGCACCATCGTTTCGGCTTGGCAAAAAAAGGGAGACATCATTACCATGACCATTGAAGTACCCGTCAACACGACGGCTACTATTTGCCTCCCCCCCACACCAATAAACAATATTGTCCTCAATGGGAAAGCTCTTGCTGCAACTGCCGTTAAGCCCCAGTGGATAGATCGTCGTGAGAAAAATACGGTTGTAGTGGGTTCGGGCAAATACGTTCTCACCTATAAAAAATCAGCTTTGTCGGGTTTTTAAATGCCTCATAAGATGGTCTGACGGTACGTCTGACCTGTGAAATAATACAGGTCAGACCGATAATCAAATCAGTGTACGTTCAACCGCCGATAGAGCGTTTTTATCCCTAAGAAGTTGATTTATAAACTCTTTTGGGAAGAAAATCCGACGCGTTATTTTTCGTCAGGGGTATCTACGTTGAGAATGTGTAAAAAACGATGTACAAAAGGGGCAAAAAGTACCGAGGTTGCCGACAAAAAAGTAATACCACTAAAAAGTGCATAAAACGAAGCAAATACTTTGGCGATGTCGGAATCAAGGGGATCTACGGGGCCCATACCCCCCAAAATCATAGCGGCATTGTAAAAGGAATCTATCCAGCTCAGGTGAGGGTATGTTAAAAAATGATAACCTAAAGCCCCAATAAACCATGACGTTCCGATCATCCCTACCGATACCGCGGCGTACTTGA
>JBGAUP010000349.1:0-5494 GCA_044228585.1 Runella sp. | reverse complement strand
TATAAGGAACAAAAAAAGAGCAATATTGATGCTCAATCCAACGATTAAACGGTAAAAAAAAACCATCGCGAAGGGTATAATGACGAGTAGCCCGCCGTTGCATTTCGGCAAGCTGTTGGTTGGTGGGTCTTACTTTTTGTCGGACAAGGGCTAATTCGTCGGCAGTGGTCTGGGCTTGTTGTAGAAGATTTTTCAATTTATCAGCTACCTGTTGATTCTGAACGCGGTAGTGCACCCCTTTCAGCGTTGTCCAATCCTCTAAAACGGTACTTTGTTGTAAAATGCCGTAAATAAGCTGCTCCGAAAAAACCTGATAAACGGGTTTCCCTATCCGTTGGGCCAACTCGTCCCTAAACCGATAGATTTCATTCAAAACGTGCTGCTCATAAGGACTAAAATCTCGTTGTTCTTTGGCACTCAAAAAAGTATTTTTGGGCTTAGGTGCATAGTTTTTTTGTTCCAGAAAACGCATACTTTGTGTAAACCACTCCCAACGATTTTGGGTTTGGAGCCGTTGGGTAAGCGCATCACGCAATGGGAGAAGGTGAATCACGTCATTGGCTGCATATTCGAGCTGCACAGACATAAGTGGCCGCTTGAGCCAATTGCTTTGCTGCTTTTTTTTGCTGGATTCTATCCCAAAAACTTCATTGAGTACGCTTCCAAGACCTATTTTTTCAAAGCTTAACAGCTTAGTAGCTACGCTGGTGTCGAAAATATTGCGGGGCGAACAGCCTTGCAGATAAAACAACCGTAAATCCTCCCCACTGTCGTGCAGTACTTTTTCAACCTCAGGATTTTCCAACACCCGCCAAAGCGAAGTCAAATCTTTGATTTCGAAGGGGTCAATCAAAAAACAGGCATCGGGGGTGGCAATTTGGATGAGACAGAGCGTAAAACCATAAGCGTAATGGTTGTTGTCGAATTCGGTATCAATCGCCAAAGCAGTTAAACTGTTCAAATGCTCGGCTATGCTTTCAAATTCTTCTTGGTTCTGAATAAAAGTAGAAGTGGGCATAATGCCAAAAATAGAAAAAACACGTCATTTTGTCTATTTTTTTTAAATAAAACCAAAAATATATGCCAATATTTCCGCTTTTTAGTAGCGGCACGACAATTGAAAGAACATCATCATCCATCCAACAAACCCATGATAACCAACCGTATTTTAGTACTTTAGCCATGAACTTCAATCAATACACCATCAAAGCGCAAGAAGTCGTACAACGAGCTGTACAAATTGCGCAAAGCAACCAACAACAAGTGGTAGAAACGGGGCATATTCTGAAAGCGATTTTGGAAGAAGACCCCAACACCAGCGGTTTTTTGGCTAAAAAGCTAAATACACCGCTCCAAACACTCAACGCACGACTCGAAGGTATCGTCAACGGCTATCCTCGTGTAGCAGGTGCCGCCAATACCGAATACCTCAGCAATGACCTCAACGCCGCTTTTCAGAAAGCGCAAAGCTATTTGAAAGAGTTTAACGATGAGTTTGTGAGTGTCGAACTCCTTTACTTGGGTTTGGCAGCAGGAAAAGATTCCGTAGGCCAACTCATGCGAGAGGTAGGATTTAAAGAAAAAGAATTGTTAGCAGCCATTAAAGAACTAAGAGGAAAAAACAATCCCGTGAAAGATCAAAACGCCGAAGCTAAGTATCGTTCGTTGGAACGGTACAGCAAAAACCTAAACGAAATGGCCCGTGCGGGTAAAATTGACCCCGTCATTGGCCGCGACGACGAAATTCGTCGTGTATTGCAGATTTTGGCACGTCGTACCAAAAACAACCCCATGCTCTTGGGAGAACCTGGAGTAGGAAAAACGGCCATTGTAGAGGGCCTCGCCCAACGTATCGTGCAAGGCGACGTACCCGAGCAACTCAAAGACAAGGAGATAGTCTCCTTAGACATGGGCTTGTTGATTGCAGGAGCCAAATACAAAGGTGAATTTGAAGAACGTCTCAAGGCGGTTATTAAAGAAGTGACTGATTCTGACGGACAAGTGATTCTGTTTATTGACGAAATTCACACGCTCATCGGGGCGGGGGCTGGTGGTGAGGGCGCCATGGATGCTGCCAACTTGCTCAAACCAGCCCTCGCGCGGGGCGAACTCCATACGATTGGGGCTACTACCCTCAAAGAGTACCAAAAGTACATTGAGAAAGACAAAGCCCTCGAACGCCGCTTTCAGGTGGTAACGGTAGATGAACCGGGCGAAGCCGATGCCATCAGTATCTTGCGCGGAATCAAAGACAAGTATGAACTACACCACGGCGTACGCATCCAAGATGATGCTGTTATTGCCGCCGTAGAACTCTCAAGTCGCTATATATCAGACCGTTTCTTGCCCGACAAGGCCATTGACCTTATGGACGAGGCTGCTGCTAAATTGCGCTTGGAAATGGACTCCGTACCCGAAGAACTCGACGACCTCAACCGCCGTATTATGCAGTTGGAAATTGAACGCGAGGCCATTCGACGCGAAAATGATAAAGACAAAGAAACCCGTCTGAACAAGGAAATTGCTGATTTAAACGAAGAACGCAACGCCCTTAAAGCCCAATGGGAACTGGAAAAAGGGAAAATCAGCGAGGCACGTACCCTCAAAGAGCAATTGGAACAATTACGCCTCGAAGCAGACCAAGCCGAGCGCGCTGGCGACTACGGAAAGGTGGCCGAACTTCGTTACGCAAAAATTCCAGAAATTGAGAAAAAATTGGGGGTGGGAAGCTCTATATCAGCAGGGCCTCAGCCAGAAACAGTCGCGCTCCTTCACGAAGAAGTGACCGCCGAGCACATTGCCGAAGTAGTAGCGAAATGGACAGGCATTCCCGTCAGTAAAATGCTCCAAAGTGAGCGTGAAAAATTACTAAGTCTGGAAACCGAACTTCAAAAGCGCGTAGCAGGACAAGAAGAGGCTATTCAGGCCGTGGCCGATGCTGTGCGCCGCTCGCGGGCGGGTTTGCAAGACCCCAAACGCCCCATTGGTAGCTTTTTGTTCTTAGGGCCAACGGGCGTTGGTAAAACCGAACTTGCCAAAACCTTGGCCAACTATCTCTTCAATGATGATAATGCCATGGTGCGGATTGACATGAGCGAATACCAGGAACGCCACGCCGTAAGCCGCTTGGTGGGTGCGCCTCCAGGCTACGTGGGGTATGATGAAGGCGGACAGTTGACTGAAGCCGTACGTCGTAAACCATACAGTGTGATTTTGCTGGACGAAATCGAAAAAGCCCACCCTGATGTGTGGAACATCTTGTTGCAGGTATTGGACGATGGTCGCTTGACCGACAACAAAGGTCGTCTTGCGAACTTCAAAAACACCATCATCATCATGACTTCCAATATTGGTAGTGATATCATTATGGAGAAGTTTAAGGAAGCAGGCAACAAATTGGAAAAAGGTTGGAAAATGTACTTTAAAGAAGAAGCCAAAAACGAAGTTTTGGGTCTCTTAAAACAAACCGTCCGCCCTGAGTTCCTGAATCGTATTGACGAAATCGTCCTTTTTGACCCCTTGAGCCACGACAACCTCAAACAAATTGTACGGATTCAATTCAACCACATTAAAACGCTGTTGGCCGAACAGGGCGTAACGATAGATGCTACCGACGAAGCGCTCGTTAAACTTTCTGAGGAAGGCTATGAGCCTGCATTTGGCGCAAGACCGCTGAAACGCGTACTTCAAAGACGCATCCTCAACGAACTTTCTAAGCAGATTCTGAGCGGAAAAATCACCAAAGATTCTGTCATTATGATGGAATTGGGTGAAACTGGGGAGGTGGTTTTTGAGAATATTAGTGATGTAAAAGTCGAAGTGTAAAAAGAATGCCTTTTTTACACAACAACCAAAAAGCCACGCTGAAACTTCAGCGTGGCTTTTTGGTTGTCTTTCAAATAGACAAAACTGTTACAGCTTATTATCAGCCTTCAAATAAGTCTTATTTCCATTGGAATTGATATAGTATTGACCGCCGCGAGGGCCTTCGTAAATCGTACGACCTTTGTCGTCTTTTCCAATTGCCTTGTCAGATCCTGCCAATTTTTTACGGGTGTTAGCATCGGCTTCTTTTCCATCGTCATTTTTTGCAACAACTTTAGGCTTTGTGGCCGTTTTCTTGTCAGATTTATCAGCAACTACGTCTCTCTGACGATCAGCAACGGTTGTCGCTTTTTTATCCGCTTTGGCGGTTTCTTTCTTATCAGCCTTTTCTTCTTTTTCTTTTTTGGCTTTGGCGGTTTCTTTCTTATCAGCCTTTTCTTCTTTTTCTTTTTTAGCTTTAGCCGTTTCTTTTTTATCGGCCTTCTCTTCTTTTTCTTTTTTGGCTTTGGCCGTTTCTTTCTTATCAGCCTTTTCTTCTTTTTCTTTTTTGGCTTTGGCGGTTTCTTTTTTATCGGCCTTCTCTTCTTTTTCTTTTTTGGCTTTGGCCGTTTCTTTCTTGTCGGTCTTCTCTTTTTTAGCTTTAGCAGTTTCTTTCTTAGGTTTCTTATCATCTTGGGCAACACCATCAAGGATTAAGCCCAAACACAGAAATGCAATCAAAACGGCAAACAGATTTTTCATTGTAGTACAAAAGTTTAGTTATTGGTAAATGAAACGTTTCAAATGTATTGTAAATTTTCAAAAATTAAAGGAAAGAATACACTTTTTAATTGCTTTTTAAAGCATTAGACTTTGCGTTGGCAAAGTTGTCACTTTTTCTAAAATTTAATAATGATGAAAAAAGTATTCTTCACGTGCTTTTGGGTAGGTTTTTTGCCTTTATTCGCTCAGGTTTCCGCACCTCAATTTAAAATACAAGTCATTGATAATCAAATTGATATTGGATATGGATTGGCGGTTGGCGACGTAGATGGCGACAAGAAACCAGACGTACTTATGGCTGATCAAAAAGATATAGTATGGTATCGTAACGGTGACTGGAAACGGTTTGTGATGGCTTCGAATCTTACCCCCAAAGATAACGTCTGTATTGCTGCCCGCGACATAAACGGCGACGGTCTCGTGGAAGTGGCTGTGGGTGCTATGTGGAATCCTTCTGAAACCAAAGATTTGACCCAGTCGGGAGCTGTGTTTTATTTGATACGCCCCAATGACCCTACCCAACTTTGGGAACCTGTTCAACTACACCACGAAATCACTACTCACCGTATGCGCTGGGCAAAGGTGGACAAAAACAAGTATCAGTTGGTAGTAGTTCCCTTGCACGGTTTAGGGAATGTCAATGGAGAAGGCAAAGGGGTAAAAGTGTTGGCGTATGATGTCCCTAAAAACCCTAAAAATCCGTGGAAATATCATCTGATGGACTCCACGCTTCATATTACGCACAATTTTGAAATTTGGGAAGACAAAGAAGCTACCAAAGTGCTGATTGGAAGCAAAGAAGGCGGCAAAGTAGTATCTTACAAAAACAATCAATGGCAACCAACGGGGCAATGGATTGGTGAGGGCTTAGGTGTAGGGGAGGTGCGACGGGGGAGTTTACCCAATA
>JBGAUP010000348.1:0-5527 GCA_044228585.1 Runella sp. | reverse complement strand
TGGACGACATGAGCATGATTCAAACGGCCTATAAATTGGCCAATAAAAACCCACTGGGTTCGGGAGCAGGTTATGGTTCATCCTTTCCACTCAATCGTACGATGACCACTGAGTTGTTAGGCTTTGAAACCCTACACTACAACGTTGTTTACGCCCAAATGTCGCGTGGGAAAACCGAACAAACGGCTTTGACAGCGATTGCGGCCTTGTCGGCAACCATCTCTCGCTTAGCGATGGACGTATGCTTGTACAACAGCCAAAACTTCGCTTTTGTGACCCTACCCGATGATTTAACAACGGGGAGTAGTATTATGCCCCACAAAAAGAACCCCGACGTGGCCGAGCTGTTGCGGGCAAAAACCAACCGTTTAAAGGCGTTACCCACCGAAATTACGATGGTGATGAGCAACCTACCATCGGGCTATCACCGTGATATGCAGTTACTCAAAGAATTATTGATGCCTGCTTTTGACGAAATCTTGGATTGCTTAGACATTACGCATTTTATGTTGGAGCATTTACAAGTGAAGCAAAATTTACTCACTGAGGCAAAATATGATTTATTGTTTAGTGTAGAACGGGTGAATGAGTTGGTAGTACAAGGAGTTCCATTCCGCGACGCGTATCGTCAGGTAGGGAAAGAAATTAATGAAAATACCTACCAAGCCTCACGCGAGCTCAAACATACCCACGAAGGTAGCATCGGAAATCTTTGTAATGAGCAAATTACGGGTTTAATGAACGCCGAAATGGCCCAATTTGGATTTGACAAAGTACACTCAGCCATTGGAGAATTGTTGAAATAGAGAATTTCTTTGACCCACTCTAAAAACTCTTCGGGTTTTGTAGAGTGTTACAAATTGTGATGATTTCAATAATCGAGTATCTGATAGTATAAAACGGTGTGTTCTTTCATCTCTGTATTTTTATCTTCCATGAGCCCATCTGATTTGTTTGATGAGGTTTGGGTAAACCTATTTTACTAATTGATTGGCTCTTTTCAAAGTTTTGACATATACTCAGCCCAAGAATACAACTTCATTTTCCATTCAAATCCCAATCATAATCCAAGTAGGAGATAGGCGTATTTTTATCAATTTTCACGGATGCGTATTTATTAATCCAATCCACAAGCGGCATTTTTTTTGTAAAATCTCCTCCGTACCAATCCATGATTTTTGAAATCTCCGCTTTGTTTTTGATTACATTATTTTTGAACTTATCATTCATAAAATCACGCCCTTGTTCGTCCAATTGTTTGTCTAAGCGTTCGGCTACAAAAGCCTCATTACGCAACTGAGGACACGATTTGGCCGCACAAACCAGCGCAAAGTGAATACGTGGTTCATCAAATTTTTTACGGATGATACCGTGTTCAATGTCGTTCAAATCCATTTTTTTACCGCCAATTGTGATAAATTTTACCGTCCAAGCATCGCTCACAAACGGAATTTTGATTTTTGAGCCAATGTCTTTGATACTACTAATGCCTGGGTAATGGTCTAAAATAAGCTGAATCGTAAAGGCGTTGTAGGCATTAATCCAATAGGCAAGCTGCTCATCCTTGCTCCATTTGTTATTGGGAGCACTAACACTTAGCATATCCAAGTATTTTTTTAGCTCATCATAGTCTTTTTTAAAAGCAGTGTAATTGACAAATCCTTTGTCGTTTACGTGTTTTTTCAGAAGTTTGTCCCACCCTGAGTGGTCAACGGGCGCAGCATTAGAAGTAGGAGTGGCCGTGCAGCTACTAAATATTCCTGCTACAAACAACACAATGAAAGTGAAACAACGCATAGTTTTAAGTTGATTTATAGTACAAACGTAAATAATACCCAAAACGGTTTTTGAATCTGCTAAATAGCAACAAAAAATTGTCCAAATCGAATGAATCTTGATTTAACCCATAAAACCGCCATTGTTTGCGGTAGTACGCAAGGCATAGGCCGTGCTTCAGCAGTAGAATTGGCTCAGATGGGCGCCAACGTCACGCTTATGGCTCGCAATGAGGCTGCTTTACAGCAAACCCTCAGCACTTTAGACGCCAGCAAAGGCCAAATTCATCGCTATATTGTCGCCGATTTTTCAAGCACCAGTGCCGTAAAAAGTGCCATTGATGCTTATTTGACTCTATTTCCCGAAGTTCATATTTTGGTAAACAATACGGGAGGGCCATCTGGTGGGCCGATTATTGAAGCACAACCCGAACAGTTTCTCGCGACTTTTGAAATGCACCTTATCAACAACCAAATTTTGGTACAGGCCGTAGTGCCTGCCATGAAAAAAGCAGGTTTTGGGCGCATCGTTAATGTCATTTCTACCTCCGTCAAACAGCCCATTGTAGGCTTAGGTGTATCAAATACCATTCGGTGGTCAGTGGCAAGCTGGGCCAAAACGCTCTCTCTCGAAATTAGCAAGTTTGGTATCACAGTCAACAACGTTCTACCAGGTTTCACTAAAACGGGGCGTTTGGAGTCAGTCAATAAAATGCGGGCACAAGCTACTGGAAAAACCATCGCTGAAGTAGCTACTCAGTTAGAATCTGAAATTCCAATTGGTCGTTTTGCCGAAGCCGAAGAAGTGGCTGCTGCGGTAGCCTTTCTGTGCAGTCCTGCGGCGGCGTCTATCAATGGGATTAATTTGCCAGTTGATGGTGGTAAGACAGGCAGCCTTTAAAAGATCGAGGATAAAATGCAGAATGTAGAATGTAGAAAAAACAATTCGACATTTGTTTGCCCCTCGCTGATTTGAGATTCACTTCACATTAAACTTAATTTTTACAAATATGAAACTTTCCCTTGGCGATACCTACGAATACGAATTTAGCTTTTCTCAGAACGATGTTATTGCTTTTGCCCAACTCACTGGCGACGACAATCCTCTGCATTTAGACCCTGAATACGCTGCGACAACACCTTTCAAACGTCCCATTATTCATGGAATGTTGGGGGCAAGCGTGTTTACCAAAGTGATTGGTACCAAATTCCCTGGCTATGGGTCTATCTACGTAGGGCAAACTTTCCAGTTTTTACGTCCAATGTTTGTAGATACCAATTACAAAGTCAAATTTACAGTTGTGAGTCTCAATCCTGAAAAACATACGGGTGAAATATTGGGCGAAGTTTTTGACGTAACCACGGGCAAAATCACCACCAAAGGCGTGGCTACGCTAATGCACAAAGAGAAGATTTAAGAATCTACTATTGGGATTAGAAGAACGAAGTAGTCTAAAAAACAAACGCTTCCTGGATTTTATTGGCATACTCTAATACCTCATAAAATCACGATACCACTTGATAGATAATTGGTAAATTGGGGGGAATCTGGGGGAAGTTCAGTAATTAGATAATCAATGGCAGAGAGTTCGCTCACACGTAGTCTCTGCGAACTCCCCAATTTCTCACTAATTGTAATGATAGCACTGCTTTTTGAAGCCTTTATCATTGCTTTTTTCACCTGAACTGCTTCTAAATCAGAATCGGTAATTCCGTTTTCGTCAATGGCATTTGTCCCTAAAATGCACAAATCAGCCTTAATTTCGTTGAGCCGGCCAATCACTTCACCGCCTACACTAATCTGGGAGTTTTTGGCCAAGGTACCTCCCAAAAAAACGATATCAATATTCTGATGGTCACATAGTTGCAGTGCTGTGGTAAGGCTAATTGTAAAAAAGGTCGCCTTTAAATCATAAGGTAAAAACCTCACTAACTCTCGTACGGTTGTTCCTCCCCCCAATATCACAAACATCCCTTCTTCAATCAAAGCTGCTGCTTTCTGCGCAATTACTGTTTTTTCGGATAGCGCATATGTAGTGCTGGGGGCATAGTCATAATGATAAGATTTCGACAAGGCACCTCCATGAACTTTCACCAATTCTGATGCCTCGGCCAATTCATTAAGGTCCCGACGGATGGTATCTTCCGACACATTGAGCATTCTTCCTAAATCGGCCGATAAAACTCGATTATGAAGATTGATTTGCTTCATAATGAACGCCTGGCGTTCTCTTTTAAGCATTTGAGGCTGAATTTGGTGCATTTTTTGGTGAAGAGCGGGGTTATTGCAACATCAAATAGGCTTTAATAAACTCGTCTAAGTTTCCATCCATTACTCCTTGTACATCTGAGGTTTCTACACCTGTTCGTACGTCTTTTACGAGTTTGTAAGGGTGCATTACATAATTACGAATTTGTGAACCCCACTCAATTTTCTTTTTCGAAGCCTCTACTTCGGCACGAGCTGCATTGCGTTTTTCAACCTCAATTTGGTACAGTTTTGATTTTAACAATCGCATGGCCAAATCACGGTTTAAGTGCTGACTACGCTCTTGCTGACATTCTATCATCAACCCCGATGGTTTATGTCTCAAACGCACGGCTGTTTCTACTTTGTTGACATTTTGCCCGCCAGCACCGCCAGAACGATAGGTATCCCACTCAATATCAGCAGGATTTACCTCAATTTCAATGCTATCATCAATCAACGGATAGGCATAAACCGATGCAAATGAGGTGTGACGGCGCGCGTTGGAGTCAAAGGGAGAAATCCGAACCAAACGGTGCACGCCATTTTCAGACTGTAAATAGCCATACGCCTGCGGCCCATCTATCTGAATAGAGGCCGATTTGATGCCTGCTCCGTCGCCTTCTTGGTAGTCAATTTGAGTAACCTTATAGCCGTGTTTTTCGGCCCATCGAACGTACATTCGATAGAGCATCTCTGCCCAATCTTGGCTTTCGGTTCCACCTGCACCAGAGTTAATTTCCAGTACGGCATTGAGTTGGTCTTCTTCGTTTGAAAGCATTTTTTTGAGTTCAACTTCCTCTAATACTTTCAAAACGGTTTGATATTCTGCTTCAACTTCCCCTTCGGTAGCTTCGCCCACTTCCAAAAACTCTTGCAAGGTCTCCAAATCCCCCAAATGTCGTTCTACAGTTTCGTAGCCTTCTGTCCAACTTTTTAGGCCTCGAACTTCTTTCATGGTTTGTTCGGCCTTGGTATTGTCGTTCCAAAACTCTGGTTGGCTCTGGATTTGTTCTAATTCGGTCAATCGTTCTTTTTTAGTATCGTAGTCAAAGATACCCCCTCAAAGCCGAAACACGGGCTTTCAAGTCTTTCAACTGTTCTGTTGTCATTGCTTGTCTATTGGTAAATAAATTAGTTAAGTTACCCTTTCAGGGCTGCAAAGCTACAAATAAAAAGCGGTCGGTCGGTTTAAAACGGGGTTACCCAAACCGACTGACCGCTTCGGGTCAAAAAAGCTTTATTTTTTCACAATCACGCCATCAGCGACAAAAGTTAATTCGCGCTTAGGTTCGGTGATTTTAGCAATTTCGGCTTTGCTTTTGCCTGCATCTTCGGCATAGTGTTGCAATTCAGCTACGGGCGTAGTTTTCATTTTGGCTTCTCCTTCAATCACAACGGTTTTTCCAGCGATATCTTTGGGGACAAAAAAGCCGTAATCTTTAAAGGATACGCGCATGGTTTGGCCATCAGATGTTTTTACTTTCATCCAACACCCTTTTGC
>JBGAUP010000347.1:0-5558 GCA_044228585.1 Runella sp. | reverse complement strand
AATATCGGTTTACGTTTCGGGGCAAGTTTTCAATTTACAGAATATACTACGTCCCAAAAATTAACTTTTGAGAATGACCGCTTCCGAAATAAAGCCTTGATGCCGTTTGTGGGAGTGTCTTTCAAATTTTAAATCAGACATAGCCATGAAAAAAATCCTAATTTTTGTATTTTGCGTAAGTATATCGGGTAGTGGATTTAGTCAGACTTGGCAGCCTATCATGGCAGTTGTGGGTTTTAGTGTCAAAATGTTTGGGGTTGGAGTAGAGGGTAAATTCAAAGGATTGGCTGCCAATATTAAGTTTGACCCAGATAATCTTGCCTCCAGTAGTGTTTTTGCAACAGTAGATGCCAGTACACTTGATACTGATAATACGCTCCGAAATCGTCATTTACGGGAAAAAGAAGATTTTTTTGAAGTTGCCAAGTATCCGAAAATTACCATGAAATCAACCAAAATAGAAAAGGCTGCAAATGGATACATAGGGTATTTTGACATGACAATTAAATCTGTAACTAAGCCGCTAAAAGTACCTTTTACATTTTCAAGCGCCAATAATAAAGCTACTTTTAATGGAAATTTTACGATTAATCGCCGCGATTGGGCCATTGGCGGGAACACGCTCGGTATGGCTAATGAGGTCACTATTAATTTAACCGTTAACGTCATCCCAAAATGACTTTGCTTCAGCAAACCAACCAACAGATTTTAGTTCAACTTCGCGATTTAATCAATGCCATCTCCTACGAAGCTTATTCTTGCCCTTTGGCTTTGTTGCAGGGGAGTAGTGTAGGGCAGCATGTTCGGCACACGTTGGAGTTTTACCAATGCCTTTTTGAGCAAGCCCCCTTAGGTTTTGTAGATTATGACGCTCGTAGCCGTGATTTGAGACTGGAAACAGATTTAGCATTTAGTGCCGCTTTTGTCGAAGAACTAACGGGATGGCTCAACCAACCTATTGAAGATGTGTATCTTTTTATGAAAGTATTTTTGGGAGAGCAAAGTCAGGAGGTTCAAACAACGCTCACGCGTGAGTTGGTTTATATAGCCGAGCACGCCATCCATCACTTCGCCATTATTAGAATCGCTCTCAAGGAAGAGTTTCCAGAAATTGAACTTCCCTCTAATTTTGGTGTGGCCTATTCGACCATCAAATACCGCGAAACCCTAAAAGAGTTCAAAGTGTAAAGGGGGGAAAGTGTAAAATTTCATCAGTAAATTTACAAACCATAGGCTATAGACTGTAAACCGTGGACTGCCAACTATGGACTATTAAACTATTAACTAAAAAATGTGTTTTGTAACGTATCTTCCATACCAGCAAGGCTTTATCTTGACGTCTAACCGCGACGAACACGTGGGGCGACCTAAAGCATTACCTCCTAAAAAATATATCATCGGTGGACAATCAGTGTTTTATCCCCAAGATGGACTGGCGGGAGGGACTTGGATTGCCACCGCCTCAAACGTTACCCTTTGCCTGCTCAACGGGGCTTTTGTAAAGCACCGCCACCTTCCTCCCTATCGGCAAAGCCGCGGGTGGGTTGTGTTGAATTTTTTTGAATACGGAAATTACGAAGAATTTGTTCTAAACTATGATTTTGGAGGCATAGAACCATTTACATTAGTAGTAGTAGAACAGAATGAAACCCGACGGCTTGCTGAAATTCGTTGGACAGGTGAGCATCTTTATCATAAGTGGTTAGATGCTGAGGTAGGTTGTGCATGGTCGTCGGTGACTTTGTACTCAGATAATGTAATCCAAGAACGAGAGCAATGGTTCAGAGAATGGCAACAGCAACACCCCTTTTTTGAAGGAGATGATGTATTAGATTTTCACAGTTTTGGAGGGAAAGGGGATACCGAAAATGACCTGATTATCAACCGAAACAATGAATTACGAACCGTAAGTATAACGCAAATTCAAAAAACGTCTGAACAGTTTTTAATCAATTACTGGGATAGAATGAACGACCAACAATACCGCTACCGAATTTTTGATAGCGAAAAGGTGTATTCTTGAGAAGGAAAGTCAGTTTATGAAGTTGTTGATAGCCATTGGTGAGGTGCATGAGTAGGAGTCTCGTATGGAATATTAATGGTGATAATGGTTCCTTCATTGGGCTTACTTTCAAACGACAGTGTTCCGCGAATATCAGCAACACGTTGACGAATATTTTGGAAACCCATCCCTTCGTTATTTTTTAAATTAGGCAGCCCAGTCATAAAAGCTTGGGTAGCGTTGGCGTGTTTGAGTACGTTGTTGCATAACTCAAACCCAATCAAGTAGAGATTAAATTCAATTTCGGGTGCAAAGCGTTCAGAAAAATCACTGATGGCTTGAAGACTGAAGCGAGTAGTTCCTGCCGAGTTCAGTTTGTATATCAGACGTTCCAATACCACCGAAAGACCCAGCTTTTCTAAATCTTCGGGGAGCATATTGTGAGATAAGGTACGTACTTGACGACAGGCATCAACCATCATTTCGACCACATTGTTATAAATTTCTCTTTCGTGGCGGTCGAGCTGTGATGGGTCGAGTATCTGTAAACTCAGTTTGGCTGCCGATAGCAACCCACCTAAATTGTCGTGTAACTCTGAGGCCACTCTTTTACGTTCTGTGGCTTGTCCTTTTAAAAAAGCGGTCTCAATTTCCTGCTTTTTACGGGCCAATTCTCGGTTTTTGAGTCTCAGCGTACGACTGTATAAAATCAGGGCTATTCCAAATACGCTCAAAAAGCACATTCCTATTATCAAGAAGTTACGAGTACGATTTTGGAGAGCAATTTGCTGCTCAAAGCGGGTACGATCTACTTCATAGACGCGCCGCATATCGGCCAAGGCGACTAAACGACGATTAACGCCCAAGCTATCTCGTAAATTGGCTGCACTTTGATAAGCACGTAAAGAGGCGAGCTCATTGCCAAGTTTTTCTTGAGCGACACCAATGGTGTGATAAGCGTAAGGCTTTAGATTAGCATAGTTGTGTTGATTGGATATGGAAAGGGCTTTCTCGGCATATTGGCGGGCTTTCTGATAATCTTTCAGGACTAAATAAGCTTCCCCAAAACTATTGGTGACCGAAGCAATGCCCCGGATGTGGCTAACTTCGGTAAAAAGTGAAAGCGCTTTGCTTAAATAGGGCAATGCTTTATGAGCTTGGCCAATTTTATTATAGTAATCGCCCATTTCTTCGTATGTACCCGCCAGCGAGTGTTTGTTTTTGAGGTCTTGAGCTATTTTCAATTGTTCATCAAACATGCTGACAACCAACTCATTTTTACCCCATTGTTGATAGAGGGTATTGAGTAAGCTATACGTTCCTAAGAGGTATTTTTTCTTGAGGGGTTGGTCGTCAAAAGGTGTTTGTTTGAGCTGTTTTAAGGAAGACAGTAGATATTTTTCGGCATTGGGATAATCTGCCGAGCGTAGAAAACTTTGTCCTAAGTTTTGTTGGATACGCCATCCTTCGGTACAATCTTGGCCTGCGTTCTCACAAAGTCTCAAGGCTTCTAAGCTTATCTCCAGCGATTTTACGTAGTCGTGGGCACGACGGTATTTGATTTCACGACGGAGCAAAGCAGCGATAAGCATGGGTTTATTTCGCTGTTTTTGGGCCAACTCATATAGCTGATCGTTATAAGTCATGCTGGTATCCAAATCGCGATAATCATTTTCAAGGTAAAGAGAACCCAGCAAGTCTAAGACCTGCATTTTTTGGGTGATTTGTTGGGACGATACGCGCTTTTTCTCCACCTCAGATAAGAGTTTTTTTGCTACTACCTTGAGGCTATCTTTGTAGGTACGGTCGTAGTTTCGGGCGTGGTCAATACTTGGAATCTGACCTTTTAGTGCATTTAGCGATAGGCATCCAATCCATATTAATAGCCATCGTCTCATATTTGAAAGTCATAAAGTAGGGTAAAGGGCTGGTTTCGTGTTGTTTCAGCGCTCTAATTTATAGCAAACTTAGTGAAGAGAAAAATGAAGTCTTTCTTTAACACCATTTTAATTTGTTTTTAAATCGGTATTAATCTTTTAGTTGGTGCTTTGTGACGAAAAACAACATCGCACCATGAAGTATTTTATTTTGAGTTTATGTTTATTTATGACAGCCGCTCATGCCCAAGATTCTCCCAAAACAGTTCCCGACAAAAATGAGCTAAAGTATAGTCTAAATACGTCAGGTTCTCATTTTTTTAAGGTTACATTTTTGAATCAGACTTGGCTACGCTTTAACAATAGCAACCCTGGTACAACGGTTATGGGTGAATCTGCCCCGCAGACGTTGGACTTAGGGCTGCGCCGCACTCGGATGCAGCTATTTGGGCAAATCTCTGATCGAACGTTTGTCTATTTTCAAATGGGCTTAAACAACTTTAACTTCTTGAACGGATTTCCTGCCATGGGCAACGCACAAGGAGTACCAAGTAATCGAAAAATTGCTTTCTTCGTCCACGATGCGGTGGTAGAATATGCGGCTTTTGCCAATAAAGATTGGCTCAAGATAGGCGGTGGACTTACTATTCTCAACGGCCTTTCCCGCTTTAGTCAGCCAAGTGTCACAACCATTATGACCATGGACGTGCCTGTTTTTGCGCAAGCTACCGTAGATCAAACCGATGAGTTCTCGCGTAAACTTACGCTGTATGCAAGGGGACAGGTTGGGAAATGGGACTATCGTTTTGGTCTTACTGACCCTTTTCCAATCGGTACAAGTGGCAATCCTGTTCCTGCGATTTCGGCCAACTCATCTTTTGCATCCAAGGGCCATCATAAGCAATATCAAGGCTTCTTGATGTATAATTTCTTCGATAAAGAAGCTCATCAAACGCCCTATATGACAGGTACGTATTTGGGTAAAAAGAAAATTTTGAATTTAGAGGGTGGGTTTATTTCTCAGAAAGCAGCCACTTGGAATGTGATTAATGCAAACCGCGATACTGTCTATCATAACCTCAATCTCTGGTCGTTGGCGTTATTTGCCGATATGCCCCTCAATAAAACCACAGGCACGGCAGTATTGGCGTATTTGGGGTATTTTCACACTGATTATGGCCCTAATTACTTACGTTTCAATGGTATTATGAACCCTGCCAATGGAACGACCCAGTCGTTGGCGGGAGCATCAGGTATTCAGGGAAATGCTTTCCCAATGTTTGGCACTGGCAATGTGATTTATACCCAATTGGGCTACTTATGTGCCGCAGATTTACTGGGTAAAAACGGTACACTGATGCCCTATGCTTCTGCACAATTAGCAGATTATCAGCGTCTCAGTAAGACTGCGGGTATTTACAACTTAGGAATAAACTGGTTACTCAAAGGGCATAATTCTAAAATATCGTTAGATTTCCAAAACCGCCCAGTCTATCAAAATGCTTCCGACGGGCGTTTGAATACGAATGGACGTCGCGGGGCGCTGACATTACAATATCAAGTTTTTATTTAGTAGAGAAAAGGTTTAGGTAAGCGTTAGAATCCGATTTCTTGTTGAGAAATCGGATTTTTTGTTGAATAGAATGCCAAACTGATAGAGCAAAATTAGTAATAAGAAG
>JBGAUP010000346.1:0-5583 GCA_044228585.1 Runella sp. | reverse complement strand
GCTGCCAACGGTTAAATGTGGTATTATCCACGTTTCAATTATATCTTTGTTCAAGACTCCCATTGAGGTGTTGTTTTAAGTTTGGTCACTCAAAAATCACACTTATTTGGGAGTCTTTTCCAAAAGTTAAAACAGATTCGTTATAAAAATAGTCTCAAGAGTGCGATTTCGCTAAGAAAAATCCAATTTGATTTTTTGTTTAATTATTTTCAAAAAACATTAAACAAAATCAAATATTGACTTTGTTTAATGTTAATTCTAAAAAATTAAACAAGAAATATCAACGTTGATAATGAAACCCAAGCGGGTCAGGATAAACAAAACGATAGCTGAGAGCGTCGCTTAATTTTTGGGAACTAATGATTTTGAAGGGATTTTCGGGAGCAAATTGAAAGGTGGGAGGCTCGTATCCAAAAGGTACACAGCTCGCCAAATAGACGTCGCGGCGGGTAGGATGCAGCGGCGCAACTACGTTATATACTTCGCTCCAATAGGCTGGGTGTTGAATAAAAGTTTCAATCACTCCAACTACATCGTCTCGATGAATATAATTCACAGGAATGTCGCCCGTGGTTAGGTCTTTTTTACCCGACACATACTTGGCTGGAATGCGTTCGTATCCCATCAAGCCCCCACAACGCAAAATAAGCCAAGGCTGCCGTAAACTTTGAATCATTTGTTCTACCTCTACCAATACGGGCGAAGCTGATTGACTTGGAAGAATCACATCTTCTTCTTTTACTTCCCGATTCATTTCGGGATATACCGACGTAGAACTCACATAAACAACCTGTTTGACAGCACTATTTTTCAATAACTCTATTAAATAGTGCATCTGAGCTGGATGAAACTCCACCCCAGCGCGTTCTAAGCGTGGTGGGATATTGATAATCAACACATCACAATCTAAAAGATAATCCCAACCGATGCCTTTGGGTTCGGGCACGAGTTGTAACCATAAAGGCTCGATACCCACTTGACGTAACTCGCGCAATTTTTCTGCTTTGGTGGTACTTCCTTTAACTTTATGGCCTTGCCTGACCAACGATTCTCCCAAAGGAATTCCTAACCAACCACAACCTAAGATGCTTATTTTCATGCTTTTTCAAATCTTAAAACCGCCCATTGATTCAAAGTCTTTTGGGCTACTAATTTTAGACTAACTTCTTCGGCTTTCTGAACAATATCGGCAATATCAAACTCATAAAAGCCACTTACCATCAACGTACCCCATGCTTTGAGGAACTGCACATAAATCGGAATCTCTCGCAGTAGAATATTACGGTTGATGTTGGCCAAAACAATGTCGTACGTATCAGCAGGACAGTCCTCAATCGTACCCTGAAAAACTGTAATATGTTTACATCCATTCAAGTCAGCATTTTCAACGGCATTTAGATAGGCCCATTCTTCAATATCAAAAGCCGTGAGGCGATTTGCTCCCAGCATTTCGGCCAAAATCGCCAATATTCCTGTACCACTGCCCACGTCCAAGACTGATTTTTCTTGGTGGTTGAGCGAGAGTTGTTGTTCCATCACCAGCGTAGTAGTTTCGTGGTGGCCCGTTCCAAACGACATTTTGGGGTCAATCACAATATCGTATTTAAACGTAGGATCGGGGGTGTGGTAGGATGCCCGAACACGAATCTGTCCAGCCACTTCGATAGGCTGATAGTTGCGCTCCCATTCTTCGTTCCAGTTTTTGGTTTCCAATTGTTGGTATTCAAACGTAATAGGTGTAAGATGCTGATAATCATCTACTACCTGTTGAAGTTTAACGATGTCAAAATCTGCTTCGGTGATGTATGCCGAGAGTCCCTCATCGGTTTCTACAAAAGACTCGTAGCCAATTTGACCCAATTCGGCCATTAAAATATCATTGTAATCAGGATTGAGCGTCAAACGCGCTTCAAAGTAATTTGCGGGCATAAATTAGTTTATAGTTTACGTTTTGTTCGCAAGTATCTTGCTGACCTTACAAAGGTACGTCCAAACTATTTTTAAATTACATTTGCATAAATCAATCATAGCCGATGTTTTACATTCAGTCACAATTCCCTCTTGCACAAATTGCCTTAGATTTTGAGGGAGAGCTTTATTTTGATAATTCTACTACGCACCAAGCCATTCGTCAACTTTATGCAACTGACGCGTCAGTCTATCAAGAAATGCCGATTGCAGTGGCCTTGCCACGTACGGTAAAAGACATACAAAAGCTGATTGCATTTGCGTCCGAACATGATACCACGCTCATTCCCAGAGCTGCGGGTACATCGCTGGCAGGGCAAGTAGTAGGCAATGGAATTGTGGTGGACATTTCTAAATATTTTGATAAAATACTCGAAGTCAATACTGAGGAACGCTGGGTAAGAGTTCAGCCTGGGGTAATTCGCGATGACCTCAATGCCTTTTTAAAGCCTTATGGACTCATGTTTGGCCCAGAAACCTCTACTGCAAGTCGGGCAATGATTGGAGGAATGATTGGTAACAACTCCTGTGGGCTTCATTCGATAAGTTGGGGAACCACCCGCGACCACTTATTAGAAGTAAAAGCACTATTGAGCGATGGAAGCGAAAGCCCCCTGCCCCCCAAAGGGAGAACAAATAATCGTTTTTGGAAAAATATTGACCAAAAACTCCGTGAAATTTTAGGGAATCCGCATTACCAACAGTTGATTCGAGAGAAATTTCCGAAGAAAACGGTGACACGTCGTAATTCGGGCTATGCTTTAGACGCCTTGTTGAATTCGATACCTTTTGGGGGTGTGGACACTTTCAATGTATCCAAACTCATCGCTGGTTCGGAAGGGACACTTTGCTTTATCACGGAAGCCAAACTCAATCTTTTACCGCTGCCTCCTACCCATCTTGGTTTGCTGTGTATTCATTGCGGCTCGCTGCGTGAGTCGCTTTTGGCCAACGGAATAGCCATGAAGCATCAGCCTTTGGCTTCCGAATTGGTGGATAAGTACATCATGGATTTTACCAAAGAACACAATGAGTACCGCCACAATCGCTTTTTTATCGAGGGCGACCCTGCGGCTTTGTTGATGGTAGAATTTGGGGCTGAAACTCGCGCCGAAGTAGAGGCGATGGCCGCCGCATTGGTGGCGGATTTGAAAACGCAAAAACTTGGCTATGCTTACCCCCTGTTGTTTGGCGACGATGCCAAAAAAGCGTGGGATGTACGCAAGGCAGGTTTAGGATTGATACGAAATTTACCAGGAGACACCCAACCCGTCAATCTCATTGAAGACTGCGCGGTTGCTGTTGAGGACTTACCCGATTATATCGCCGACTTAGAGATTTTGCTTCAAAAACACGGGGTTCATGCGTCGTATTATGCCCACGCAGGCGCAGGGGAGTTGCACGTAGAGCCCATGATTAATCTCAAAACCTCCGAAGGGAAAGCGAAATTTCGGGCCATCTTGGCCGATACGGCGGCATTGGTCAAAAAATACAATGGGTCACTTTCGGGCGAGCATGGCGACGGGCGACTGCGCGGAGAGTTTATTCCGTTTATGATGGGGGAAGAAGTGTATGGGCTGTTTCGTGAAATAAAAAACGTGTTTGACCCCAAAGGTATTTTTAATCGTGGCAAAATCATTGATACGCCTCCGATGAATGAGTTTTTGCGCTACCAACCCGACCAAGTTTCTCCCAAGATTGAGACCGTTTTTGATTTCTCCCAACAAGAAAGCATTCTACGACTGGCCGAAAAATGCAGCGGTTCGGGCGATTGCCGCAAAACGCACCTAACAGGTGGAACCATGTGCCCCAGTTATATGGCTACCCGACGCGAACGCGACACCACCCGTGCACGGGCCAATATGTTGCGGCATTTTTATACCGAAAGCCCCCCAGATAATGATAAAAATACCCCCTTTGGGGGCATGGGGGCTGTTAAAGAAATCTTAGATTTGTGTTTGTCGTGCAAAGGATGCAAATCGGAGTGCCCGTCGAGTGTGGATATTGCCAAAATGAAAGCCGAGTTTTTGCAAAGTGAATACGACAAAAATGGGATACCGTTTCGGTCGCGTTTGATTGCCAATTTTACCCAACAAATGCAGCTTGCCAGTCTTGTGCCGTGGGCATATAATTTGGTTTTTGGCACAGAAGCACTGCGCCGAATCGCCAACAAATTCGTAGGTTTTCACCCTGACCGAACCATGCCCAAGTTACATAGTACAACGTTAGAAAAATTAGCACCCCGTCCCCCGAGGGGGGAGAAACCGAGTGGAGTTAGGGGGCTGGTTTATCTTTTCTGCGACGAGTTTACCAACTACAACGACGTTGAAATTGGGAAAAAAGCCATTTTATTGTTAGAAAAACTGGGCTACGAAGTCATTATTCCTAAGCATGTTGAAAGCGGCAGAACTTATTTGTCAAAAGGGTTGGTCAAAGAAGCCCAAAAGATTGCGATAAAAAATGTGGAGATGTTGAAAGAGATCATTTCGGAAGACGCGCCACTCGTTGGTATTGAGCCCTCAGCCATTTTGACTTTCCGCGACGAATATCTTGACTTAGTACCCGCCCATCTGAAAGAAGATGCGCTGCGATTGTCCAAAAATGCCTTACAATTTGATGAGTTTATTGCCCGCGAGATAGAGGCGAAGCGCGTAAGTAGTAGTCAGTTTACCGCAAACAGTAAACAAATAAAGTTACACGGGCATTGTCATCAAAAAGCGTTGGCGTCGCTCACGCCCACAAAAAAAATGTTGTCTTTACCCAAAAACTATTCGGTGCAGTTGATTCCGTCGGGTTGTTGTGGTATGGCGGGGTCTTTTGGGTATGAGCGCGAACATTACGAACTTTCGATGCAAATAGGCGAATTGGTGCTTTTCCCTACGGTTCGTCAACAACCCGAAGAGGTCATTATTGCTGCCCCAGGAACAAGCTGTCGTCACCAAATCAAAGACGGAACGGGGCGAACTGCCAAACATCCGATTGAAATTTTGTGGGAAGCGTTAGAAAATTAAACCAGAAATGCCTGTAATTTGTTGCAAGCAAAAGTGTTACCTGTTTTTCATCGGTCATGGGTATGCGATATGTGCTTCTATTGTTGTTTTGTTCGTTGGGGTGTTTTGCACAGCCCAATGTACACATTCGTGGGCATTTTGAGGGGTTTCCTTCTTCGCAGTATCAAATTTTGGTTCACTCTCCGCTCACTTTAACTTCTCCTAAATCAATTTTACAAGACAAAACCGACCTTAATGGTTGTTTTCATACCGATATTCGGCTCGATTCTACCCAAAAAGTAACCGTGGTATGCTTGGGGTATAGGGTTGATTTTTTGCTATCCCCCAACGATACATTGACTTTTTGCAATCCCAGTCGCTCATTTTCTCCACAAGTACAGGGAAACACCGCTAAGTTGCACCAGTTTTTGTACACAAGTATGCTGTTTGGGAAAGACTCTCTTGCCGAAAAACCCTTATTCAAGCATATTTCGTCTGAAAATTATTTTACCCTCGTCAGCGACCTTTCAGCCCAATATTGGGAACGCTATCAGAGTACCTGCGATACTACTAATTCCTTCATAAACACCTACATATCGGCTTCATTAGAAGGGCAAGAATATTT
>JBGAUP010000345.1:0-5599 GCA_044228585.1 Runella sp. | reverse complement strand
AAGAAGCGAATTTATAAAAAGTGCTCTTGGAGGAGCTATCACAATGGAGTCTTTGAAAGATTTGTATAAATGGAATGAAGAGCAGACAACCAAAGAAGGATTGATGCCAATGTTGTTTGTAGGGCATGGTTCACCCATGAACGGCATTGAAAACAATGAATTCAGTCAAAATTGGAAAAAATTTGGTAGCGAAATTCCAGTTCCTACGGCCGTTTTGGTGGTATCTGCCCATTGGTACACATCCGGGACAAAAGTAACCGCCATGCCCGAGCCGCGTACAATTCACGATTTTGGAGGCTTTCCCAAGGCCCTGTTTGATGTGCAATATCCAGCTCCTGGAAGTCTAACTTTGGCAAAAGAAGCAGCATCTCTGGTTCACAAAACTCAAGTGGGACTCGACCACGAATGGGGTCTTGACCATGGCACTTGGACGGTAGTTCGGCACATGTACCCCAAGGCCAATATCCCCGTGTTGCAGTTGAGTATTGACTACACCAAACCACCCCGATACCACTATGAGTTGGCGAAAGAATTGGCTGCTTTACGCAAAAAAGGCGTGTTGATAATCGGTAGCGGTAATATGGTACATAACCTCCGTATCCTGAATTGGCAATTGACCGATAAAGGCTATGATTGGGCCATTGAAATGAATGAGACATTCAAATCATTGATAAACACCCACAACCACTCTGCACTTGTCAATTATGAAGGTTTGGGACAGGCAGCAAAACTATCCATTCCAACGCCCGAACATTACTTGCCTTTATTATATATTTTAGGGCTAAAAGAGGAAAACGAAAAAGTGGGTTTCTTTAATGATAAAACCTTAATGGGTTCTATTTCAATGACATCGGTTAAAGTAGGATAAAACAATAAATAAAAAATGCCTCCTGACTGTCAAAGGTCAAGAGGCATTTTTTATTTATAACTCAATCACGGCTTTAATGACATTACTTTCGGGTTTTAATAAGTTTTCAAACGAATTGAGAAGTTCATCAAACGCTACTCGGTGCGAAATCCAAGGTCGGGTATCAATGGTATCTTCTTCCATTCCTTTGATAATGCTGATAAAATCTTCTGGAAGTGCATTACGACTGGCCAAAAGTGTGACTTCACGTCGGTGAAACTCGGGGTCGTTGAAGGTAACATCTCCCTGAAACAACCCTACAAAAGTTAAGCGTCCTCCGTGAGCTACGTACTTAAATGCCTGCATCATCGAAGAAGGATTTCCCGTTGCATCGAAAACAACCGTTGGTAAATCACCGTTTAGTACCTTACGAATCTCTTCCACTGGGTCGGTATTTTGAAGTAATACGGTTGCATCAACGCCCAATTGCTGTTGACAAAAGGCCAATCGGGACGCGTTCATGTCCATCACCGCCACAGTAGCACCTTTTAGTTTGGCAAATTGAATCACCGAAAGGCCAATAGGACCTGCCCCAATCACCAGCACCAAATCATGTGCCTGTACTTGAGCGCGATTGACGGCGTGTGAACCAATCCCCAGCGTTTCTACCAAAGCCAATTGCTCATAACTCAAGGTTTTTGAGGCATATACTTTATTGGCAGGCACTTTCAAAAACTCTCGCATCCCACCGTCAGTATGCACACCTAAGACCTGCAACTTTTCGCAACAATTGGTTTTTCCATTACGGCAGGGTTGACAAACTCCGCAGTTGAGATAAGGCTCAACGGCTACTTTAGCCCCTATTTCCACATGAGTAACTTCGGTGCCAATCTCCACGACTTCAGCGCCCAATTCATGCCCCAAAATGCGAGGATAAGAAAAAAAAGGTTGTTTGCCTCGATACGCGTGATAATCGGTGCCGCAAATGCCGATACGATGAATTTTTAACAAAACTTCGTGGGCTTGAAGAGAAGAATCGAAACCAGTATCAGCTTGGCTAAATTGGCCGGGCGTGTTTAGAATCAGGGTTTTCACAGTAATAAAGTTTTGAGAAGGGCAAATATAAAATGACTATTGAATTAAACATTCCTGTGCCATAAGGTACGTGGGATTAAAACGTACTCACTAATGTTTTAGAAACTTGAAAAAAGCTACTTTTGTAAGTATTCCAACCTGCAACCATGAGCGATACAAAACTCCCGATTGATAAAGCAAATAATTACACTACCGACATAGCGCAGGCGCGTCGGGCGTTTGTAACTAATAAAACAGGTGTTGATTTTCAGCACATTGCGCAATACTCCTTTGAACCAGAAATCCTAAAAGGAAATATCGAAAATTTTGCAGGGATAGCTCAAGTCCCCATTGGTTTTGCGGGGCCGCTTCTCGTGCTTGGCGAATACGCCCAAGGTGATTTTTACGTTCCTTTGGCAACGACCGAAGGCACTTTGGTAGCAAGTTACAACCGAGGTATGAAGCTTTGCCGCGAAGCAGGAGGCATTACCACAACAGTCATGGACGATGCCATGCAACGCGCTCCGCTGTTTATTTTTGATAACGCCCGTTATTCCCGAGCTTTCGGCGAATGGGTAGATACGCATTTTGACCAACTCAAAGCGCGAGCCGAAGAAACAACCTCCGTTGGAAAACTGCTTGACATTGAGCAATATACCGTCGGAAAACTCCATTGGCTGCGCTTCAACTATTCAACGGGCGACGCTGCGGGTCAAAACATGGTTACGAAAGCCACGCATCGTGCGTGTCACTGGGTACTCGAACAAAACATCGAGGGTTTGGAGCATTTTACAATGGCCGCTAATATGGACACCGATAAGAAACATTCACATCTGAATACCCTCCAAACGCGCGGCAAGCGCGTGGTGGCTGAGATTACGCTTCCGAATGAATTGCTGGAACGTATCATGCACGTGAGCAGCGAGGCGTTATTTAAACAACGACAGTATTCAAACGCGGGGTCTATGTTGTCTAATGCCATTAGCAACGGGTCGCATTTTGCCAACGGAATCACCGCTGTTTTTATCGCTACGGGTCAAGATGTAGCTAACGTGGCTGAATCCTCGGCGGGCATAGTCTATGTAGAATTGAAACCCAACGGAGATTATTATTTTTCCGTCACTATTCCGTCGCTCATTGTGGCTACCTACGGCGGTGGCACGGGTTTGCCAACCCAAAAAGAGTGTTTGCAAATGATGGATTGCTATGGTGCTGGAAAAGTGAATAAATTAGCCGAAATTGTGGCAGCCACCGTCCTTTGCGGTGAATTATCACTGGGGGCCGCCGTCGTCGCCAACGAATGGGTCAGCAGCCATGAGCAATACGGACGCAATCGTTAGCCCCTTACCCCAAAGGGGAATAAATATATACTAATACTCTCCCTTTGGGGGTAGGGGGGCTTATTCACCATGTACCAAGACATCCTTTTTTCGCAAGCCAACGGTATTGCCCGTATTATCTTCAATCGCCCTTCAGTGCTAAATGCGCTGAGTCCCAATCTTATCGCTGAACTTACTGACGCTACGCAAAAAGTAGCTTTGGACGACTCCATCAAAGTCCTTATCGTAACAGGAACAGGCCGTGCTTGGTCGGCAGGGGTAGATTTAAAAGCACTCAATGAAAGCATTCAAGGTGGGCATTTCTCTAACTTTGAAGTCATGGAAATGGGAGTGGCTTTTATCATGGCTCTTCAATCTATGCCACAAGTGACGATAGCACAAGTGAACGGGCATTGCTACACAGGGGCCACTGAGCTGATGTTGGCCTTTGATTTGGTTTATGCCGCCGACGAGGCTCAAATTGGAGATACGCACACCAAATGGGGCATTGCGCCCAAGTGGGGTATGACACAGCGTTTGCAACAAAAAGTAGGTTTGATGAAAGCCATGGAAATGTCGTTTACCGCGCAACCTGTTTCGGGCAAAGAGGCCGAACGCATTGGTTTGGTCAATAAATCAGTTCCATTGGCTGAGTTGGAAACTACGGTAAATCAAGTAGCTGAAAAAATCATGGGTAATTCTGCGCAAGCCATCGCGGCCATGAAAAACTTGTATTATTTTGGTGCTCACCAAGGTCTGCACCGCGGCTTGGAATACGAATGGCAAGCTGATTTTAAAATTACCGACCGAGAAGAGTTTTTGCGAAATTTTGAGAAGAATAAATAAGTCTCAAAGGGCTTTAACAAGTATGAATAATTCAAATATGTATTCTCTCATTGGAAGGCAGGGGGCCATCCAAACCTCTCAAGACTACTACGAAAGCCTCAAAGGCCGCAAACTGAAAGTGTATTTGTTTGGGGAGTTAGTGGAAGAACCCTCCGAGCACCCCATGATTCGTCCGTCAGTGAATGCTGTGGCCGAAACCTACGATTTGGCACTTCGGGAGCCTGAATTGGCTTCGGTGATTTCGCCTTTTACGGGCGAGCGCATTAACCGTTTTTTGCACATTTCGACAAGCGCCAACGATTTGGTGCTGCAAAACAAAATGCAGCGAAAACTCGGCCAAAATACGGGTACGTGCTTTCAGCGTTGCGTGGGGATGGATGCGTTCAACGCGCTGTTTTCGACGACGTTTGAAATGGACAAAAAGCACCAAACGACTTATCACGAGCGATTTGTGGCTTTTTTGACCGAAATGCATCGCCGTAACTTCGTCATCGGTGGGGCTATGACCGACGTGAAAGGTGACCGCAGCAAAGCCCCGCACGATCAAGCCGACCCCGACTTGTTTGTCCACATTACCCGCCGTACTTCCGAAGGCGTTTATATCACGGGAGCCAAAGCCCACCAAACGGGCTGTCTCAATTCGCATTGGTTACTGTTGATGCCCACCATGCGATTGGGCGAAAAAGACAAAGATTACGCGATTGTGGGTGCTGTACCCGTTGATGCGCTGGGCATCACGTACATCTACGGGCGACAATCGTGCGATACTCGCAGCATGGAAGGCGGAAGTATGGATGCTGGAAATGCTACCTTTGGCGGGCAGGAAGCGATGGTTATTTTTGAGAACGTATTTATTCCGAATGAACTGATTTTCATGGATGGAGAGTACGAATTTGCATCCATGTTGGTGGAGCGTTTTACGTGTTATCACCGTCGGAGTTATGTTTGCAAAAGCGGCGTGGGCGATGTTCTGATTGGGGCGGCGGCCAATATTGTGGAAATGAACGGAGCCGAAAAAGCGAGCCACATCAAAGACAAATTGGTGGAAATGACGCACCTTAACGAAACCATTTACGGCACGGGCATTGCCGCTTCGTACCAAGGATACGCCACTGAATCGGGGGCGTATTTACCAGACGACATGCTCGCCAATGTCTGTAAACACCACGTGACGCGTTTTCCCTACGAAATCAGCCGTTTGGCGCAGGATTTGGCGGGTGGATTGATGGTTACGCTTCCTTCCGAGCAGGATTACAACAACCCCGAAACCCACGAACTCCTCAAAAAATACCTCCAAGGCAAATCCAATGTACCGACCGAAGACCGCTTCCGGATGTTTCGCCTCATCGAAAACATGACCTTGGGCCGCAATGCCGTGGGCTACCTCACCGAGTCCATGCACGGGGCCGGTTCGCCCCAAGCCCAACGGATTCAAATTGCTCGTTTAATGCAGTTGGAATACAAAAAACGCTTGGCAAAAGTATTGGCAGGGATTGAAGTGGCTGATACAGGG
>JBGAUP010000344.1:0-5617 GCA_044228585.1 Runella sp. | reverse complement strand
AAGCTAAGGCTTTGGCTTCATTCTCTTTTATCAATTCTTGTTCTTTAATGATACGTTTTTGAAGGCCAATCACTCGGTTAGGGCCGTAGATAGAATCATTGAGTGTCTTAGCAAGCTGAGAATAATAATATGCTTTTGCTAAATCTTTGGTTTTATACAAATTGGCCAGATGGCTACTATTATCAAGCATATCCCACTTATAATTATAGGCTTGGGCAATATCAAAAGCTTTTTGAGCAAAATAAATGGCTGAATCGGTGTTGTTTTGAGCGCGATGATAGTCAGACAAAAGCTGCGCACTCATAGACTGGGTACGAATGTTCTTTTGTTGACGTCCTAACGTCTCAGCCTGTAATGCCAAGGCACGGGCTGCTTGATAGTTTTGTTGAGTTAGATTGATACGTGCCAAACGCGTTAGGCAAAAAGAGATGCCCGTCACATAATTTACCTTCTTCATCAAATCGTAAGCATTATTAAGGTAATAACGGGCAGAATCCAATTGATTGTTTTGCCGATAAGCATCGCCTATATTGGCATATACGATAGAATACTGGTGTGTATCGTCAAGCAATTGGTAGAGTGTGATAGCTTTTCTTAAATAATTAATTCCCAAACGATAATCTTTTAGGTAGGTGTAAGTATTACCGATGCCGAAATAAGCCTTTGCCATTTCATTGAGAAAACCATTTTTTTCGGCAATTTTGAGTGCATCAAACTCGAAAGATATGGCATTTTGTAAATCACCTTGAATGCGATAAATAGCCCCAATACTACTTAATACGCTTGACTGCCCCCTAAGAAAGCGGTTTTTTTTTGTCAATTCCAAGGCTTTCCACCCCATGGCCATACCTGAATCGGGATTGGATAAGCGGTATAAATAGGTGATTTCGGACATCAGCATTACCCTGCTGGTGTCGTGTTTAGCCATGCTTAGTTCTCGTGATAGGCTGTCGATAGAAGTACCTTGGGCATAGCTTCCTGAATATGCCAAAAACAAAATAATCAATTTGGTTAGTGATTTCATAACACATTACATTGGTAATTTCACAATAAACGTCGTCGGACTGCCGCACCACCCCTCACCTTCCACGCTCTCCACCTCGATAGTCCCACCATGCCCCTTGGTCACAATATCATACGCCAAACTCAAGCCAAGCCCTGTTCCTTCTCCCGTAGGTTTGGTCGTGAAAAAGGGCTGGAAGATTTTGGCTTTAGTGGCTTCCGACATACCCGTGCCGTTGTCTTGGATTTTTATTTCCAGAGCATCGTCTAAGACTTGGGTTGTAACCGTGACTTTGGGTTGATAACTCCCCGTTTGATTATCGCCGTTTGCCAACCTTGTCAGCGTTTTCTGCTGCACGGCATAAAACGCATTGTTGAGCAGATTCAACAACACCCGACCAATGTCCTGCGGTACGACACTGATTTTGGGCAAATTGGGGGCAGTAATTAATTCATAATCAGCTTCAAAGTTTTTATTCTTGGCCCTCATACCATGATAAGCAAGGCGTAGATACTCATCCGCAAGTTGGTTAATATCAGTTAATTCTCGCTCTCCCGTTGATTGGCGCGAGTGTTCCAACATACCTTTTACAATACTGCTGGCTCGTTTGCCATGATGGTTGATTTTTTCTTGGTTTTGGGTTAAATCTGATATTAATTCATTGAAATAGGTTTTATCTTCAATAATAATTCCCCCATTGGGGGTTAGGGGGCTGTTTTTAATTTCCTCTTCTAAATCTTGGGCAATGCCCACACTCAACTCCGAAAAATTATTCACAAAATTCAAAGGATTCTGTATTTCATGGGCGATGCCTGCCGTGAGTTCACCGAGACTGGCCAGTTTTTCTTTTTGGATGAGTTGCGCTTGGGTGGATTTGAGTTCGGTCAGGGCTTTCTCGGCTTTGTCGCGTTGGAGATTGATTTCTTCTTTTTGGCGGTGAAGTAAATTATTGGCTTTTTGTTGCTGACGGTTGTTTCGGTAAAGGATAAACCCTATCAAAAGCATAACTGCTAAACCTGACAATAAAAAATATTGTCTTAGCTGATTTTGATATTCTCTTTTATTGTTTTCAATTTCAATTTGGTTTTCTTCTTCTTGAGATACGACCGTCCGAATACTTGCTCCGAACAAACTGTCACTTTCTGCTACCAGTAATTCTTCGTTTGTAAGGGCTAATTTAAAATCTCCTTTTGCTTTATAAGCGTCTTTGAGTATCGAATAGGCTTCTATGATTCTTTTTCTATAGGGTCCTCTTTTTGCCAATTCAAGACCTCTACTCGCATAAAAAATAGCCGAATCAAGTTTGTTAATTGATTGATACGATTCGGCCATGAGGTTATTTAAGAGTGCGGTATTTCGTACATCCAAGCTATCATTAATTTTCCAGCATCGCTCGAAAATATCTAAAGCAAGGCGGTGATTGCCTAATTTTCCCTCCACAGAACCCAGATTTCGTAAGGGGGAAATCCCGTTTGCCCCCGCTCGGATATTATTCTCGTACGATTGAGTCAGGTAGTATTTGGCCGAATCTAATTGATTCATTTCGGTGAAAACAATTCCAATATTATTCTGCACTGCGGCCAATCTTCTGATTAAATTCAATCGTTCAAATTGTAATTTTGCCTGATGGTAGTATTGTAATGCTTTGGTAAAATCTTTTAAGTCCCAATAAATAAGACCAAGAACATTTTTGCTATTTGCGATTGCCTGTAAATCTTTTTTTTCTTCGAAAAATTTTAGTGCTTTATTAGTCAACTTTAATGCTTTGGATAAATCCCCTGATTCCCTGTATATATATCCTAATCTACTTGAAGCGATTGCCTCACTTTCTGGAGTATTTATTTTTTGAGCCAATGCTAAAGCCCGCTGTCCATAATTCATGGCTGAATCCAGCTTTGATAGGCGATACTCCAAACATAATTCTGACATAATTCTGACCCGACTTGTATCATGTTTAGCCATTGCCAATTCATGCTTTAAGCTATCAATTTGTGATTTTTGGGCAAAAGCGATGCTACCATGTAGAAAAAGTGAGAGGACAGCAATTAGATTTTTCATCAGGAAAAGAGTTTTACAAAACTATGCTTCAAATAAATCGTCCATCGTCAAACTACTATCAACCAGCCCCAAGCTATGGGTGTTTTGTTTGAGGCCAAAGGTGGTAATGAGCGTCAGGAAAAGTTGTTTTTTGGTGTTGGAGGCCGTTTTGAAAGCCGCCATTTTGTTACGAAAATCCATGGCTTGGGCTTTGTCAATGACATACTCGGCCTGGTAAAATTTGATTTCACAGACATTTATCACGTGGTCGGCACGGTCAATCAGCAAGTCAAATTGCATCCCTTCGTCTTCGTCTGTGCCTTTTCTGAAAAATGAGGAAGCAGTGGCATACACGCCCGAAATGCCCAAGGCTTTTTTGATTTGGGGCAGATGTTTCAGGCAAATACTTTCAAAAGCATAACCTGCCCAACTTCCATAAGCTTGGGTTTGGCTCAACTGTTGCCAGCTATTTTTGCCAACAAGCCGACTGTTTTCCATAAACTGCAGGTGAAAAAGCGAAAATTCGTCGGTCAGGCGATACAAACCCTCTTTTTTCTTTTTGCCAAAAGGCAAATACACTGTTATAAAACCCGAATGTTGGAGTTCTTCGAGGGTGTTGGTCAGCCCGCCACCTTCTTTCAGGCGGGTCAGTTGGACGATTTCCGAACGGGTCAGTCCTTTTTGTTTACTTGCCAACGCTCGAATCACTTTGAGGTGCGCTTGCGAATCGTCAAAAAGCGAGGAATAGAGTTTGGAAAATTCATCTTTTAACAGGCCGTTATCAGCAAAACAAATCGAATCAATATTCTGGGGGGCACTTTGGCCTCCTTCTACTTCCTCTAAATAATGCGGCACTCCGCCCAAAGCCATGTAGAGATGCAGTATATGATAACGGTCGAAGTTGAAGTTTTTAGCCTTGAAAAACTGCTCCGTTTCGTACAAATCGAAGGGTCTGAGGTAAATTCGTTTGGTAATGCGGTTGTGTAGGCCGCCTTTGTCGTGTACCACATTTTTAATCATCCACGAAGCCGCCGAGCCGCATATCACCACCACCACCTTTTGATTGACCGCCCAACTATTCCAAAACCAACTCAATCCTTTCAAAAAGCCCGATTTGTGGGTAGCAAGCCAAGGCAATTCGTCGAGAAAAACGATTTTTTTTTCGGATTTCTGCTTCATTTCCAAAAACTTAGACAACAAATAGAAGGCTTCTAACCAATCTTTCGGCTCGGTTTGTGGAAAAACTCCTTGCGAGAATTTACCGATTTGAAGCATGAAATTGCGTAGTTGCTCTTGCCGAGTGGCGTGTTGGATGCCCGTAATTTCGAAGTCAATCTGTTGCTCATAAACCGATTTGACTAAAAAGGTCTTCCCCACCCGCCGTCGGCCAATAACAGCCACCATTTCAGGTCTGTTGGACTGATAGGCGTTTTCTAAGATTCGTTTTTCTTCAATTCTTCCAATGAGTCTATTTCTAAGCATGATTTATTCTTATTACTTGCGAAATATAGCTAAAGATAGACACATTTCGCAAGTAATAAGGTTTTATTGTTTGCGAAATCTTCTTTAAGTAATCGGCAATTTCACAATAAACGTCACTCCCTCACCTTCCACGCTCTCCACCTCTATCGTCCCGCCGTGGCCTTTGGTGATAATATCATAGGCCAATGAAAGTCCCAAACCCGTGCCTTCGCCCGTGGGTTTGGTCGTGAAAAAAGGTTGGAAGATTTTGGCTTTAGTGGCTTCGGACATACCTATTCCGTTGTCTTGGATTTTTATTTCCAGAGCATTGTCTAAGACTTGGGTTGTAACCGTGACTTTGGGTTGATAACTCCCCGTTTGATTATCGCCGTTTGCCAACCTTGTCAGCGTTTTCTGTTGCACGGCATAAAAAGCATTGTTGAGCAGATTCAACAACACCCGCCCAATATCCTGCGGTACGACACTGATTTTGGGTAAGTTTTCATCAGCAACCAATTCATAATCACAATTAAATCGGGTCGCCGAACCGTCATTATCTTTTGCCCTTAATCTATGATAGGCAAGACGTAGGTATTCATCCACAAGTTGGTTAATATCAGTCAATTGTCGCTCTCCCGTTCCCATACGACTATGCTCAAGCATCCCTTTAACAATGCTCGAAGCCCGTTTGCCATGATGGTTGATTTTTGCTTGGTTTTGGGTTAAATCTGATATTAATTCATTGAAATAGGTTTTATCTTCAATAATAATTCCCCCATTGGGGGTTAGGGGGCTGTTTTTGATTTCCTCTTCTAAATCTTGGGCAATACCCACACTCAATTCCGAAAAATTATTGACAAAATTCAACGGATTCTGTATCTCATGGGCGATGCCCGCCGTGAGCTCGCCGAGTGACGCAAGTTTCTCTTTTTGGATGAGTTGGGCTTGGGTACTACGGAGTTGGGAGAGGGTACTTTCTACTTTATCTTTTTGCTCTTGAAGAAGAATTTTAGCTTGTTTTTCTTTTTTGTTATTTTGGTATAGGAGAAAAGCAATAAGTAAAACTACACCTAACCCAACCAAAAGAGTATATTGCCTGAGCTGGTTTTGATAGGC
>JBGAUP010000343.1:0-5626 GCA_044228585.1 Runella sp. | reverse complement strand
GATTTGAATCAATGGATTAAAGATAGCGACAAACTCGGTCAGATTAACATCACAGTCGCTAAGTTTTATCGCATCAACGGCAGCAGCACCCCACGCAAATGCGTATCACCAGACATTGAATTTACCACAGCAATTAGTGCCGAAGAATACGGGGAAAGTTAACAGCCCACCGCACTACCTTGGGATCAAATCGCTACGGCACGCTATGATGTAACGAAGTCGCTTAACGAAAAACAAGTGGCTAAACTACGCGAAAAGTATCAACAACGTCTCAAATCAGAAACTGAGCTAAAAACGTTTGTCGAAGAATTAGAGCTTTTCCGCAAAGCCCGCGAAAATACCATAGTATCTCTCCAAGAAACCAAACGTAAAAAAGAACGCGAAGAGGCCGAGAAAAAACGGGAAGCGTTGAAAAAACTCGAAACGGGGGAAGAAGAGGAAGAAGATACCACGACCACCGCGACCAAACCTGCTACCAAGAAGAAAAAAGACATTTATATGAACGAAACCAGTCGCATTTTAGCTGACTACATTGCGCTCGTGAAGTCTCCTTCAATGGCAAAAAGATAAATTCTTATTAAAATCGAACGTTGGACGTTGGGAAATGGACATTTAGAAAATGTTCTCTTCCAGCGTCCAATGTTTATTATTCAGTTACCAAAATCATAATATGAAATACAAAAAACACGTTTTTATCTGCACCAACCAAAAAGACGGTGGTAAAAAATGCTGCGGCACCGAACACGGAATGGCATTGGTAGATGCTTTTAAGACATCGCTCAAAGACAAAAATTTACACATAGATATTCGCGCTCAACGAGCTGGCTGTTTAGATGTGTGTGCGTTAGGTCCAGCTTTGGTTGTATATCCTGAGGGAATATTCTACGGCAAAGTAGAACTCTCGGACGTCGAAGAAATCGTAGAAAGCCACTTGGTCAATGATACTCCCGTAGAGCGGCTGATGCTTAAATTTTAAGCATCATAAGCATTTTGAATGTCACCGCCACTTAGTAAATCCTACCCAAAGCATTACTTTCAGCGGTGACATTCTTATTTTACTCCCCCCCTAAATACCGTCCGCTATGCTTGAGCGTTACTTTTCTCTTTCCCAAAATCACACGAACATTCGTACCGAAATCGTCGCAGGTATCTCGGCTTTTTTGGCTACGATGTACATTATCGTGGTCAATCCAGCGATTTTGAGTCAAGCAGGAATGCCTTTTGGGGGTGTACTTACTGCAACGGTGCTACTGTCGTTTTTTTGTAGCTTAATGATGGGTATTTATGCCCAAAACCCGCTTATCGTTGCGCCAGGGATGGGACTTAACGCCTTTTTTACATTTACAGTGGTGAAAGGAATGGGCGTAGCGTGGCAAACAGCCCTCGGTGCCGTGTTTTGGGCAGGCGTGATTTTTCTACTTTTATCAGTTTTCAATGTTCGCACGCACATTGTAAAAGCCATCCCCAAACCCCTTCGCTACGCTATTTCGTCGGGCATCGGGCTATTTATTACCTTAATTGGTCTTACCAACGCTAAATTTATTGTTTACAATCCTGCCACCCTCGTAGGCATCGGAAATATAAAAGACCCCATTTTATTGACTTTTTTAGGAGGCCTAATAGTTACAGCTGTGTTGGTCACAAAAAAAATCACGGGAGGAATTGTCATCGGTATCTTACTCACTACCCTTGCTGCCATTCCGATTGGGCGTTGGTGGGGAGATGCTTCTGCCATTAATTTGGGGCAGAAGGTTCTCGTCAATTGGAATGGTGTATGGGCCGCCCCTGACTTTAGTTTATTGTTCCAACTTGATTTTATTGGGTCAATAAGCCTATCCCTCTTACCCGTCATTTTTGCTTTTACCTTCACCGACTTATTTGACAGCCTCTCTACGTTTGTTGGGGTAGCCGAAGCTGCTGATTTACACGATAATAACGGCGACCCTCGCAATATCAAACAATCGTTGCTAACCGATGCCGTAGCCACGGCCACTGCTGGACTGTTAGGAACAAGCCCTGGTACGGCCTACATTGAGTCGGCAGTAGGTATTGAGCAAGGAGGACGAACGGGTCTAATGGCAGTCGTGGCGGGATTGCTTTTCTTACCGTTCATGTTTTTATCACCACTGCTGTCAATCATACCCAGCATTGCTACTGCACCTGCCTTGGTCATTGTAGGAGCTTTTATGATGAAACCTATTCACAAAATTAATTGGACACGCATGGATGAAGCCATCCCATGTTTATTGGCGTTGGTTTTGATTCCATTCAGCTACTCCATTACCCAAGGTATCACTTTCGGTTTCCTCAGTTGGACTATCCTCAAAGTCGTAACGGGTCAAAACCGCGAGGTATCGCTCGCCTTGTGGGTGATTAATTTATTTGCGATTATATCACTTGTTTGGGGTCATTGAGCAAATATCCAAAGCTGATAACACGGAAGAGTTCTTGAAAAAGTTGTAAAAGTAAATCTCACTACCTTCATCCTTCTAAATAAAACTTCCAAGGCATGTACTTGAATCTTGATGCTAAAAAACAAAATACCTTTGATGCTATTGTGATTGGGTCAGGTATTTCGGGGGGATGGGCAGCCAAAGAACTCTGCGAAAAAGGGCTTCGTACGCTTGTTTTGGAGCGAGGACGTGACGTGAACCATATTACTGACTACCCTACGGCCATGATGAACCCTTGGGATTTCAAGCATCATAACCGCCTTCCCCCTTCGTTTCGAGCCGAGAACCCTATTGTCAGTAAATGCTACGCATTGGATGAAGCTACGCAACAATTTTTTACAAAAGATACCGAACAGCCTTACATTCAGGAAAAGCCGTTTGATTGGATTCGAGCCTATCAAGTTGGGGGCAAATCCCTTTTGTGGGCACGGCAAGTACAACGCTGGGCCAAATACGATTTTGAAGGCCCTGCCCGCGATGGTTTTGCCGTACCGTGGCCTGTTACTTACGACGAACTCGCTCCTTGGTACAGCTACGTGGAGCGTTTTGCGGGCATCAGCGGCAACAAAGACGGCTTAGAAGGACTACCTGATGGCGAGTTTTTACCGCCTTGGGAGCTAAATTGCGTAGAAAAACACTTACAACAATCCCTCAAAAAAAACTATACTGACCGCCACCTCATCATTGGCCGTTGTGCGCATTTGACCAAACCACAGCCGTGGCATACGGCTCTCGGGCGAGGACAGTGTCAGGCCAGGCATTTGTGTTATCGAGGATGCCCATACGGTGCTTATTTTAGTTCACAGTCGGCTACACTTCCTGCCGCACGCAAAACAGGAAAGCTCACCATTCGGCCTCATTCGGTGGTTCATTCGATTGTTTATGACGAAAAACTCGGAAAAGCTTCGGGGGTTCGCATTGTTGATGCCAATACGAAAGAAATAGTAGAATACTACGCCAAAATTATTTTCTTAAATGCTTCGTGTTTGGCAAGTAACCAAATTTTACTCCATTCTACCTCTCCACGCTTTCCTAATGGCCTTGGTAACGACAACGGTATATTGGGGCATTTCGTGGCTTTTCACAACTACCGAGGCAACATAGCAGCAAGTATTGATGGCTTTGAAGACCAATACTATTTTGGCCGCCGACCCACTTCGGGTTTTATGCCTCGTTATCAAAATGTACACAAGCAAGAAACTGATTTCTTACGCGGCTACCTTGTGGCTATGAGTGCGGGCAGATCAGGCTGGGGACATGCGGCTGGACAAGAAGGCTTCGGAAGCGACTGGAAAGAAGCCAACAGTAAGCCTGGCCCTTGGAATTTGTACGTTCAGATTCAAGCTGAAACGATTCCTAAATACGAAAATCACGTACGGTTGAGCACTGACCAAAAAGACAAATACGGGATTCCGCTCTTGATTACTTCCATTGGCTACGACGAAAACGACGAAAAAATAATCAAACATTTTTGGGAAACTAACACCGAAATGCTGACCAAAGCAGGATTTAAAAACATTCGCCCAATAGACACCAAACAAGCCCCAGGATTGGACATCCACGAAATGGGCGGGGTGCGTATGGGAGCCGACGCCAAAACTTCATTGGTGAATAAGTGGAATCAACTACATCATTGTAAAAATGTCTTTGTAACCGATGGAGCTTCGATGACCTCCATTAGTACCCAAAATCCATCACTGACCTTCATGGCATTTACGGCACGCGCCGCCAATCATGCCGTACAGGAAATGAAGAAGAAAAACTTATAGCTACTTGCTACATAAACCCTTTAAAAAAAGCCCCATTACCCCAAAACAATATAACACAATGAAAACCCTTTCAAGATTAACCCTCATAACGACCATTCTTACACTGTGGGTACTGAAAAGCTACGTAGCGTTATCGCAAACTTCGTCCGAAAATGCCGTCGCTGATGTAGAAAAACAACGCTTTGCTGCTTTGGTCAGTAAAGACTTTGCTTATCTGGACAAAGTCCTTGCTGACGACCTATATTATTGTCATTCCAGCGGCCTGATTGACTCCAAATCTTCTTTGGTACAATCTATCAAAGATGGGAAACTCACCTATCAGGAGATGACCCCCCAAGAATTAAAAATACGTATTTATGGAAAAACAGCCGTTATCACAGGTCTATGTGCCGCCAAAGTATTGAGCAACGGCCAACAAATCAACACAAAATTTCGTTTTACTGACGTATATGAGATGGTCTCATGGCAATCGCTTCGGCTACCGTAGTAGGAGGATTTGAACAACAGCGTATTGTCTCCGTAGTAGTAATTTATCAGGAAACTTGCAGATTTTTCAAAAAAAACTGATATTCGGGCGCAATATTCAACCTTTGGCGTAGGTTTTGTATATATTCAAGCAGAATAACCAATCTTGTTTAAACATAGTAAAGAGGTATGAAACGTTTATTTACATTTTTAGGAGCAGTAGCGATAGGAACTTTTCTTATTTCGGGATGTAAGCCCAAAGCAAAACCTCTGAGCGAAATTATTGGTCGCGTATGGAGTGCTCAAGTAGTAAAAGAAGGCTCCGCAACGGTTTATACCAAAGGAGCTGCCTCTAATGCCAAGGCGGGTTATGTTAATTTTCGTTTAGATTTAAGTAGCCCCGCTTCGGTTACTTATAAGGAATTTGACGGGAACACTTTCACTGGACAGTGGGAATTGCAAGAAACTGCCGCTGGCAATACTTTAATTCTAAAAAACTTATCCCCACAACCAACGGGTACGTCGGGGACTATCCAATTTACCATTAATTCCTCTTCCGAAACAGAATTTGTCATTACTCGAACGACAGCAAGTCAAAAAACGGGCGGTACTATCAACAACTATACGCTGGTATCACCTTAGTCGCTCAGTCATTGAACATTTGAGACCGCTTTCGAAAGAGAGCGGTTTTTTTTATGTTGGTACATCCTTCTGGTAGAATTTTACGTATATCTCGTCATATTTTTCTACCCTATTTGTACAACCTATGAAAATTGTTTTACTCCTGTCATTTACTTGCCTGACATGCAATGTTTTTGCGCAACTGAGCCTGACAGACAGCCTCTTAGTGGACATTAAAGATAGTCTGCAATCTCCTCCCCTACTACCTCCCAAAATGATTTTTACCCAAAAAATGCTCTGGGGACATCATGGATTGAT
>JBGAUP010000342.1:0-5644 GCA_044228585.1 Runella sp. | reverse complement strand
AGGTGGTTTTTGCTTGGTTAGATACTTATAAAAGAATCCTTGTACGCTTTGAACAGTTAGCTAAAAACTTTAAAGCATGGCTATTAATGGCTTCGGCAATGATTAATTTTAGACATACTTTCAACTAAACAACTTCTATATCAACTTGCTAAACCTATAAGGTTTCAAAAACCTTATAGGTTTGAAACGACGAATTAATGCGCCGCGAAATTTTTGAAACCATCAAGCTAAGTATTCCAATCATCATTGCCCAGCTGGGCGTGATTCTCATGGGCGTTACCGACAACCTCATGGTGGGGCGTTTTTTAGGTGCAGTGCCGCTCGGAGCAGCGGGTTTGGCCAATTCGCTCTCCTTTTTGGTCAGTAGTATCGGCGTAGGTGGCTTGGGCGTAGTGGCTGCGCTTATCTCACAAGCCAAAGGTCAAGGTAATCACTTAGAGATTGGTCGGTTGTTTCGGGCAGGGCTTCGTGTTGCCTTGCTGCTGGGAGTGGCATTGGGTTTGATTGGAATTGCCATGGGACTCGGCCTAAATTACTTCGGACAAACCGCCAACGTGACAAAACTGACCCAACCCTTTTTGTATATTTTAAGTGCCTCTACCGTTCCGCTGCTGTTGTTTGTGGCAGCCCGTCAATTGGCCGATGGACTATCTTTTACTCGGGTGGCGATGTTCGTTACGGTGTCGGCCTTGGCTGTCAATGCTTTATTTAATTGGCTACTTATCAATGGTGTCTGGTTTTTTCCAAAAATGGGCCTCAACGGATCGGCTACGGCTACGCTTATAGCCCGTTTGTTTATGGCTGCTGCTATACTAATTTATATTTTTAAAACGCGCACTTTCCGTCCCTACCTTAAATATTCTCAAGGAGAACAACTGGACGAACTCGTCAAGAAAATCTTACGGTTTGGAATCCCCGTTGGCTTTCAATTTTTCTTCGAAATTGCCGCCTTTTCATTGGCGGTGGTGATGATTGGTTGGCTGGGAGAAAACCAACTGGCTGCCCACCAAATTGCCATTAACTTGGCCTCCACTACCTACATGATGGCTACGGGTATTTCTTCAGCAGGTGCTATTCGCGTAGGGCGGGCGTTTGGAGAACATAATTTAGCCAAAGTGCGGCGGGCAGGCTCGGCGGCTTTGCTCCTAACCATAGCCTTTATGGGGGTTTGGTGCGCCACTTTCTTGACTTCTAATGAGTTTTTGGTTTCGCTTTACCTAAAAAACAACCCCGAAGTAACCCACATCGCTGCCACGCTCGTTATTTACGCAGGCTTCTTTCAGCTTTCTGATGGAATCCAAGTCACTGCTCTTGGCACTTTACGTGGTCTGACTGATATAAACGTACCCACTCTCATTACACTTATTGCCTATTGGGTAGTTTCGCTTCCGTTGAGCTATTTGTTGGCCTTCACTTTCCGAATGGATGTAGAAGGGGTCTGGGTAGGACTTTCGGCAGGACTCACTTTTTCGGCAGTTTTTCTTACGATTCGGTTTTACCGTCTGTTGAAAAAACGAAGAAAAGCAAGCCATACAATGACCGCTTAGTCAGTTTTTTTGTTTTATATTTACACATCATCAACCTAAAGCCTAACCACCATGACAAAAAGGATACTTTTTGCGCTATTTTTCTATCTATTCTTAGTTACTGTCAATTCTTATTCCCAAGCTTTAGACATGGACAAACTGCACGGACTCAAAGCCCGTAGCATTGGCCCTGCGGGAATGAGTGGCCGCGTAACGAGCATTGACGTGGTTTTGAACAACCCCAGCATCATGTACATCGGCACGGCTTCGGGCGGCCTTTGGAAATCTACCAACGGTGGTACTAATTTTTTCCCAATTTTCGACGAGCAATCCATCGCTTCCATTGGTGCCGTAGCCATCAATCAACAGAATCCCGACGTAATTTGGGTAGGAACGGGGGAAGGCAATCCGCGCAATTCTCAGAACTTCGGAAATGGTATTTACAAAAGTCTCGATGCGGGCAAAACATGGCAGTTGATGGGCCTGGAGAACACCCGCAACATCCACCGCGTCATTATTAATCCCCAAAACCCCAACGTCGTTTATGTAGGCGTACAAGGCTCGGCTTACGGCGAACACCCCGAACGCGGTGTTTATAAAACCACCGATGGCGGCAAAACATGGGAAAAAATCCTGTACGTCAACGAAAAAACGGGCGTAGCCGATATGATCATGGACCCTACCAACCCCGATAAACTTATTGTGGGGATGTGGGAATTTCGCCGTTGGCCCTGGTTTTTCAAGTCAGGGGGGCCAGGTTCGGGTATGCACGTAACTTTGGATGGGGGAAAGACTTGGAAACAACGCACCAAAGAAGATGGTTTGCCCGAAGGAGAACTCGGAAAATTTGGCCTTGCCATTGCGCGTAGTAATCCTAACGTAATCTATGCTCTTATCGAATCCAAGAAAAATGCACTCTATCGTTCTGATGATGGAGGAGTAAAATGGAAAAAAATAACCGATAAAGGCATTGGCGACCGTCCTTTTTACTATTTCGATTTGATGGTTGACCCCAAAAATGAAAACCGGGTCTATGAAATTGCTACCTTGATTTCCAAAAGCGAAGACGGTGGACGCAATTTTCAAGTGATTGTCCCTTTCTCAAAAGTACACTCCGATTACCATGCTTACTGGATTCACCCCGAAAATCCTGACTTTATCATCTTTGGTAATGATGGCGGTTTGGTCATTTCGCGCGACAAAGGGAAAAACTGGCATTTCGCCGAAAACTTACCCGTGGGTCAATTTTATCATATCAACGTGGACAATGAGATTCCTTTCAACGTTTACGGTGGAATGCAAGACAACGGCTCGTGGAAAGGACCCAGTGCCGTATGGCGCGAGGGAGGAATTCGTACCGAACATTGGGAAGAACTTTATTTCGGCGATGGTTTCGACGTAGTTCCTGACTTAGCGAACCCCCGCTATGGCTGGGCGATGTCGCAAGGGGGCAACTTAGGACGATATGATTTGGCTACGGGCGACACTAAGTTTATGAAACCCGTTCACCCCGAAAACGTTACACTGCGCTTCAACTGGAACTCAGGCATCGCTGCCGACCCCTTCGACCCCAAAACGATTTATTATGGTAGTCAATTTTTACATAAAAGCACCAACCGAGGCGACTCTTGGGAGCTTATCAGTCCCGACCTTACCACCAACGACACGACCCGTCAAAAAGCCAATCTCAGTGGCGGTCTAACTTTCGATGCCACTTTTGCCGAAAATTACTGCACCATCATGACCATTGCGCCAAGTCCCGTACAAAAAGGAGTAATTTGGGTAGGGACAGACGACGGGAATGTCCAACTGACTACCGACGGGGGCAAAACGTGGAGCAATCTCATCAAAAATATCAAAGGCGTACCTCCTACTACCTGGATTACCCAAATTCAAGCCTCTAAATACAACGCAGGCGAAGCTTTTGTGGTCTTTGACAACCACCGTGCCAACGACTGGAAACCTTATGTATTTCGTACCAAAGACTTTGGAAAAACGTGGGAATCTGTGGTAAATGATTCAAAAGTAGGATTTTGCTACGCCATTGTTCAAGACCCCGAAGCTGCCAACCTGCTGTTTTTGGGGACCGAATTCGGCCTTTACGCGAGCATTGATGCGGGAAAAAATTGGAGCAAATGGAAACACGGCTACCCTACCGTCCCCACAATGGATTTGGTGATTCACCCCCGCGATCACGATTTGGCCATTGGTACTTTTGGACGCGCTATTTATATCTTAGACGATATTCGTCCGTTGCGAACTTTAGCCAAAGAAGGAGTCGCAATTTTGAACAAACCTGTCAAGGTATTTGCCGCCCCCGATGCTTATTTGGCGATTTATCGCCAACCTATGGGTAAACACGATTTCCAAACCGACAATTTATTCATGGGCGAAAATCGTCCCAAAGGGGCCATGATAAGTTTTGCTTTTACTCCCAAAGACAAGGATAAAAAAGACAGCGTAAAAGTAGAAGTATTGGACGCAAATCGTACCATCATCAGAACTTTTAAAACCGCAGCAAAAGCAGGTATCAACCGTTTTCAGTGGGATTTAGACCAAAAAAGTGTACGCTTCCCCGCTGTTCCTAAGCCCAAAGCCGATGCTCCCGAAAGGGGAGGTTTAGGAATCTTACCAGGTACTTACACCGTCCGTATAAGTTATGACGGGGCAAAAGATTCTACCACAGTCAATGTGAAAGCAGACCCCCGCTCACCAGTAACGGATGCCGAACGAAAAGCCCGATTTGAGATGGTTCAGCGCTTAATGAAACCTATGGAGGTAATCACCCAAGCCTGCGACCAACTGCGAGCAGTCAATGAGCAGGTGGATTTGGTAAACAAGCAATTGGCCGACCGAGAAGATGAAAAAGCCAAAAATGTAAAGAAATTGGGGAAAGAAACCCAAGACAAAGCCAAAAAGCTCCTTTATACCATCATTGCAGAGCCTGATATTCAAGGGATTTTGCGCAAACCCGACATCGTAACGGCAGTGGTAGGTTCAGCCCTCAATTACTTGGGAGAAGCCCAAGGGATGCCAGGTCCCACGGAGCAATTAGTGTTTCAGCAAGCTACTGATGCCATGAAAAAGGCATTAATTCCGATCAATGCCTTTTTTGAGAAAGAATGGACTGCTTACCGTCGAGCCGCAACCGAGGCCGAACCCAAAACTTTCCAAGAAGTACAACCACTAAAAATTGATGAGTAGGGTCTGACAGTTTTTACTCCTAACAACTCCGACGCAATGAAACCCAAATTTCTACTTCTTCTGTGGCTATGGACTTTTGTTACTTTTGCCCAAAAGAAAACAACGCCCCCTATTCCTGTCAATCCGCTTACAGGCTTGGATGTCTTTGTCAATCAGATGCTTACCGAATGGCGCGTACCTGGAGCTTCGGTGGCGATTGTCAAAGATGGAAAGTTGTTATATGCCAAGGGTTATGGTTTAAAAGACGTTAAAAACAATTTGCCCGTTACCGAACAAACGCTTTTTCCGATTGCTTCCTGTACCAAATCTTTTACGGCGGCGGCCTTAGGGATTTTGGCCGATGAAGGTAAATTGGATTGGAACAAGCCCGTCAAAGATTACCTGCCCGATTTTCAACTCCACGACGAATACGCTACGCGCACCGTCACAGCACGCGATTTGGTATCTCACCGCACGGGGCTTCCGCGCCACGACTGGACATGGCTCTACGCCAATCTCGACCGCCAAGGGTTATACCAACGACTTAAATATTTACCTCTTTCTAAGCCTGTTTATGCGCAATATCAGTACAATAACCTCATGTTTATGACCGCTGGAGTGCTTATAGAACGCATATCAGGAAAAAGTTGGGAGAATTTTATACAAGAAAAAATTCTGCAACCATTGGGCATGAAACAAACCGTATTGACCTACTCCGAACTTTTCCAAACCAACGACTATGCCCTCTCCTATCGCGACAACAACGGACAATGGTTCGAGCAGGGTTTTGGGAGTAATGTGGATGCGATTGGGCCAGCGGGTTCAATCAAATCCAATGCCGTCGAAATGGCCAATTGGCTCATCATGCAGTTGAACAAGGGGCGGTTTGGCGAAAAACAAATCATTTCTGAAGCCAATCTCAAAGAAAACCACAC
>JBGAUP010000341.1:0-5657 GCA_044228585.1 Runella sp. | reverse complement strand
GGTGGTGATAATAATATCCATAGTTGGGATATTGGTATCAAAGGAGAGGTTACAGATGAACAATGTAAACTTTTAAATAAGTTGTTCAAGGAAAGAAGAAAAAAGCAATGGGCAATTGAGATTGGCATTGATTGGATGGATGGAATGGCTTTAACACTTGAACAAATAAATACTTTCATAAATAAACCAGAAAGCGAACTAAAGTCAATGCTTGATGACTTGGTGAAAAAAGGTTATTTAAAGTTTGAACATCCTAAAAAACTGGTGAAGGAGCAAACTCCAAACGGTATTAAATCATATCGTGATTATGATACCACAAAACCCAAAGGCTATAACATTGTAACTGGGAAATTGAGTTTTGAGATTAATAAAATTCTAGACCCAAATGATATTGCTCCAACTTTAGTAGCTACAGATGTTTCACGTCTTGCTGTTCCTGATGGAAATGGTTTAAGGCGTTTAACTATCCGTGAAGGTTTGCGTTTATTTGGTTATCCTGAATGGTATGAAATTCCTACAAAAGAATATGATGCTTTTGATTTGTTAGGAAATACCGTCGCAGTTCCCGTTGTTGAATTTGTTACTTTAAGAATTGCAGAAGTAATGGGTGATGAATTTATGGTTTTGGATAATATTCATTCAAAACTTCATCAAGTACATTAAGGGTTCTTTGGTTAAATACGAAGTCACTTGCATCGTATATGCGATACAAGTCATTTTGTCTCCCAACCCAACCAAAACCATCGCAATAATTTAGCATAATTATTTTATTCGCTCTATGATTTGCGTTGTGTCGCATTAGAGTGCCATAAAACTCAACAAGTTGGTCAGCTCTTTTGGATTGACCACTACCAGTTGTAATGTTATACGAAGATTCAATTAGAATAATTGGAGCATTAACACTTGGAATCAGGAAATCAATATTTTTGTTAAGCAACGGATATTCTTTCTGTATTTCATATCTAAGCGTTGCATTTTTTAAATCACGGTAATTGTCAAGTCTAGTTTGTATAATTCTTTCAACGTGAGCACCGACTCCATTCGAGTATTTTCCTTGAATTTCATTGTCGTTTAATATTCTTTCAACGTATTTATGGTCTCGCAAATCTTGAATAAATTCTTGATTTGTTAATTTGAAATTCCGCATATAATACAGTGGGATTTCAGAACCAATTCGAGAGTTTCTGCCGTTTATGAAAAATTCAATTAGTAAACTACGAAATTCAGAATCTTCTTGAATTGTTTTACTTATTCGTTTTACATCCCATTCAGTGCGAAACTCTTCACCATTAAATCTATAACGAAGCAAAGAAACAACTCTTTTTAAGCGTTCTTCCGAAAGTCCAATCAATGAAACAAAGGCTTTTAATTTTTCAAGTGCGGAAAATTCACCATCTTCTGTTAAAAATAAAGTAAGACTTTCACTATTAGCAAACTGGTCGCAATTATTATTTATATGATTTGTTAAAGGCTCAATTGAAAGTAAAAAGTTGTTGTCGAAGTTGTCATCAATCATAAATGACATACTATTCTTCCATTCTTCAAATGTTAATTTATTCATAATTTGTTTTTCGCAAAGTTAACTTTTTAATTCTGTTGTTTTCGGGTATTGCTCGGTTTTAATATGGCTGGTAACAGGGCGGGGGATGTAATCCTCCTGCCCCATTGCGACGAAATGCCGTAGCGAAGCCTAGGTATTTCGTCGCAACTCTCAAATAGACGAAAGTTTTGTAGTACTTTAACTTTATTAGGGTTTTATGTACCATGAATAGGGTGTTTTTGTACTGCCTGTATTCAACTGAATCAACCCACCTACCCAGAAAAAAAGCACAAATCCCCCAATTCTTCCCGAAAAATACCAGCTTTTATGTTTTTCAGCAAATCGTGTCAAAAAATAGTTATCAAGCGGTAGTTTACAGAAAAAGAGGCGGCAATAGCCCAAAAACGCCTATTCACAGTACTCCTTTCAAGAAAAATCCTGTTGAAAAAGATGAAGAAAAAAGCGTATTGGTACGGTATTGCCTTGGTTTTTGGAAGTGGAATAGGGGTTGCCCAAACGGGCAGCGTCCATGAGCCTGTACGCTACGTAGGTGGCATCAGTGCCGACCCGCAAGTCCACGAAGGGCGGCTGCGCTATGCCATTGGCGTGGAAAGTCGGCAAACGGTACGGGTCAACCGTACGCATCCCGAATTGGCCGATGGTTTTGGCTGGACATACAACCACGCTTCTACGATTTGTTATTGGAACAACACGTTTTACCAACAATACCTCAGCAACCCCGTTGATGAACACATCGCCCCTGGCCAAACCTTGGTCGTCACCTCCAAAGATGGGCGAACATGGAGCAAGCCTACCGTGGTCTTTCCGCCGTACGTCGCTCCCAAGGGTGTCAAAATCCCCAAAGGCTCAAATGGTTACATGATGCACCAACGAATGGGTTTTTATACTGCTCCCAACGGCCGCTTGCTAGTCTTGGCCTTTTATGCCCATGCCGAAGAACCCTTTCGCGAAGGCGGCATCGGACGAGTGGTGCGGGAAGCTTATAAAGATGGAACGTATGGGCCGATTTACTTCATTCGTTACAGCAGTCACAAGGCCGTTGATGGCACTCAATGGAGCGAGAAAAACACGTCTTATCCTTTTTACCAAAAATCAACTGACCAAGGATTTGTGGAGGCTTGCCATGCGCTTTTGAGCGATAAACTGATGACCTTACAATGGCGCGAGGAAGACAACGGATTGGACGGTTTTTACAAAAATAACCTCGACAAATCGCTTGATATTCAGGCATTATCGTATTATCACCGAAAAGATGGCAAAGTAGTAGCCCTTTGGAAACGCTCGAAAGCCGCACTTTCGGAGGATGAAGGAAGCACATTTTCTCCGCCCGTAAAGGTTCCTACCTTGACCATGGCAGGAGGGAAACAATGGGGGCAACGCACCGACGATGGGCGTTACGCCATTTGTTATAATCCTATTGAAATGGACGAACACCGCTATCCACTCGTAATTATCACGGGCGACGATGGGGCTATTTTCGACAATATGCTTTTGGTACAAGGCGAAGTACCTCCCCGTCGCTTTTTTGGGCGTTGGAAAGATTTTGGGCCGTGTTATATGCGGGGCATGGAGGAAGGAAACGGCAATCCGCCTGGCAACGATATGTGGCTGTCGTACAGCATGAACAAAGAGGATATTTGGATTAGCCGCATTCCTACGCCCGTTCGGTACGAAGTCAAAGGCAATGTCAACGACGATTTTAATGCGCTTCAAAACAACGGTTCGGTGCCCGATTGGAACGTTTATGCGCCGCAATGGGCACCTATCAGCGTAGTAAATACCCCTCAAAAACAAGGTAAAAGCCTTGAACTGACCGACAAAGACCCCTACGACTACGCAAGAGCCATTCGGGTGTTTGAAGAGGGTACCCAAATCGAATGTTCGCTGACGGTATCACCCGCCCAAAACAAGACAGGATTACTCGAAATTGACCTCACCGACCGCTACGGAAACCGCCCCGTCCGCCTCCGCTTCGACGACAAAGGCAATATCATCGTGACCGATGGAGGTACAGAAAAAATCGTCCAATCCTACGAAGCTGCGCAGTGGTATCAGCTGGTGTTTACGGTCAATGCAACTTTATCGGGCAGTTTTGACCTAAGTATCAATGGAAAAAAAGTAGTCGAAAAGGCTGCGTTGGCAGAGGCTGTAAAATCGGTGGAACGGCTGTCACTGCGTACAGGCCCGTACCGTGATTTACCCAACCGAAAAACGCCCAACGAAGACCCACACCCACCTTTGGCGGGTGCCGATACACCCGTAGCAACAGCCACTTTTTACATAGATGATGTTTTTATCAAAAAGCCGTAATTTTTTATCCTCTTTACAGGTACGATACCGTTGAAAATCAGTAGTATAAAGTAAGCTTCTCGAAGCTTATTCTTGACTATTCAAACCTCAACCGTTTCGTTCGTATGGAAGAAAAAGAACTTATTCCACAGGCCAACAGTCGTCGCGATTTTTTGAAAGCTTCGTCGGTGGCAGCCACCTCTTTTTTTATTGTTCCTCGTCATGTTTTGGGCAAAGGTTTTGTCGCTCCCAGCGATAAGCTCAACATCGCAGGTATTGGTGTAGGCGGAAAGGGAAAAAGCGATTTATCGTCGTTTGCCGCCAGTCCTAACGTAAACATTGTCGCCCTCTGCGACGTGGACGACCGTCAGGCCGTTGAATCTCGCAACCGTTTCCCCAAAGCTACTTACTACAAAGACTTTAGGGAAATGCTTGCGAAAGAAAATAAAAACATCGACGCTTGCTCCATCTCTACGCCCGACAACACCCACGCCGTAGCGACACTTGCCGCGATGCAATTGGGCAAACACGTTTACACCCAAAAACCACTGACGCACGATATTTATGAGGCGCGGATTTTGGGCATGGCGGCGAAAAAATACAAGGTGGTCACCCAAATGGGAAACCAAGGTGGTTCGGGCAACGGCGTTCGTCGGATGAAAGAAATTTATGATTCGGGCATCATTGGTGACGTACACAAGGTCTTGACATGGACTAACCGCCCCGTTTGGCCGCAAGCCATTCCGACTGACAAAACCTACGAAGTTCCCAAAGAATTGGATTATGATTTGTGGCTCGGTCCTGCCAAAAAAGTGCCTTACAACGAAGCCTATTTACCTTGGAACTGGCGCGGTTGGTGGCCGTACGGTACGGGTGCTCTCGGCGACATGGCTTGCCACATCATGGATCCCGTATATCGTATTTTACCCATTGATTATCCCACTTCGGTTGAGTGTAGTGTAGCAGGTACGTGGACATTTACGCTTCGTCCGCAAGACGACAACCCCGATTGGACGCCCTTTTCGACGTCCATCCACTTGGATTACCCCCGCAAAGACGGCAAAGGCAACATCAAAGTAAGCTGGTACGACGGCGGTATTTTACCCGAACTCCCCGAAGAATTGTTGCCAGGCGAAAGTTTTGGAAACTCCGACGGTGGCGTACTTTTTATCGGTACCAAAGGCAAACTCATGGCCGATTGCTACGGTGCGAAGCCACGTTTGTTGCCTCTGAAAGCCAACGAAACCCTCAACATTCCCGAAACCATACCGCGCGTTCCTAACGAAGACCACTATTTGCAGTGGGTGAATGCGTGTATTGCGGGCTATGGCAAAGGCGTGACGAGTTCGCCGTTTGAGTATGCGGCACCGTTTACCGAAAGTATTTTGATTGGGAACTTGGCTATCCGTAGCTGGATGTTGCGCGATAACCCAACCGCCAAGCGTTCGGTTGACCGATATAATGGCCGTAAGAAATTATACTACGACGCGCCAAACATGAAAATCACCAATTATGACTTGGCCAACCAATTTGTAAAACGTGACTACCGCGAAGGCTGGAGCTTAAATCTGTAATTTTTTAGTATGTAATTAATCATACCCCTTCCTAGGCCAAGCTTTTTCATAGCCCTTCCAAGTTTTCAAAACTTGGAAGGGCTTGCTATTTTATAAACATAAGTTCAGTAATTATAAACAAAAAACACCACCTTTGTGATTGTACTTTTATTCATAAAAAAGAATTGCCAACAATGGATTCGGGAAAGATAGTAGTGTTTACGACATCAGGGCAGGAGATGGAATTGCTGAAC
>JBGAUP010000340.1:0-5682 GCA_044228585.1 Runella sp. | reverse complement strand
ACACCAATGTTTGGCATCGAATATTGCTCTAATGCGACCCCAACACTGTACCGATTGACCAAACGAGTACGGGGATAAAACGAAAAGCCCAACGTAGGATTGATGCGTAAGAAATCTTTACGCGGTACAAAACCCACTTCGGCATCGTAGCCCTTGCCTACCCAGTCGTGTGCCCAGCGAAAGGTATATTTTAACACGCTGTACATCAACGAAAATCCGTTGGAGAAGGCTTCTTTTTGCTTGGTTTCGCTAAACGATTGATGGTAGTACGCTTTGCCTTGCCAACGGCTGTCTCTGGAAGTGAAATTATATTCTAAACCACCTACCCGATTAAAATTAGTCAGTTTAGGGCTCATTTCTGGGTGTAAAGTTTGTTTATTGACAAAAATCGCTGCGATATTTGAACGGCTAAACACTTTTCTCTGCACTGAGGCTACCGTAAAATTTGCCCCCGAAATTCCTTTAAACTCATCATCGGCAGTTTGTGCGTTAAGCAACCCTACCCGCCAGTTATCATCTAATTTACCACTTAAACGCGCTCCATATACAATGCGATTGGGCACTCCCAAACCCGTGGTAGAATCTTTAGCAATACCAATCTGACGGGAGAAAAAAGGACTAATAATTTGATTGCCAGCTCCTCCTACACCTCCTTGGGGGGGCAAAAAGGGGTTGATTACATAACTTCCAAAACCCGAAAATAAATCGGAGTTTTCTAAAAAAAACTGTCGCTGCTCGGGCAAATTGATGTCAAAACGCGTCAAGTTGATAATTTGGCGGTCGGCTTCCACATTAGAAAAATCTGGATTGACGGTCAAATCTAAGTTCAGCCCCGACGTAACCGCAATTTTGGCATCACCTCCAACATTGAGACGCGGACCATTGTTGGGGTTGCTGCGGTTAAGAAAATCTTGCGAATTACCCGCAGCGATGTAGGGAATCAAAGCAATATTAGCCCCCGATTTTCGGAGGGGCTTTTCAAACTCAATCGGAACTGCGTACCCCAAATTCATAATAATCTGATTTTGGGGCATTTGTACCAAAGTGCTTTGCTCATTGATTTGCGTATCAAAACGGTAACTCTTAAAATTCCATTTTGTTGTTCCTTCCTTAAAACGTAAAGTAGTGAGCGGTATAGCGATTTCTGACACCCAATACTTATCATAGATTTTTGACTGTCCTACCCATTTGTTATCCCAAAACTCACTAAAAAAAGTATTGTCGGTGGCTCCATTATAAAGCAATGCTTCACGCATTACGCCGAAAGGGTTCATGCCAAACAAAAAAGCGTTGGTTTGGTCGTTGAACGTATCAAATACAAAGCTTACATTATCGTTGCTTCCCGCCCGATAATCTCTTCTGTATGAAAAAGTAATGTATTTATTGTGTTTAGAATAGCACTTAGCACTGAGATAAATGTTTTTATTGTCAAAGGCTATTTTTACTTCTGTCTGATACGCTGCCTTTAGGGTATCCGACGGAAAATATTGCCAAAAACTGCCTACCGTAGCCGTATTTTGCCAAATGTTTTCATCAAGAACCCCATCTATTTTTACCTTTTCGGTCGTAAACTTGACTTTGTAGGGCGTTGCAGTTTGGGCAATTGCAAAAATGGGTAAGAAAAGTAGTAGCAAAAGTCTCATCGAATAAGCAAAATAATTTAGGTGGGTCTTAAATTCCCTTGCCCAACAGATAGCAAGAGGGGGTGTTAGCCATAGCAGCCCATTGTATAGGATACTATGGCCGAGCAAAATTACTCATACTGAACCAATAAAAGGAGCTTTTTGCCAATAAGTATGGTCAACAAGTTGGTGGATGAGAAAAAAAGCCAAATCGGTCGCACTGATGCTATCTCCTGGCATATCTTCCAAACTAACTAACACTGGCTTTCGGCTATCGGTCAGCTCAATCAATGGAAGTCGTACCAATGTCCATTGAACTTCACTGAGCCTCAAGATTTCATATTCTCGTTGCTTATCGGCGGTCGAAAGCGGGAAGTTTGTTTTCATCCACTCGGTTGAAAACTGTGTTTTAGGGCTTTTATGGTCAAAAGGCGTATCTACATTTAAGCCCGTAGTTACAATGTAGCGTTCGATTCTCCATTCCGTCATGGCTCTAAGCACGTTTTGGGTAGATTGACTAAAAATGGTAGGTTCGCTGTTCGGGACGCCTAACCCTAATGTACTAATGACAGCCTCACATCCTTTGGTTAGGCAACACACAGTTTCATAATCACGCACATTTCCGTCAATGATTTCGATAGATGAATGAGCATAAAAGGAGGGTAGCGAGCGCAATGCCGCTTCACGAACAAGCAGCTTTAATCTAAAACCTTGTTGAAGTAGCTGTTGTACAAGATAGGTGCCTGATTTGCCAGTGCCACCTATCACGGCTACGATGGGGGAAGTATTCATAAAAGTCTTTGTAAAAATTGAAAAATAAGAAAATAGTCAGTCGTCATTTTAGCGACTGAAAGAGACATTCCGCTTTGAGGCTCGTCCGAATTTCGCGTATTTTTACAAAGAGATTTTAATAGACCAAAGATAGTTTATCTTACAAATACTTCCAAAACTCCCACGTTTTACGGATTTTGAGATAATTTAGGTTTTGGTCATTAGCATAGGCTTCTCGCTCAAAACAGATGTTTCGATACGCACGATAGCGATGGCGATAGATGATGAGACGAATTAGGTATTCTAAAATATACCATACATAAAAAAGTAACAAGCCCATTTCGGCCTGCTGACGCAGATGAATTCGTTCGTGGTTGATAAGACGTTTGGATGGTTTGGCATTTTTAAAAAATACCCACGGAAAAAACGTCAATCCACCTACCCAAAGAAAGGGCACATGTACCGAAATCATGGGTAAACGCAGTCGTTTTAGCATGAATTGTTGAAAAATTTGACTTCTTTTAATGAAAAACCTAATTTTAGGACGCTTTCGTACTGTGTTTAGGGTGAAAAGTTAAGGTTTATGAGCAAAATCTCATAATCAAGTGAAAAACCAAGGTAGCCCATAATTTCTAATCCCCTCATTATTAATTACTTTAGCTTTTATGCGTCTTGCCGCCAATCTCCTTAATATTTTTGACCATACCATCAATTTCGCTGAAATTGAAATCGAAGACAAGCGAATTATCAATATAAATGTATTGGGAAGTGAAAGGGCAGAGCATACTTATATTATGCCTGGCTTTATTGACGCACACGTACACATCGAAAGTTCAATGTTGACTCCCGCGCAGTTTGCCCGATTGGCGGTGGTACATGGAACGGTTGCTACCGTATCTGATCCCCACGAGATTGGTAATGTGCTGGGGGTAAAAGGGGTGGAGTACATGATTGAGGATGGAAAACGTGTACCATTCAAATTTTGTTTTGGCGTACCCTCGTGCGTACCCGCTACTACTTTTGAGACGGCGGGTGCTACGATTTCGGTAAAAGAAGTTAGGCAGTTGTTGGCTTTAAAAGAGATTGGCTATTTGGCCGAGATGATGAATTTTCCTGGGGTACTTAACGAAGACCCCGAAGTGATGATGAAAATTCAATGGGCGAAGGCTTTCAACAAACCCGTGGATGGTCACGCGCCGGGCCTACGCGGTGATGCTGCTAAAAAGTATATCGAAACGGGCATTAGCACCGACCATGAATGTTTTACTTACGACGAGGCTTTGGACAAACTTCAGTTAGGGCTTGATTATATACTTATTAGGGAAGGGAGCGCGGCCAAAAATTTTGAAGCTTTAATTCCACTCATGGCCGATTACGCTACGCGGCTGATGTTTTGTTCGGATGATAAACACCCCGATAATCTCGTAGAAGGGCATATCAATCAGCTGGTGAAGCGGGCTTTGGCCAAAGGTTATCAACTTTTTGATGTTCTTAGAGCGGCTTGTCTCAACCCTGTGTTGCATTATCGTCTCCCTGTTGGATTACTTAGAGAGGGTGATGCAGCCGATCTTATTGTGGTTGATAATCTCGACGACTTTAACGTTTTGGAAACTTATATCAATGGCCAGAAAGTCGCCGAAGGTGGCAAATCTTATATTCCCGACTTGCGTAGCCCCATTGTGAATCAGTTTAATTGTCAACCTTGTCACTCTGCTGATTTAGCGATGGTAGCACCTTCTGAAAATATTACTATTCGTGTAATTGAAGCATTGGATGGGCAGCTCATTACGAATGTCGTGGAATTTCCTGGACGCGTAGAAAATGGACAAATTGTAGCCGATATTGAAAGAGATATTTTAAAAATAGCAGTTGTCAATCGTTATCATCCAGCCCCTTTGGCTGTGGGATTTATCAAAAATTTTGGCTTACAGGAAGGCGCAATAGCGTCCTCCGTTGCCCATGATTCGCACAACATCATCGCTGTGGGTTGCGACGACGAAAGCCTTGCTCGCGCCATCAACTTAGTCATTGAGGCAAAAGGAGGAATCAGTGCAGTGAGTTTACAACCTACTGTTCATCACCTACTGCTTCCGCTCCCGATAGCAGGACTTATGTCGGACGATGATGGATATAAAGCGGCACAAGCCTATACTGAGATTGACCAATTTGTTAAAAAAATATTAAAATCGTCATTGACATCTCCTTTTATGACTTTGTCTTTCATGGGACTGTTGGTGATTCCTTCGCTGAAAATGAGTGATTTAGGGCTTTTTGATGGGCAGAGTTTTGAATTTGCCAAATTATATTTTGAAAATTAAATGTTAAAAAAACACTTTTTATTTTGCAACTTATTATAAAGAAAATTACATTTGGGCTGTGATTGTTTCTCAACCCCAAACCCCTCTAACCAATGCCCCGGTTTCATCTTTCTACTCAAGAAGAGGTAACGCTCTGGAATCAATTTCGTCAAGACGACGAGCTTGCGTTTGCAAAACTGTACCAATGCTACGTGCAACTTTTGTACAATTATTGTACCCAGTTTAGTGCCGACAAAGCGTTGATAAAAGATTGTATCCATGATTTATTTGTGGAACTTTGGCAGCATCGTCACACGCTTGGTGACACAACTTCAGTGCGCTATTATTTGATGGCGTCCATTAAACGTAAGTTGGTGCGTCACCTCAATGCTCAACAAAAAAATACGAGCAGTGAAGAAATTCCGCTCGAATATCATCATTTATATACTGCTTCTGCGGAGTCTTATGTGATTGCTCAAGAAGAATATCTACAAACCAATCGCAATCTCAACGAGGCCATGGAGCGTTTGCCCCGCCGCCAACGTGAGGCGATTTTTTTGAAGTTTTATGTCAATATGACCAATGAAGAAATTTCTAACTTCATGAAAATCAACATTCAATCGGTTTATAACCTTGTGTTTGGTGCTTTGACCAGCATGAAGAAACAATTGACCGTAGAACACGTAATTGTTTAAGAACATCGTACTATTCCATCCCGACGCCTTCATTTTACGCCTGCAACTCAGTTGCGGGCGTTTTTTTGGCTTAAAACTCAAACCTATCCCACACAAATCGGCAAACAGATACCAAACTTTCGCCTGGCATCGTTTCGGTAAACCTGGCTTGGTTTGTTCCTCCTACTTTCTCATAAAAAATACGTGCAGAATGATTGTTTTCTAATAGAAGTTGTTTAGTTGAAAGTATGTCTAAAATTAATCATTGCCGAAGCCATTAATAGCCATGCTTTAAAGTTTTTAGCTAACTGTTCAAAG
>JBGAUP010000339.1:0-5700 GCA_044228585.1 Runella sp. | reverse complement strand
AAAGGGTACTGCCCTGCTTATGACAGCTCCGTAAAAATTGAAAAGAAAATCTAATCAGTTTCGAGTACTAACTGAGTAGCTGCCAAAAAGTTGGAAGCATGTTTATCGCCTGCCGATTCCTGAGGATTATGGCTTATGTGAATGGTACGTACCCCTACGCGTTTACCTGCTTGCATATCGCGCGTACGGTCACCGACCATCCATGAGTTTGTTGCATCAATATCGTATTTGGCAATTGCTTTCTCAAGCATCAGCGACTCGGGTTTTCGCATCAGAGAACAGCTATCATAATCGGGATGATGAGAGCAGAAATATAAATCGTCAAGTAAATAACCACATTTTTCTTGAAAATATTGATGGCACTTCCAAACTTCTTCCTTGGAATACAGCCCTTTGGCAATCCCTGCCTGATTGGTAATAACAATCAATAAGAACCCCGCCTCTTTCATTTGTTTAAGTCCCTCCACTACTCCGTCAGGGATGATCATATCTTCTGGCTGATATAAATAACCGTTGAGGTCTTGATTGAGAACACCATCACGATCTAAAAAAACGCACTTTTGCTTCATATTTTTATGCTAATTCGTTGAAGTCCAAAAATAATACTATTTAATGATTTTTTTGTAAATATCTCAGTTAAAAATTTCAAAAAAAAATAATAGAGTTACTAATTATTCTTCAAAAGTTATTTTTTGTTTGGTTTTATTGAATAAAATTTAGGTTTTATTAAAAAATAGTCCAACAAAAATAGTAGATTTGCAGTATATTATTTGTTTGCCTGCTTTTTTATAAAAATTTACTTCTCACATGAAATTAGACCAGATAGACCGCAAGGTTTTGGATATTTTGCAAGCAAATGCCAAAATCACCAATGCACAACTTTCGAAAGAAATTGGTCTTTCGCCTGCTCCTACCCTCGAACGGGTCAAAAAATTAGAACAACACGGTATCATCCAAAGCTATCATGCTCAGTTAGACCGAGAAAAAGTAGGCTTAGGAGTAACCACCTTCATACAGGTCTCGTTAGTAGGTCATAAAAAAGACGTAACGGACTCTTTTGTCAAAAGAGTGAGAGAAATACCCGAAATAATTGAATGTCACCACATTACAGGTTCGGGAGATTTTTTATTAAAAGTTATTTCAAAAGACATTGCTTCCTACCAAAAGTTGTTGCTGGAATGTATCAATGAAATTGAAGAAGTGGCCAATACCCAAACCATGGTGATTCTCTCTACTTTCAAAGAGAGCAAAGTGCTGCCTATTCCTTACTAATCCCGATAAAACTGGGTTCTGCACAAGAAGCGCGGCTCTGGAGTCGCGCTTCTTGCATTTTGTACCACTTATCCCTTTTTGATTGAAAAAAATCATCTAAGCATTAACTTGCCCTTCAAAAACTTCCATGACCTTCAAAGACTTCAATGTGCTGCTTATCAGGCTGTTTTTGGGCTATCTTTTTACTTCTTCGGGACTTTGTAAATTGACCGACGGGCATTTTGGACAGCTCATCGGTCCCCCCTTGTTAATCGAACAACTTACTCCGCACGGGCTTCGTACTTTCGCTTTTTTTATCGCTATTTCGCAGGTAATGAGTGGGGCATTGGTATTGTCGCAACGTTATTCACTTTTATGGCTTATCATGCTTGTACCCATGAAATTAGGGATATTGATGGTGACCATTTCGCAAAATTGGCAGGGTACGCCTTACGTAGATGCAGTATTTACGGCCTTGAATCTGTTAGCACTTTTATACGAGTGGAACACACTAAAATTTTTGGTTTTACCAGAGTCTACTCCGATTCCCCAACCTCCCAAAACCAACCAATTTTTTCCTTTTCTTGGAGTGCCTTTAGGTCTGATTCTTACATTTGCGGTATGCTGTTTTACAAGCAGGTACGCCATTATTTTCACCAGCGTATTAGCCACCACTGGTTATGGGTTGGCTTATCTGAATGTTTTCAAAAGCCAAGCTTTCCCCAAACTTTTCCAAGTAGTGCTGGGGATGTCTTTAGTGGCTATTTTGGCCTTCACGTGGGTGGGACTAACCCACAAAACACTCTCCTTCAATCCAATGCTCATCGTAGGAACGGCAGTATTGGGTACTATTATCTCTTATCTAACTACGCTGGTTTGGGTGTTATTTCTGAAAGGAAAAGACCCAGCTTAAAAACAGAAATGCACATTGAAGGTCTCAACGTGCATTTCGTCAAAAAAGGGAGTAAATCTCTACGATCCCAACCTTACCAATGCTTCCTGAATTGTAGCAATTTTCGCCTCCGCATCAGCGAGTTTTTGGCGTTCTTTTGCTACAATATCTCCTTTGGCATTTTGTACAAAACGTTCGTTCGACAACTTAGCCTCTACCGACTTTTTGAAGCCCAGCGTATATTCCAACTCTTTCTTGAGATTTTCGATTTCAGCTTCTACGTCGAGTTCGCCCGCCATATTCACAAAAAACTCATCGGCTTTCACCAAAAACGACATCCCGTCGGCTTTACCAGTCGTGTAGCTGATTTCAGAAATATTGACCAACTTACTCAAGAGTCCCTCAAATGGTTTATATAGTGCTTCGTTTTCAGTTCTGATGATGAGCGGCAAGGCCGTTTTGGGACTGATGTTTTTAGTACTACGCAAATTCCGAATGTTGGTCACTACCTCAAAGAAAATCTCAAAATTGGCCAACAAAGTTGCGTCAGCTCCCTTTGCTTTCGGAAACTCAGCTACGCAAAGACTCTCTTTTTCGCCTCTTTCGCGAATATCTTGCCATATTTCTTCTGTAATAAATGGCATAAACGGATGCGTTAGTGCCATGATTTGCTCAAAAAAATCAATGGTGGCATCAAACGTAGCCTGATCAATCGGTTGTCCGTATTCAGGTTTAATCATCTCCAAATACTGCGAACAGAAATCATCCCAAATCAACTTATAAACTACGTTGAGGGCATCAGAAAGGCGAAATTTGTTAAACAAATCGTGTACTTCGGCAACAGTTTCGTTGAGTTTTGCCTCAAACCATTGAACGGCAAGTACCCCACCCTTGCCCTTCCCTGAGAGGGAGGGAACTATTTCCTCTTCCCTCTCAGGGGAAGGGGTTAGGGGTTGGGGTTCATAAACGTTCCATCCCTTTACCAATCGAAAAGCATTCCAGATTTTATTACAGAAATTACGACCTTGCTCGCAGAGTTTTTCGTCGAATAATAAATCGTTTCCAGCAGGTGAGCTAAATAACATTCCTGTACGTACCCCGTCGGCACCGTATTTGTCAATCAAATCCAGCGGATCGGGTGAGTTACCCAACGACTTCGACATCTTACGCCCCTTGGCATCGCGTACAATACCCGTCAAGTAAACATTACGGAAAGGTAATTCTCCCCTAAATTCATAACCTGCCACAATCATCCGTGCTACCCAGAAAAACAGAATTTCGGGCGCGGTAACAAGGTCATTTGTAGGGTAGTAATAGTTAATATCTTCGTTATCAGGGTTTTTAAAGCCGTCAAACACCGTAATTGGCCATAGCCACGAGCTAAACCACGTGTCCACTACGTCGGGGTCTTGGGTAAGGTCTTCTTCGGTCAGGGCAAACAATTGCAGCTCGTGTTGGGCTTTGCGGAGAGCTTCGCGTTTGGTTTTGGCTACAATCACCGTTCCGTCCTGCAAATAATACGCGGGAATCTGCTGTCCCCACCACAACTGGCGGCTAATGTTCCAATCGCGCACGTTTTCCATCCACACCCGATAGGTATTTTTAAACTTCGGTGGCACGAGCTGAATGTTGTCGTTCATCACGTTTTCGAGGGCAGGTTGGCAAAGCTCCTTCATCTTTACAAACCACTGCAAAGACAAGCGAGGCTCAATGACGGCATTGGTACGTTCCGAATGGCCTACGTTGCTTTTGTAATCCTCTATTTTTTCGATGTGGCCCGCTTCTTCCAACATTCTGATGATTTTCTTACGGGCAACAAACCGATCTTCTCCTACCAAGATTTGGGCTTTTTCGTTCAGTGTACCATCTTCATTGAGAATATCAATGATGGGGAGATTATGCTTCACACCCAAGTCATAGTCATTTTGGTCGTGGGCAGGGGTTACTTTCAGGCCTCCTGTTCCAAAATCCATCGTCACATATTCGTCCGTAATAATCGGAATTTCGCGATTGATGAGCGGAATTAGCACTTTTTTCCCATGCAAATGTTTATAACGTTCATCTTCTGGGTGTACACAAATCGCCACGTCAGCCATAATGGTTTCAGGACGAACCGTAGCGATAATGATTTGCTCATCTTCTCCTAAGCCCCCGTCGGGGGTTTGGGGGCTGATTTTGTACTTTATATAACACAGCTTGGTCATTACTTCTTTGGTAATCACCTCTTCGTCTGATACCGTGGTTTTGGCTTGTGGGTCCCAATTCACCATGCGGTGTCCACGATAAATGTACCCTTTATTATACAGATGAATAAAAGTGTCAATCACTGCATCATACAAGGCTGGTTCCATCGTAAAACGGGTACGGTCCCAATCGCAAGAAGCCCCCAATTTGCGTAATTGTTGGAGGATAATCCCACCGTATTTGTGGGTCCACTCCCACGCATACACATAAAATTCCTCCCGCGTCAAGTCTTTTTTCTGAATGCCTTTTTCTTTGAGCATGGCTACCACCTTTGCTTCGGTCGCAATCGAAGCGTGGTCGGTACCAGGTACCCAACAAGCCTCCTTGCCTTCCATGCGTGCCTTGCGGACAAGTACATCCTGAATGGTGTTGTTGAGCATGTGTCCCATGTGCAATACCCCCGTCACATTGGGCGGTGGAATCACGATAGTGTAAGGCTCTTTATCAGGATTTGGCTTAGAATTGAAGTAGCGATTTTCAATCCAATAGCTGTACCATTTGTCTTCGATGTCGCGCGGATTATAGGTTTTTGAAATCATAAGTTGGTCAATGAGTCAATTGTCCACCTTCAAGGGGTGGACTGAAAAATTGTGTGCAAAGATAGAGAAAAATGGATAAGACTTTCTGGTTTAGACCATCAACAGCCGCCAAATACCGCAGAAGACAAATAGAATCAAAGCCACGGGGGTGAGTACTTTCCAGCACAAAAACATGAGTTGATCTACGCGTAATCTCGGAAAAGTCCAACGCACCCACATCTGAATCAAGATAGCGATACCCGCTTTGGAAATGAGCCAAAAAGCACCAGTAAGATTCCCCCAAATAGTCCCAGGTGCACCGCTGGTCCAGTCGGCAAAGCGAAGTGAGCCGATGTTGGGCAAAGGTGTATTCCAACTTCCCAAAAATAAGATAGCTCCCAAAAGCGACACCAGTAGCATCAGGGCATATTCGGACAAAAACAGCAACGCCCAGCGCATACCCGAGTATTCGGTATGAAACCCTCCCACCAATTCGGATTCTCCTTCGGGGATATCGAAAGGGGCACGATTACACTCGGCTAAGGTAGTGATAAAGAATACAATATAGGCGACCATCAAGAAGGGGCTTTTCACAATGTTCCAACTCAAAAAACCACCTACCTGCGAAATGTCTATCCCCCACGATTTAAGGCCAAAAAGGTAAATCAGTTCGTCAGAATAAATGCCCTGCTGGTAGCTAATGGTCTGCAAGTCTAAGGTTTGAGCAGTCATTGCCACACACAGCACCACCAAGCCCAAAGGAATTTCGTAGGAGACAATCTGTGCGACGGAGCG
>JBGAUP010000338.1:0-5714 GCA_044228585.1 Runella sp. | reverse complement strand
TTTCAGGCCGAATTGAAGAAAGAATCGAGTCCGTATTTGTGTATTAATTGTCACATTCCGCTTCAAAACCAACAAGAATACATCGTAACGGGCTTAATTGACGGGGATATCTATCAGCCTGTTAAGAAAAAAAATCCCCACTTCGATAAAAAATTACAACAAGAAGGAATCAATTGTGCCAGTTGCCACGTACGCGACAATGTGGTGATTGGGACAACGGGTACTACCAAAGCCCCCCACGCAACCCGAAAAGACGTAGCGTTTTTATCCGAAAAACTCTGTATATCGTGTCATAACGCTAATGCGGTGGTTACGCCTACCTTAGTGTGTACTTTTCAGACAGGTGACGAATGGAAGGCTGGGCCGCACTACGGAAAGAAAAATTGCATTAGCTGCCACATGGAGTCTGTGGAACGGGAGATTGTAACGGGCTACGGAAAGCGGGTTAGCCATTTACACTATTTCGCAGGGTCGGGGATTCCAAAAAGAAAAGGAGCCAAAACAAAAGGACTAAATGGCATGGCGTTTTACCCTTCTAAACTCCCCAAATCGTATCGTCCCAATGAGCTAATTACCTATCAACTTACGCTGAAAAATGAATACGCAGGCCACCGACTCCCATCGGGCGACCCTGAGCGTTTCTACGGCATTTCGTTTGAATTAGTGGATGCCAAAGGGAAGGTTATCGCCCAAAAAACTGATCGAATCGGAGAAAAATGGGAATGGTGGCCTGCGGCTAAAAAAGTATCTGATAACAATCTCAATCCCAATGAAGAGCGAATGTTTGAATTTACTTATAAACCCACTACTCCTCAAAAGCTCACGTTACACGCAAAGGTGACAAAAAACCGACTGGATAAAAAATCGGCAGAGTACAACAAACTCGACGATCGTTATCCACTCTATATTACGGTGTTTGACGAAAAGTATGAATTAGAGGTTCGATGATTTTTTACACGGAACTTGTAGTATTCAAGAGGAAATACTAATAACGTAGAAAGCCAACTAAATGCAAGAAATCAATAAGCCAAGTTTTTATTTGCCTATTATCTTCCAACAGTTTCCTCACCTGATTGGGGCAGAAAGTACTCGTCACGGCGGGGTGAGTAGCCCCCCGTTTTCATCCTTAAATTTAGGAATTAATACCAACGATGATCCCGATAATGTACGCGAAAACCGTCGTATTTTCTTTGAAAAATTAGGCATTTTGGAAACCCAATTGGCCTCATCTTATCAGGTACATGGCAACAAAGTACAGGTTGTTTTGGGAGAAGGGCGTACCGAAGGATATGATGCTCTTGTTACCAATCGTCCGAATGTTTTTGTAGGGGTAACGGTGGCCGATTGTACGCCAATTCTGATTTATGATGCGCGAAATCGGGCAGTTGGGGCAGTACATGCAGGGTGGCGTGGAACTGTGGCGCAAATTGTGTCCAAAACTTTACAAACCATGCAGCACACCTACGGTACACAAGCCGTGGATTGTTACGCTTACGTGGGCACGTGCATAGACGAGTGTTCGTTTGAAGTAGGAGAGGAAGTATCCGACCAATTTGAAGACGAATTTAAACGCTTTGACGTAACCGTGGGAAAGTATTTAATAGATTTAAAACGTGCCAACGCTGCTCAATTATTAGCTTTTGGGATTCCTACTTCTCAGATAGAAATCTCGCCTTACTCGACCGTTACTCATAACACGGATTACTTTTCGTATCGTCTCGAAAAAGGCCAAACGGGGCGTATGTTAGCCGTAATTGGGATGAAAAATTAAGGACACCCCTGCGTTTTGACTAAAAAGTTAGCCCCTTTTTGGGCTTGAAATCCTGGATTTAATACGATGTTATTTCCCGCATTAAAAGTAACATTAGCGGTTGATTCTACGATACCCGTAGCCGTAAGTGATTGACTGGCTTTTAGTTGAGCGGTGGTTTGATTGATATTGGTACTGGCAAACCTTGTTTGTGGACAAGGAGTTTGTGTTGTATTGACGTTGAAAAATGTTTCGTGTATTTTTCCAGAAATAGTTACCTCAAATTTCCAAGTCCCTGTATCAGCTGCGGAAGGCAGTGTGTATGACCACCACCAATATGAGCTTGCGTAATAAGGTGTAAAAGTCTGAGACCATTGCTGCCAAACGCTACCGTTGGGTCGAAGAATACGAAATTGTCCAGTTTGTCCGTTTTGGTCTCGCATATAAATTGTGGCATAGACGACTTCACCGTTTAGATAATTTGTTTTCAATTTCATATTATCGGTGGTGGTAGGACAACTTGGATAAGGAGTAGGGGCGGAACTATGCGTCATCAATTTACACACCGAAAAATCATAATAAGGTTTTTGATTGAGCCAACGACTGGTCATGTTGCCGCAACTGCCCGAAAAGGGGTCAATGACTGCTCCGTTGGAGGCGTGAAGCTCAAAATGTAAATGTGGCCCCGAAGAGTAGCCTGAACTACCCACAACTCCTAAATATTCTCCCGTTTGGACGGTAGCTCCAATGGCTTTAGAGGTCAAACTTCCATTTTTAAGATGCCCATACCAAGCGACCGTCCCATCGGCGTGTTGTACATAGACCGCGTTCCAATTGGTCCCATTCATCCACTGGCATTGGCGATCGTAATTCCCATCTGCTTTATAAACAATCGTACCAGGTGCAGCGGCGATGACTTCTACGTTGTTGTCATCCATTTTTGCCCAACTGTACGGAGTAGTAAACAAATCAATTCCATTGTGTCCATCATAAGTACGCGTACCACAGTTATAATCTCGGACGCCAGTCGTTGCATCCAAATCTACGAAATTGGAAATGGCATAATGAGCATAGTCATTCACTCCTTTTTGCCGCAAAGGCCAATCAAACAAAACAGGATCAAAGGCTGTTGCTGCAAGGCGTAGTTTTTTCTGATTTTTAGCAATTTCTTGCGCAACCAAACGACTTTGTTCTTCAGATACACATCTTTCTTTTTGGACATTCATAAAGCCAAAACCGAACGTTTCTTGAGCTTGGATTTTTTCAAAGGTCAGGATGAAGAGCAGAACGATGAAAGTAAATAGAATCCTCATAACAGTACGTGTTTAACTTTACTGCTAAGTTAGCAAATGTAGGATTGATTTGCAATGCGTCAAAACTCTACCCGATAATTTACCACGGGAATAATACCCAATTGAAATTGCTGCACAATTTGGCGCTGAAGAATATCGTAGTAACTGTACGCTTCGTTTTGAGTATTCGTCACGTTTTGAATATCAATAGACCAAGTACGGGTATAATTGGGCTTGTTTCGTTTCCAAAAAATTCGCACGTCAGGCCGAAAATAATCCTTCATTTTGATTGTATATAGCTCCGTCACTTTGTAGGAAGTTTGTCCCAAGCTTCGCGAAGTTTCCAAATCAATCGGAGAATCACGATAGCCTCCTAACCACAAAATACGGAGATTTACGCCAAAAGTACGATTAGGGCGGCGGTGGAATTCTTTACCTCCTGCAAAACTAAAGGTATGGTTTCCGTTGAATCGCGTACTGCGCTCTACACCATCCTGACCTTTGTAGGTGGAGTTATATAAAGAGCCTGTGATAAGCATATAGAAATCATTACGCAAAAACTGCTGATAAGTCATCTCTACACCATAGTTTGTGCCCGTACCCTTGTTGATCAACTCGGCATCCGTAAAACCCTCAATCAAATTAAGAGCTGAAAAGGCTGGAATAACCCGATAGCTTACGCTTGGGTCATTTTTTGCCACAGGGACGTTAAATAGCGATTGATAATACGCTTCTATTTTCAGCAATGCTTGTTTAGGTAAGGTCTTCTCAAGTCCCAAAATAAGGTGTTGCGCTTTGGTAAAGCCTAAAAGTACGTTAGGAAAAACATCAAAACGGGGATCCGAATTTTTGAGTGCCAAGTAAGTTTGTGGCAACTGCATTTGGCTATGTAAACCATAGGATAATGTTAGGGCAGTACGGTCGGTGGCATTGTATCTAAAAGAAGCGCGGGGTTCTAACGAATGAGTTTTGTTGTAAGTATAAGACAAATAATGTAAGCCTGTTTGCATGGTCAGTTGAGGGGTGAGTCTCCCCGTCAGCGAAATATAGGGTTGCACAATCACCCCTTCCATCTTTCCCGCCGAAATACCTCGGTTATTGATTTGAACTGAATCTTCTTGGTAGGTTACATTCAATCCTTCATTCAATTGCCAATGGGCGTTGAGTTTGTGAGAAAGCGAGGTTGCCAACGAATATCGCGTTTTTCGGAATTCATCCAATTGTACAAAAAAGCGATTATAGGTTGTTTTTGACAACACGTATCCTTCGCGGCGGGTAGCCAGTCCCGACGCTGCCAGTACGGTTTTCCAAGTAGTATTTTTACCCAGATTAACAGCATGAGTAAGGCCAATCGCTCCCATACGGTTTTTGAACTCAATGTCGAAACCATCCTTTTGAAACTTCCATTGCAAGGTATCGCGCTCGGCTTTAAACACGTTACTACTAACACCCCCCATTCCAAAAACAGTAAAATGACCTGCTTTACGCGTCGGAAAAGAAAGGTTGAACGAAATATCTTGAAAACGAATGTCTTCTCCGCCAAATTTGATACCCATCAACCCCAGAAGACCCGTAAAGGAATAACGATAATTGACGAGATACGAGGATTTGTTTTTACGTGAAATAGGGCCTTCGGCGGCGAAGTCAACCCCAATCAGTCCTGCTTGGCCCGTAAATTCATGTTTTTGATCGTTGCCTTTGCGTAGATGCACATCCATTACTCCTCCCAATACGTTGCCATACTGCGCAGGAAAGGCTCCCGTCAAAAAGTCTGCTCGCTCCATGAGTTGTGCACTCAAGATGTTGGTTCCTCCACCCGTTTGAGTAGGACGGTCACTAAAAGTCCCGGCATTACTAAGATGATTGGGGTTCACAATCTCCACGCCTTCCAAACGCCACTGCGTACCCGTGGGAGAATTTCCACGAATCACCAATCCATTGGCTTGGTCGTTGGCCGCCACTACGCCCGGGAAAGACGTGGCCAATCGCGCTGGGTCAAAAAAAGTAGCAGCAAAACGGAGCGTCTGTTCGATGGTAATAGTTTGAATGCTGTTCAAGGAAGGCGGTCGGGCCGACCGTACTACAGTCTCCGAGAGTTGCTGCGGCGTTTCTTTCAACGTCAAATTCAGTATTTTTTCTTTCCCTGCTTCCAACAATACTTCGGGAACGAAAACCGTTTCGTACCCAACGCTACTTACTTGAAGAGAGTATCTGCCAATAGGGACGTTAGCAAGACGAAAATAGCCACTTGAGTCGGTGATAGTACCTATCTCCGTTCCAACAAGTTTCAAGCTTACCCCCCTAAGTCGCTGATTATTATCACTATCTGTAACAATACCCCTGATAATTTGCGTAATTGTATTTTGGCCAAAACTCGAACAAACCGAAACAAATACGCTGATAAAACAAATAATGCTTATCCGAATAGTGTGGTTCATAAAAGAAAGAAAGAGATGTTTCATCAAGATATTTGCGTAGTTGTTAGTAAATTTTAAACTTGTCACCCAACGGAATAGTTTTCCCTTCATAGTCCCTTTTTTTATTATGAGTATCAAGACCACCGAAGCCAAACTTTACTACGCCTTGTATGATTTCTTCGAGGCGGAAGGGTTTCGGCTGTTTATGGACAAAAAGCAATTCCGCAAAAGTACACCTGCTGGCTTTGTAAACAT
>JBGAUP010000337.1:0-5741 GCA_044228585.1 Runella sp. | reverse complement strand
AATTCTCTGGGATTTGGCCGAAGAAACTGATTTTGGCGGAGCTCCTTTATTGACCGTACCAATGTTTCCCAAAAATACTGACGAGCAGCTACTTCTCAGGAATGACGGGAAAAACATTAAATCTTTAGTGAGTACTCAACGAATTTTGTTTTATATAGACGCTAAAGGTGCTATCAAATCATCGATCATTAAGACAGAAAATAGTCAAAATGATCATTTGCTCACATATTCTGGTAATTTGTATTTTTTCGACCCAGGCAATGGTGCAGCCCAAGCAATTTGGGAACTAAAAGGGGGTAAATTCATAAAAAGTACCTCTTTCAATGTTAGTTCACAAAATACCCGAACGGGGAGTTGTACGTGGGAACTTTACGAAGTTGCGTGTGGAGACCAATGTACTGGCGTTTTAGGAGGAGCCGACAGTGGAGATTACTTACCTGATTTAGAACAAGGGTGTTGTTATCAGTATAAAGGATGTGGCGATGGGCCAGGTGGGGGAAGTGACCCGTCAAATCCCAGCCCTTATACTCCTATTTTTAATCCTATTAATGGTTCTGGAAACGGGGGAATATTAGGAGGCTCTGGAGTTGGAATAAATATTGGCGGGAGTATTTTTGGTAACAACTTATCTTTAGCGCAATATATATACATATCCACTAACATTTGGGAACTGAAAGCGTCAGGCGTAGATATTCCTCAAGAACAAGAAAAGTTCATTTTTTCTCATCCTTGGTCGTTAGAAGATATCAAAGAGTATATTAGAAAATTTGGTCACTCAGTATCAGGTAGGTCAAATTTAGGCGTAGTTGGAAATATGATTCGAGAATACTTAGACTCTGATTTTGAAAAAGATATGTTTGAACGATGGTGGTTAGGTCACGGAGATTACCACATGAAAGGAATAGAGTTTCTCGAAATGGTAAATGAGGGAAGACTTGAATCTGTAAATGGTTCAACCAACTGGAATAATGTCCCTGCTCAAGATGAGCTATGGTCATGGTATCATACTGAAAATTATGACGAAGTAATTGGCCGAGGGACTATTTATCGAAAATTAGATGGAAGTAATTCTATATTTGGTTTCTATGACCTTTATGATTTTGATTCTAAAGCAGCAAGCGTACGAACCTATAAAGCAGAAGTAAAAACAAGGGTTATGGATAATTTTAAACCATCTACTGCTCGTCCATTTAAAATTTATTTCCCATGAGTAAGAAACTTAAAATAACATCTTGCATTATCCTATTTGGGGTAACTATTGGATTTATCGGCTATCGTTGGAATTATGGTTTTTGGCCTCCGCGCACTGCTCATAAAGTAATTAGTCAAATTTCAAAAACGGAACTCCCGCCTAATTCGGAAGTACTTTTATTTCAAGAGGGAGAAACTAACTTTTTGATGGATGATGCTTATATAGTCGCGTTATTTAAATTAAATGATAGTTCCTTTACTAAGAAATTATATGATACAGGTCATTTCAGCTCGTTATCAGATTCAACAATCTCTCAGTTACCAATCCCTATGAATTTGAGAAATAAATATTTTTCTCAAAAAGGAATAAAAGGGAAATATGAACTACTTAACCAAGAAATGGGTAACCTTTCTTTATTATTGGTTGATGAAAGCAGAGGTTACTATTTTGTTTTAGTAGAACATTTATAGTAAGGTTGTTTCAAGATTTTTAAGAGGCTGCCCTTTTGGGTAGCCTCTTAAGTCTGACCAATTCCTTAAATGAAAAACCTATATTTTGTGTTCTTATCTCATTAGCCAGTCTCAACTTAGTAAGTTGTGAAAAGCATCGTACAGCATCGTCTATTACCGATTCTGATACAACACAAATTTTACAATTACTCCTTACCGATCCCAATTTAGATAAACAACTGAGCAGTTTTCGAGAAAAACAATTGAAGATCGTAAAAAACAAAACCATTTCTAAGCAATACAACGTGTATAAAAATGGAAAAATCGTTTTGCTTAGTGAAATAGATTCAACCAATGAACAGCTTTTAAACCCCTATAAACCAGCATTTTTTTTAGAAGTTTCTAAACTTAAAATTTTGCCATCAAATAAAGCAGAAGTCTTTTTTATGTTTAAAGGAACTGGCTTAACTCTCTCTGCTGAACTAAAAAAACAAGAAGATGGGTCTTGGAAAATTATGAGTTCAGTGATTGGATTTTTCTAAAACATAAATCCCAATCGCAGCGCCATGCGGTTATAGACGCGGTCTTCCCATTTTTCTATTTCACCCCAGCCCAGAGGTTTGGTTACTTTAGCCTCCTGTCGCTTATAGCTAAGGGTCAATAACATGGCACTTCCCGACTTGAAACCAAATTTTAAGCCTAAACCAGGATTAAGCATCATTCCCCCTTGGGTATCGTAGCCTGTGCTGTTGACATGGAGCCAATTAAATCCATAACCCGCATCGAGTGTACCGAAAAAGGCTACATTTTTCTTAGAGCGTGCTAAATCATACCGCAGCCCTGCCGCAATGGGAGTTAATAAGGCCGTATTGTACCAGTCCATACCCGTAGTAATCCCCAAAGCCAAACGAGGCTTGAGCTGAACACCATTGAAAGTTTGTATGGTTAAACTCAACCGATTTTCTACCTGCTGAGTCCGAGGCACGTTCCACGGAATATCATATACCACTCGCCCAAAAAGTCCCCCCACTTCGGTCATATTGACATAGTGAGGTTTAAAAGGCTTGTCTTGAGCACGTAATTGGGTAGTTAGGCTAATTAGAATCATAAATCTGACCCAATTGTTACGATAAAATTTAGATGCTTTCAGCATGACAAATCGGGTTTAAATATCCACGCGGTTTACTGGAATCTTGCTCAATTGACGCAAGTTGTTTGGATTGGAAGTATCAAACTGATATAAACCGTCTTTGCCAATCATTAATAATGTTTTGTTGGACAACGGGATTACATCGTATGCATCCATACCCGTGAGGTGTTGCAGTTGTTTTACATCAAAATCGTTAGCAACATTGAAGGATTTAAGACCGTGCGTGCCTTCACAGAGAAATAGATTTGGAAAATCTACCCCCAAACCATGCGGATTTTGCATCGGATAAGATTTTAGTAGGCGAGGCGTGCGTAGATCAGTAATATCAATGACATCCAATTGGTTGAGTCCCCGATTGCAGTTAGTCCCCGAACGTAGCGTTACGTAAGCACGGGTATCGGTGACCACAACAGGATCACACGACATAGCATGTTGAAAGGTAGAGAGACGTTCAGGTTTTTCGGGGTTGCTATTATCATAAATAAACATGCCTGTGGTAGAGCCGATAAACAATTTATCTTTATACGGAAAAATGGTCTCGATTCCCCATCCCAAACTTATTTTTGAGCTGCGGCGTGGTTTGTCGGGCGTACGAACGTCGAAAAGTTGTAGGTCGTTTTGACCAACAGTGTATAAATAATTATCGTAGAGTGCAAAGCGAGCCATCGAACCTGCTTGCCCTTGATTGGGGTTGGCACTGCTTCCATTGGTTGGAGCAGAAGACTGCAATGCCCGACTATCAGCTGCAAAAAAGGTACCTCCCCACCAAGAGCCATTACTACCACCTTCGCAATCCGTTTTTACGGTTTCAGTTACTACCTCCATTTTTTGGTCGTTGATAGCGGCTGTTGACATATTGAGCGACCACCAAGCCCCTTCAAATTGCCCAGTTAGAAAGACCTCTTTTTCACGTCCTACTTCTCTGATATTTAATGGATTAGAAATATCTAAAGCCACCAGATCAGAATAACTGTCGGCGTAGAGAATATTTCCTCGAACAGCCATGTCACCATTGCCAGGTATTTTAATAAAAGAGACCATTTTGGGAGCCGAAGGATTGGAATTATCCACTACATGCAACCCTTCTTTGAGTTCATTGATAAAAAGATAGTTGCCTTTTGTGTAGATTTTCCCTGGGTTGATTAGGTCACGGGTACTTTCGGTACGTACACCCTGACGAATATCAGCCAATGAGACCGTGACTGATGTATAACGTTTGTATTTGCGCGTTTCGGTGCATTGGTCAGTGCAAGACCACTGTAATAAACCAACCGAAAATAGTGTGAGTAAAAGTATTTTCTTCATGGCAAGCGTTAGAGTTTTAGAGTTTATTACCCCTAAGACGCACTTACCTGATGAAGCGTTGGAATGATGGTTATCAACTTTGCAGCTTTTTGAAAATCATTCAAATCTTACCGTCTTCGCCACCAAGCTCTGCTCCAAATTCGTTCAAATCTCCACCCCTTAGCGCGTAGCTGAAGCGGAAGATACGCGTGCGATTCTTTGACCGAAATAGCTTGCTGATACAGTTCATCATCGGTTAAAATAACACCTTCGTAGCAGGCTCCATTTTTGATGGTTAAATCGGCGAAAGGCAACTCAGGATGCAATTTTCCGTTAGCAATTGCCTGTAAATTAACAAATTCTTCTATTCCCCAGCTTCTATTTTCCATCAACTGATTTTTCAGTAACCACTTAGATTGGTATTTTTCTGAGACAAAAGGTGTGGGCAAATAACGCCCTTCTGAGACATCTAACGCATACTGGAGGTATTTTTTTAGCAATTTAGGGCCCGTATAAAGGCTGTCTTCTACGTGAAGTTGTGCTGGTAAAATACTCGTAACCACATAAATTTTCTGGCGGGCACGCGTTATGGCTACATTCAAACGGTTTTCGCCACCTTGGGCATTCAAACTTCCAAATTGTGACCTCAACTTTCCACGAATATCAGGCGCATAGCCAACCGAAAAAATAATAATATCACGTTCGTCGCCCTGCACATTTTCTATGTTTTTAATGAATAGACCCAACCCTCCAATGGGGGTTAGGGGGATGTTTAGGAGGCTTTCAATCAGTTGTTGCTGCGGCTGATTGAAGGTAACAATACCAACGGAACTATTTGGGTGAGTGTACTGAAGCTCTTGAATAAGCTCCAGTACCTTTTCTGCTTCTATTATGTTGCGATTATTTTCCCAAACCCCATCTACTTTTACATAGGCAATAGCGGGTTTTGAAGAATTTATGTCTCTAAAATCAGGCAGAAGTTGAAGTTTATTTTTGTAAAAATGCTGGTTAGAGAAATCAATCAAATCTAACGAGTGGCTTCGGTAATGCCCTTGCAATAAAGTTTCTGGCAAATATTGTTTCGCTAAATCCAACAACGATTCTACTTCCAAAGCAGCTTTTTCTTCTTCATTTTCGCCTTCATAGCGCACACGATATAAATCATAAGGAGTGAGTTGTTTACTATCTCCTACAACGACAGTTTGCTGGGCGCGATAAATCGCAGGAATCCCATACTCGGCATAGCATTGAGAGGCTTCATCAAAAATCACTAAATCAAATAAGCCTTCAGTGAGTGGAAATACGGCTGAAACTGTTTCAGGAGAAGCCATCCAACAAGGAATAAGCCGAAAAACCTCGTCGCTGTGCTTCTCCATGAGTTTGCGTACTGGCCATATTTTGCGTTTTTTAGTCACTTGGTGTTGTAAATCACGGTAGGTAGTACGGTTTTGAAGACGATTAAATTCTACCTCTTTATAGGTCTGCTCCCGAAGATGAATCAACAAAATTTCCCGACTAAGCGCTTGCTTTTTAACAATAGCCTCTTGCAATTCCTGTTCTAATTGATTGATTTTCAACGAAGAAACTGCCCGCAAAATTGGATATTTTTCTTCTAAGTAAGCTACCCAAGCCAAACGAAGAGAATTTTGAAATAACTCAATAACAG
>JBGAUP010000336.1:0-5746 GCA_044228585.1 Runella sp. | reverse complement strand
GTTAAACCACCTAACAACGGTAGCAATAATATCCATTTTTTCATTTCAATGTCTTATTTTTTTGCTCGCTCTTGGTCGAGGTGGAGTTTGGTTTGGTGCGCTTTTTCCAACATCGCATTCAATGCCTTACGGTCGTAGTAAGTGCCATTGTTGACGACTGCAAAAATATCCTGCGTCGCTTTCACATTCGTCAGCGGGTTTTGATTCAGCAGTACTAAATCTGCTTCTTTTCCTGCTTCAATTGACCCAAAACGAGCTGATTTTTTCAAAAATTGGGACCCATTGACAATCGCTGCCCGAAGAATATCCGTAGGTTTTACACCTGCTTCCTGAAAAATTTCCAGTTCCTGGTGCAGTGCTAAGGCAGGATAGACGAAGGTGTTAAGAGCCGCCGCATCGCTTCCTGCCAACACCAGTACGCCTGCGTCGAACACCAAAGGCAGCTTCATTAGTAGCGTTACTTGGTCTTTGCGGCGTTGGGTTTGCTCGGCGGTTTCGCCTGCCATACGCTCAATGCGCCAGCGGTATTTGTCTGTAAAACGCTGGGTGAGGTATTTTTGAAAATCGTCGTTTTGGTGATTGTCACGGTCAAGGTAAGCCAACTGACGCCCGCCAATAATCGTCGGTGTGATAGCCATACCTTTTTGCGCCATTCGTTGGTATCCTTCTATGGCCCTTGCTTGGTCAAAATTGGTACTATACACCTCCCCCGCTTTGGCTTTGGCGAGCTTTCCTTCGCGAATCATGTTGACAACCCTCTGCTCGTCGTTGCCTAATCGGAGCAAATAGGTGGCGTGCTCAATGGCCGAAAAACCAGCATTGACCAATTCGTCAATGGTCAAATCTATCGGAACGTGTCCCGTCACTAAGTAACCTCGTTTTTTGGATTCCTGCACACTTTTCAGGAACAAGGCTCCTGGCAGTGTATTTTCGGTAATTTTTACAAAGTCAACCTTGTATTTGTCAATCATTTGCAAGGCCGAATCCAATTCTTTTTCATTACCAATCTCAATATCGCCCTGCCAAATTGAATTGATGCCTTCCAGTTTTCGGCCTGCCGTAAAAATCTGTGGTCCACGACGTTTGCCTTGGTTGATTTCGTCGCGCCACCGTAATACTTGCTCACCCAAGTCGCTCGCGCAATCGCGCACAGTCGTGATGCCATACGCAAGATAGACATCCATCAAGGCCAAATTGTCTTCCACCAAATCCTCGCCTTCAATATGCACGTGCATATCCCAAAGCCCTGGAATCAGGTATTTGCCTTGTCCGTTGATTTGGCGAGATGGCTTTACGTCTTTCTTCAATGCATTGAAACTCCCAGTTTTTTGAATCGTATTTCCTTTGAGTAGCACCGCTTTGTTGGGCAGCACTATACCTGCCCGAACATCTACCAAATGCACGTTGTAAATCAATGTGGCGTCGGTCGTGACTGGGGGTATTTGCGCAGGGCTCATCACAGCCCTCAAACAGGTATTTGCGCAGGGCTCATCACAGCCCTCAAACAGCTCAGTAAAAAAAATAGGAATTGGATGTGAGAAGTTGACATAGCGAGGAGTGAGGAAAGGATGAAACCGACAAATGTACACAGAATGTGCTACGCTCCACCCATACTCCAATCTCAAAATTAGAGCGGTTTGGATAGAAATAAAACGTAAATATAAAACATCTCCCATAAAATGTCGGGAGCAGTAGTTTTCTTCAATACACGTAATTCTTCGGTTATCCCAAACTTTTTAGGGCTACTTCTACGTTTAAAATAAGTCATTACCTTTGCCTGATGAAATTCCCTTTTTATTCATTCCTTGTATTAGTTGCGTTTAGTCTTGCTTTTACTGCCTGCCAAGACCAGCCTCAAGAAACTCCCGTCACCATTCGGCGATTAGAAAAAGAAATCTTTGCGGCCAAGTCACCCACTGATTTGGACGTTTTATTGCAAAAAAATCCTTTTTTGAGGGATTATTTTGGCCTGCCCAAAGGAGCGCCCGACTCGCTCCTTACCCATCAATTGTACAGCAACGTCACCAATCCCGATTTACGGCGATTTAGCCAAGATTTACAAACGCAATTTGGTGATTTGACCTCGCTTCGAACCCAAGTCCAGCAAGCTTTTGGGCAAATCAAAGCCTCCTATCCCGATTTCAAAGTTCCGCAGATTGTTACCACCATCACAGGCTTTATGGGAAGTGATTTGTACGTATCGGACAGTATCATTGTGATTGGATTGGACTATTTTGGTGGACCCAAATCCAAGTATCGTCCTCAACTTTACGATTATCAACTGCGCCGCTATCAGCAAGAATACATCGTACCCGCCCTATTATTTTTCATTTCTCAGAAATACAACAAAGTGCCTGCTGAAGACCAAACGCTCTTGGCCGATATGATTTGGTACGGCAAAGGGTTTGAATTTGTAAAACACGTAGCCCCTGACACGCCCGATAGCCTTATCATCGGCTACTCCCAAACGCAACTCGACGATGTATATGCCTCACAACAAGACATTTGGGCGTATTTTCTGGACAGAAAGCTGCTGTACCAGACGCGTGAAGCCGAAAAAGAACGATTCATTGGCGAGCGGCCAGCCACGGTCGAAATCAGTCAATATTGCCCAGGGGCAGTAGGGCGATGGGTAGGATGGCGCATTGTGAGCCGTTTCTTGCAAGAAAAACCAGATACCAAACTCTCCGAACTCATGTCCATGACCAACGTTCGGCAGCTATTGGAAGAATCAAAATATAAAGGACAAAAAGACGAAGAATAACGACAACGTTATTGGTAATAATCTCCAGAAAATATGGCTAAAGGAAGACAAATGGGCTCCGAAATATTGCCCGAAGACAAGAAACGCAAACTCAACAAAGAGGGGCTTCAAAAAACACTCAAAATATTTCGATTTATTCTGCCCTACAAAACCACCTTTTTTGTGGGTATTTTGTTTTTGTTTCTGTCGCTATCAACCAATATTATTTTTCCGAAACTCATTGGAGAAATCATTTCGGTGATTCAAAAAGAGTCTGATTACTCGCTCAACCAAGTTATTTTGGTATTGATTACGGTGCTTGTTTTGCAGTCGTTCTTTTCGTTTGGACGTATTTTCTTTTTCTCGATTGTGAGCGAAAAAAGTATGGCCGATATTCGACGTACGCTTTACAGCAAAATTGTTTCATTGCCAGTTTCCTTTTTTGAACAGCGCCGTGTAGGGGAATTGATGAGTCGCATCACGGCCGATGTACAGTCTTTACAAGATGTACTTGCGTTTACGTTGGCTGAGTTGTTCCGCTCTATTGCTACGGTGATTGTAGGGATTATCATTATTTGCTTTATCTCTTGGAAGCTTACCATTTTTATGTTGGCGACCTTCCCCGTGGCCATTGTGGTAGCCATGATTTTTGGACGATATATTCGTAAACTATCCAAAAAAGCCCAAGATGAATTGGCCACGGCCAACGTCATTGTGGAAGAAACCTTGCAATCTATCAACGTCGTAAAAGCATTTACCAACGAATCTTTAGAGGTAAATCGCTACGGAAACGCGCTGTCAAATGTCGTTTCGGCGGCTTTGAAAGCAGGGCGTTTTCGCGGTGGTTTTGTTTCATTTATCATTTTTGCCTTGTTTGGGGGGATTGTGGGCGTGGTTTGGTACGGCGCTACGCTCGTTCAAAGTGGAGAAATGCCTTTGGCCGAACTAATGACCTTTATTATTTATACGGCTTTTATCGGTGGGTCTATTGGCGGGTTGGGCGACATGTATGCCCAAATCCAGAAAACGTTGGGGGCGTCGGAACGATTATTAGAGATTTTAGATGAAAAATCGGAGGTAGAAATCAAGCCTATCGCGTCGGTTGTACCCCTTCACGGGAACATTTCGTTTCAAAACGTAGCCTTTTCTTATCCTACTCGTCCCGATGTAGCCGTACTGAAAGATATTTCGCTCGATGTAGCCGCGGGTCGTAAGATTGCCTTGGTAGGATATAGCGGAGCAGGAAAGTCAACCATCGTACAACTCTTGATGCGGTATTATCACCCTCAAAACGGGCGGGTTTTGGTAGATGGCCAAGATATTCAAGGCTTTGACATTACGGCTTATCGTCAAAATATCGCCGTAGTGCCGCAGGAAGTGATGCTTTTTGGGGGAACTATCCGCGAAAATATTGCCTACGGCAAGCCCAATGCCACGGAACAAGAAATACGAGAAGCCGCCCGCAAGGCCAATGCGTTAGATTTTATTACTTCGTTCCCCGAAAATTTTGAGACAATAGTGGGCGAACGAGGCGTGAAACTTTCGGGCGGACAACGCCAACGGATTGCCATTGCGCGAGCGATTTTGAAAGACCCCAAAATCTTGATTTTGGACGAAGCCACCAGTTCGTTGGATGCCGAATCGGAGAAGCTCGTACAAGAGGCTTTAGACGGCTTGATGCAAAACCGCACAACGATTATCATTGCCCACCGTTTGGCAACGGTTCGCAACGTGGACTGCATTTATGTCATCAAAGATGGGACTATTCTCGAAGCAGGTACGCACGAAGAACTCGCCCTCAACGAAAACGGACTTTATGCCAATTTGATAAAATTGCAGTTTGAGTTGGTGGATGGGGTTTAATTTTAGGAAGAACTGTTGTATTTTCGGCACGTAAATCCAGCAGTAAAAAAAGCATGGATGAGATTTTCGATGTCTGATTTTCGATGGCCGATAGCTGATGGCTGATTTTGCATTAAACTTCTTTTTATAACCAACCTAAATCGTCTAAAAATATGGTAAATCTTATCATTCGATTGATTGTTAGTACCTTAGTCGTGATTGTTGCCAGTCGTGTATTGCAGGGTTTTTACGTAGATTCTATCCAAAGCGCGGTGATTGCGGCCATTGTGATGGGTTTGCTCAATACGTTTGTAAAGCCTATCCTTCAGTTTTTGTCTATTCCCATTACGGTTTTGACGCTTGGGTTGTTTTATTTCGTCATCAACATCGGTCTCGTCTATCTCTGCGCTTATTTGGTAGATGGCTTTAGTGTTTCAAGTGTATTGGCAGCCTTGTTGTTCAGCTTGGGTCTCTCATTGACGCACGGAATTGTCGGGTTATTTTTGGATTGATATTTTCCCAAAATCTATTCCAATTGTTGGATACGGATGATTGTATGAAAGACTTATTTTCGGGACATGCAGCCGAGTATGCCTTATATCGCCCTACTTATCCAGCTACTTTGTACGAATGGGTGTTGAGCCACGTTCAAAATTTTGGAAGTGCGTGGGATTGCGCCACGGGTAACGGCCAAGTGGCCAACGTTTTAGCTCAGCACTTTATCAGTGTAGAAGCAACCGACATCAGCGAAGCCCAAATGCAGCAGGCAACGCCCTCTCCCAACGTCCATTATCACGTTTGCCCTGCCGAAACAACACCTTTTGCGAATGCGTCTTTCGACCTGATTACCGTGGGGCAAGCGTTGCATTGGTTTGATTTTGAACGGTTTAATGCAGAGGTGAAGCGCGTTGCCAAACCGAACGCAATCATCGCGGTTTGGACGTATAAGTTGCTTCACGTATCCCCTGAAATAGACGTCATTATCGAAGATTTTTACCGTAACACCTTGGGGGAATACTGGGAAAAAGAACGCCAGCACGTCGAAAACCAATACGCGGAAGTACCGTTTCCGTATCGAAACGTAGCCAAAAAAGTCTTTCCCCAAACCTACGATTGGACGCTATCCCAACTTTGCCATTATCTGCGTACGTGGTCGAGTGT